>JBAQBC010000427.1:0-35114 GCA_049286035.1 Xanthobacteraceae bacterium
ATCGCTTGAGGAAATCGTTAATTCCACCGAGGCCGAGGTCTATTTGCTTGATGAGTGGGACGCCAATCTCGACAGCGCAAACAAGGCCAAGGCCGACGCTCTGGTCGACGCGCTCGCTGCGCGCGCACGCGTCGTCGAGATATCCCATCGTGATAGAGCCGGCGTTCCCGCTTGATCGCGTGGCGCCACAGCCCGTACAGCGGTCCCGCATAAGGGTCCGCGCAGAATGTGATAGCCTTATTCAGCGTCCGGGACACGAGTGATGGACCGTAGGCAGATCATAAGGCTCGTTGGCGGAACGGCGGCCTTTGCGGCCGCATGCCCGCTTGGGAGTGTCGGCGCGGCAAAGATCGCGCGCGTCGGCATCATCGACGATGGTGCCGACTGGGACGCATTTCGCCAAGAGCTGCACGAACTGAACTATACCGAGGGCCAAAACATCGCGTTCGAATATCGCCGGGCGGACGGAATGCCCGATCGGCTGGCCAGCGCAGCGCGTGAATTGGCCCAGATGCCCGTTGACGTCATTGCGGTGTATGGCACGCCGGCCGGCCAGGCGGCGCAACAAGCGACCAAATCCATTCCCATCGTCGTCATCGGTGTCGGCGATCTTGGCGCCGCGGGGCTGGTCGCCAATTTCGCGCATCCGGGTGGCAATATCACCGGCAACACCGCTCTCGGTCCGGATATCGTCACTAAACGGCTGCAGGTCTTGCGCGACGCCATTCCCACAGTCTCGCGCCTGGCTTTGCTTTGGAATCCAAACAATGCATCAAGCGCCGCGATATTAGATGAATTATGGAAGACCACGCCCTACTTCGGGATGAGCCTGACGCCGGTTGAGGCGCGCACCGCCGACGATTTTCCGCGAGCCTTTGCCGCAATGCTGTCGAACCGGCCGGATGCAGTGCTCACGAGCAACGACGCGATGCATCAGAGCCATATGGCGCAGGTGATCGATTTCCTGCTCAAGAATCGGATTCCGGGAATGTTCCAGCTCCGGCGCAATGTCGTTGAAGGCGGGCTGATGTCCTACGGCACGAGCCTGCCGGATCTGTTTCGCCGCGGCGCCCGCTATGTGGATAAAATTCTCCACGGCGCCAAACCCGGCGAACTTCCGATCGAGCAGCCGATTTCGTTCGGACTCGTTGTTAACTTAAAAACCGCGCGCGCTATCGGGGTTGAAATTCCGCCCGCACTGCTTGCTAGGGCCGACGAGGTGATTGAATGACACGGGCACGACGCCTTTTCGAATGCTAAGATGATGCAATGAAAGCCGATGTCGACCAAAAAAGCGGCGGACTTAAAGCCGATCTGACGGATCGTGCCGGCGTGCCGCCTTCGGGCGTCGGCGCGTCGATCATGCGCAGCCGGTTGTTTTTCAAATATACCCTTTTGTTCGTCACTGTCGTCGTGCTGGCGCTGGTCGCCAATGGCGGGTTCGAAGTCTGGTTCTCATATCAAGAGCACAAGGGCTCCTTGATCAGCATCCAGGAACAGCAGGCCGTTGCCGCCGCCGACAAGATCGAGGAATTCATTACCCAAATCGAAAGCCAGGTCGGTTGGACCACGCAGCTGCCATGGACGGACGGTACGCTCGATCAGCGCCGTTTCGATGCGTTGCGGCTTTTACGCCAGGTACCGGCGATCACCGAGCTTGCTCAAATCGATGCTGCGGGCCACGAGCAGCTCAAGGTTTCACGGCTGACGATGGACGTGGTCGGCAGCGGCATCGACTACTCGCAAAAGCCGGAATTCACCCAAGCCGTGGCGCACAAGGTGTATTACGGCCCGGTTTACTTTCGCCGCGAGTCCGAGCCGTACATGACGCTGTCGCTCGCCGGCACCCGGCGCGACACCGGGGTGAGCATCGCGCAGGTCAATCTCAAGCTGATCTGGGATGTGGTTTCCAAGATCAAGGTCGGCGAGCATGGCCGCGCCTACGTCGTCGATTCCGCCGGCCGGCTGATCGCCCATCCCGATATCAGTCTGGTGCTGCGCAATACCGATATGTCGCGCCTGGCGCAGGTCCGCGGCGCGCGCGCAGGCTCCGCGAGCGAGGCCGTGCAGGAAGCCGACGATATCGGCGGCCACAAAGTGCTGACCGCCTACGCCCCGGTCAATCCGCTCGGCTGGTTCGTGTTCGTCGAGACCCCGATCGAGGAGGCCTATGCGCCGCTGTACCGGTCGATCCTGCGCACCGGTTATGTCCTCCTCGGCGCGCTGGCGCTTGCCTTCATTGCCGGCATGTTCCTGGCGGGACGCATGGTGGTGCCGATCCAGGCGCTGCGGGCGGGCGCGGCTCGCATCGGCAGCGGGGACCTCGGCCAGCGCATCACGATCAAGAGCGGCGACGAAGTCGAAGCGCTGGCCAATCAGTTCAACGACATGGCCGGCAAGCTGCAGGAATCCTACGCCGACCTTGAAAAAAAGGTCGAGCAGCGCACCCACGAGTTGAGTGAGTCGCTCGAGCAACAAACCGCCATCAGCGAAATCCTGCGGGTGATCTCGAATTCTCCGAGCGACGTGCTGCCGGTGCTCAATTCGGTCGCCGAACACGCCGCTCGCATCTGTGAGGCGAAATACGCAGATATTTTCATTGTTGAAAATGCCGCGTTAAAAATTGCGGCCAGTTTCGGCGACCTTGGGCGGCCAAGCCACACTGAGCCGCCGCTTCCCCTGGATCGCTCCACAATCTCGGGCCGGTCCGTCGTCGATATGCAGCCGATCCATGTCGATGATCTACAGCAGGCCGGCGACGAATTTGTGCGCGGGCGGGAGTTGGCAGAAAGATTCGGCCATCACACAACTCTCGCCGTGCCACTGATCCGCGAAGGACGCGCGCTCGGCGCCATTCTGATTCGCCGTACGGAAGTGCGGCCCTTTGAAGAAAAGCACATTGCGCTGCTGTCGACCTTCGCGGATCAGGCGGCGATCGCGATCGAGAATGTGCGGTTGTTCGAGGCCGAGCAGCAGCGCACCCATGAGCTTTCGGAGTCGTTGGAACAACAAACCGCGACGGCGGAAGTGCTGAAAATCATCAGCCGCTCGACCTTCGATCTACAGTCGGTGCTCAATACGCTGGTTGAATCGGTCGCGCGCCTGTGCGACGCGGAGATGGTATCAATTCGCCGGCCGAAGGGCCTGGGCTTCCTTCATGTCACTACTCGCGGTGTGCCAAGCGAGTACAGCGAATATATGCAAAATCATCCTATTGAACCGGGCCGAGGGACGGTCGGGGGTCGAGTTTTGCTGGAAGGCAAACCTGTTCATGTCGCCGACGTGCAGATCGACCCGGAATATACGATGACCGCAATCACGCGACGGGCTGGTTTCCATACTTACCTTGGTGTGCCGCTGCTGCGCGAAGGCAACCCGATCGGCATCATCATTCTGGGCCGCACCGCGGTACGGCCGTTCACCGATAAACAGATTGAGCTCGCTACAACCTTCGCCGACCAGGCCGTGATCGCCATTGAGAACGTGCGCCTGTTCGAGGAGATTCAGGAAAAGAGTCGCCAGGTCGAGGAGGCGAGCAAACACAAGTCGCAATTCCTCGCCAATATGAGCCACGAATTGCGTACGCCGCTGAACGCGATCCTCGGCTATGCCGAGCTTGTCCTTGACGGCATCTACGGCGACGCGCCGGAGAAGATGCGCAACGTGCTCGAGCGCATCCAGACCAACGGCAAGCATCTGCTTGGCCTGATCAACGACGTGCTCGATTTGTCGAAAATCGAGGCAGGTCAGCTCGTTCTTTCGCTCAATGATTATTCGATCAAGGACATGATGCAGGGCGTCTATGTCGCAGTCGAGCCGCTTGCCGGCAACAAGAAGCTGAACTTCAAGCTCGACGTGCCGCCGAATTTGCCGCCCGCGCGCGGCGACGAACGGCGGCTGTCGCAGGTGCTCCTAAACCTCGTCGGCAATGCCATCAAATTCACCGATACCGGCGAAGTCGCGATGAAGGCTTCCACGGCCAACGGCAGTTATACGGTCGCGGTCGCGGACACCGGACCGGGCATCGCCGAGGCTGATCAGGCCAAGATATTTGAAGAGTTTCAGCAGTCGGAGAGCACGCACACCAAGGCCAAGGGCGGTACCGGCCTCGGCTTGGCAATCGCAAAGCGGATCGTCGAGATGCATGGCGGCCGGCTGTGGGTCGAATCGACGCTCGGCAACGGCTCGACATTTTTCTTCACGGTTCCGGTGCGCGTCGAACATCAGGCGGGGAAGGCATGAGCAAGCGCATACTTGTGGTCGAGGATCAGGAGGACAATCGTCAGATCCTGCGCGACCTGTTAGGCAGCGTCGGTTACGAAATGACCGAGGCTTGGGATGGCGAGGCCGGCGTTGCTGCGGCGAAAGAGCAGCGCCCCGATCTCATTCTCATGGATATCCAACTGCCGCTGATGGACGGTTATGAAGCCACCCGCCGCATCAAGGCCGATCCCGAGCTGAAAAAGATCCCGATCATCGTGGTCACGTCATATGCCTTGAGCGGCGATGACGGCAAAGCGCATGCCGCTGGCTGCGATGCTTATGTCACCAAGCCTTACAGTCCGCGCCAGCTGCTCGCCAAGATCAAAGAGTTTCTGCCCTAGCATCCAGAGTCTCATGCACAATCCGGCCCGCATTCTCATCGTCGATGATAATGAGACTAACCGGGACATCCTCGTCACCCGGCTGTCCAAGCACGGCTATGAAACGCTGCAAGCCGCCGACGGCGAGGAGGCGCTGGCGAGCGCCTCGCAACATCGCCCCGATCTCATACTGCTGGACGTGGAAATGCCGAAGCTCGACGGCTTTGAGGTATGCCGGCGGCTGAAGAAAGATCCGGCGATGCCGTTCATGCCGATCATTCTCTGCACCGCGCGGGCGGCCTCCCAGGACGTAGTCACCGGGCTCGACGCCGGCGCCGACGAATATCTGACCAAACCGATCGACCAGGCGGCGCTGGTCGCCCGCGTACGCTCGATGCTGCGGATCAAGGAATTGCACGATCAGGTCCAGGCCCAAGCGAAGGACCTAGCGAGCTGGAATCAAACGCTTGAGCAGCGCGTGAACGAGCAGGTCTCCGAGCTCGACCGCATGAACAAGCTTAAAGGTTTTCTCTCGCCGCAGATCGCCAAGCTCGTGGTGTCGGACGAGAAGCTGTTGGAGAGCCACCGGCGCGACATTACCGCGGTGTTCTGCGATCTTCGCGGTTTTACCGCATTTGCCGAACACGCCGAGCCCGAAGACATCATCACGGTGCTGCAGGAATATTATCGCTGTCTCGGCGAATCGATCGACCGCTTCGAAGGCACTTTGCAGCATTTCGCGGGCGACGGCCTGTTGATCATCTTCAACGATCCGATTCCGTGTTCCGATCCGGCGGTGCGCGCCGTGCGTATGGCAGTTGAGATGCGCAGCCAAATGGCGGCGCTTGCCGAGAAATGGCGCCGCTTCGGTCACGAGCTCGGTTTCGGAATTGGCATCGCGTCGGGCCATGCAACGCTGGGAAACGTGGGCTATGCGGGCCGCTTCCACTATTCGGCGAACGGCACGGTGGTCAATCTCGGTGCGCGGTTATGCGCGCACGCCAATGACGGACAGATTTTGATCGATGGTCGGGTCCAGGTCGCGGTTGAAAAGTTCGCCGAACTCGAAGCGCTCGGCGAGCTCGACCTCAAAGGTCTGCATCGGCCGATCCGCGCCTTCAACGTGCGCGATTTGACGACCTGATCGAATTTGGCCGCGTAAAATGACGGCCATTCGAGGGAGAAACTGGGGGAAACTGTGCTCAATGGAATAACGGCTGCGATCGAGGAATTGGCGCTCGCCAACCGCATCCTCGCGCATGAAGGCGTTCTCGATGCTTTCGGTCATGTCAGCGTGCGGCATCCGAATGATCCCGACCGCTATTTGCTGTCACGCTCGCGCTCGCCATTGTTGATCGAGCCTGACGATATTTTGGAATTCACGCTCGATTCCGAGCCGGTACGACCGCCGAAAGCGCTGCTCTATGCGGAGCGCGTCATTCACGGCTGCATCTATCAAGCGCGCCACGACGTGGTCGCGGTGTGCCATCATCATGCTCCGGCGGTGATGCCGTTCTGTATCGCCGGCAAGCCAATCATCCCGGTTTTTCATCTCGGCGCGGCGATGGGCGAGGAGGCGCCATTCTGGGACCAATACGACGAATTCGGCGCCACCAATCTTCTGGTCGTCAAGCCGGAAGAGGGGCGCTCGCTCGCTCGCGCACTTGGTCAACATTCCGCCGTGCTGATGAACAGGCACGGCGCGACCGTGGTCGGTGCGAATTTGAAGGAGCTCGTAGCGCGCGCGATCTTCATGTGCCAGAACGCCGAGTATCAGCTGCGCGCGCTTGCGCTTGGCACCCCGCAGCCGTTGCACCGGGGTGAAATCAAATTGGCCGGCACGCTAAGCGCAATGCCGAATGTGGTGACCAGAACTTGGGAATATTGGAGTGCGCGTTTGGAGGCGAGCGGCGGCCTGCCGCCGCGCCGCATGCCGGCAAAGGCGCCCCGCCGCCCGATGGCGAGGTCGGCGCGCGGCACGGTGCGCGAACGCCGCAAGGGTCGTCGGCGATAGGTTTAATGACGATCGCGCGCCGCGGCGCTGATCGCGCCGAGCATGGCGGCGCGGTCCTTGTCGAGAACGCTGCGGACGTTTTGCTGCTGCCCGATTTCAGCCATTTCGCGCTGGCGTTCGACCGCGGCGTTTGTCATCAGCGGCTCGACCCCGAGCTCGCGCAAAGTTTCGGCTACTTCCTCCATTTCGGCGGCGCGCCGCTCACCGTGCACCGCCATCCGTTCCAGGTTGTAGGGCACGATCTTTGCCCAATCGAGCCCGGGATAATTGTTGCGCATCGATGCGGCGACTTCATCGATCACGCCAGCGCGCGCGGCGGCCAAAAAGCACTCGAGCGTGAGTGCCTCGATGCCCTTGATCATCACGCTGCGCACCATCTTGATCGCCGCCGCCGCGCCGATCTCGGCGCCGGCGATTGTTGCGCGCATGCCGAGGCCAGCGAGCGTCGTCGCGGCGGCTTGGCTGTCCGGTCCGGCAATGAGCATCGGCGTCTGATGGCGCGCCGGGTGGATCGGCGCTACCACGGCGACGTCAATGTAGCGTGCGGCAGCGCCGAGCAGTTTGGCGCTGTCCTGCTTGCGGCCGGGCGACACCGAATTGATGTCGAGGAAGAACGGATTTCCGCGCAGATGCGCCTTCACCGATTCCGCCGCCTCGCCGCTCGATGCCGCGGTCACTGCGGAAATGACGAGCTCGGCTTGCCGCACCGCCTCGGCTGCGGAAAGCGCACAATGCACCCCGCTTGCATCGGCGGCCCGCCGCAGCTTGCTGCCCGCGGGCTGCGGAAAAAGAATATCCCAGGCGGTCATCTGCGCGGTGTCGGCATCACGCAGTCCCGCGGCGATCGCCTGGCCGGCTTCGCCGAAGCCGATGAAGGCGATTCTCGGTTTGCCGTTGGCCATCATTCCTCGTCAAATTGTTTGGGTGCGGCGCGCCGGTCGCGACGCCTCGCGCTGGCACTGCCGCGAATGATCGCAGGTTTGCTGCAGGTTTGCTATATGGTCGGCAAATCCCGCCGATGCGCTGCCGCAGAGACATCTCCCGTAAAATCCTTGGCGAATAACCTTAGCGAGTAACCATGACAGCTCACACTTGTCGCGACCGACTGGAACAAGCGCTGGCGCGCATCGCCGATCCGAAAGGCGAGGGGACACGCGCCTGCCTCACGGTCTATACCGCCGCCGCGCGAGTGGCGGCCGATGCCAGCGACGCGCGCGCCGCGCGTCGCCGCTCGCTCGGGCCTCTCGACGGCGTCATCGTCAGTATCAAGGATCTCTTCGATGTTGCCGGTGAACCGACCAGGGCTGGCTCGAAGATCTTGGCCGAGGAAGCGGCTCCGGCAGCGGCCGACGCGGTCATCGTGCAGCGGCTGCGCCAGGCGGGAGCCGTCATCGTAGCCAAGACCAATATGACCGAGTTCGCATTTTCGGGGATCGGCGCCAATCCGCATTTCGGCACGCCCGCCAATCCGCGCGATCGCGCCCGTGTGCCGGGCGGCTCCTCTGCCGGCGCGCCGGTCGCGGTTGCCGACGGCATGTGCGACCTAGCAATCGGCACCGATACCGGCGGGTCGGTGCGGATTCCTGCCGCTCTATGCGGTCTGGTCGGCTTCAAGCCAAGCCGCCAGCGCGTTCCGACCGAGGGCGCTTTTCCGCTGAGCAAGACGCTCGATTCGGTCGGACCAATCGGTCGCAACGTCGCCGATTGCGCCAAAGCCGACGCGATCATGGCAGGCGAAGAATTTGTGCCGCTCGAGCCGATCGGGCTTGGCGGCTTGCGCTTTGGCCTCCCCGAAGGGCTCCTGCTGGAACGGCTCGACGATATTGTCACTCCGACCTTCAAGCAAGCTATCGTGCGTCTTGATGCCGGCGGCGTCCGCGTCAGCCATGAGGAACTACCGCTCCTTGACGACTGGGTTGCGGTGAATGAGAGAGGCGGAGTGATCCCGCCGGAGGCCTGCGCGGTTCATCGTGACCGGTTGCGCCGGCGTGGGACCGATATCGACCCGAATGTTCGCATCCGCATTGAGCGTGGCTGCACGGTTGGCGAAGCGGATTTTGCCGAAACCTTGCGCGAACGCCGTCGTCTTGTTGCGGCGATGGATGCTCGGCTGGCCGGGCTCGACGTGCTCGTCATGCCTGCGGCCTCGATCGTTGCGCCGACCATCGCCGAAGTCGACGATCCGAAGGTTTTTGCGGTGCGCAACGCAGCGGTGCTGCGCAACACGAGCATGGTCAATTTCTTCGATTTGTGCGCGATTTCGCTGCCGCTTCACGCAAGCCTTCCTGTCGGCCTGATGCTAGTCGCGCGCAATGGCCAGGACCACCGGCTATTGCGGATTGCGGAGGCCGTGATGCGATTATTTGCTGCGTGATTTAGGGTCAAACCTCTTCTTTGCACGGCTGTTTGAGCAAAGGCTTGTTGAGCAAAGGCTTGTTGAGCAAAGGCTTGCCCCCAGCACGGTCATTTTCTAGCATTTTGCCAAACATAAGGAGGAGATCGCCATGCCGCGCCGTATCCACCTCAGCCGCCGTCAACTGCTCGCAAGCGCCGTTGCCGGCGTGACAAGCCTGGCCGCGCCTGGGATCGCGCGCGCTCAGGGCGCCGGCGGTCGTCCGCCCCTGAAAGTCGGCGTTCTGCTGCCGCGGTCCGGCTTCGAAGCCAGCATCGGCCAGGACTGCCAGCGCGGCGTCGATATCGCGCCGGGCATCCTCAAATCGTTGAATCTGCCGGAACTGGCGGTGATGAACGCCGATACCGAATCCAATGTCGATGTCGCCCGCGAGCGCGCCGAGAAGCTTATCAATGATGGCGCGCAGCTCCTGATCGGCGCTTTCGACTCCGGGCAGACGACCGCAATCGCGCAGGTCGCCGAGCAAAAAGGTATTCCGCTGGTCATCAATATCGCAGCGGCGCCGGATATTACCGAACAAGGCTATAAATTCGTGTTCAGGAATTTCCTCACCGCGCAGATGATTCTCAGCAGCGCTTTTGAGAATCAATTGGAATTGTTCAGCCTCATCGGCGCGTCGCCCAAGTCCGTCGTTTACATGCACGTCAACGACACGTTCGGCACCGCGATGTCGAAGGGCATCAACGCGGTGATGCCGAAGTTCAACATGCCCTACAAGATCGTTGATGAGATCGCCTATGATCCGACCGCGCGCGATCTGTCCGTTGAAGTTGCCAAAGCCAAGGGCGCCAATGCCGATGCACTGCTCGTCGTCAGCCGGCTTAACGATGCGATGCTGATTACGCGGGAGCTGGTCAAACAGCGCTGGACGCCGCAGGCGATCTTGAGCATGGGACCGGGCTGGTACGAGGATCAATACCTCAAGACACTCGGCAAACTGTCCAACGGTCCGATCAGCTTGGTTCCGTTCCAAGATCCGAACAAGAAACTCACCAAAGTGCTCGACGCCGCGCTCGCCAAGGCCTTTCCCGGCATCAACCTGAGCACCAACCACGTCTACACGTTTGAGGCGCTGTTGGTTGCCGCCGACGCTTACAAGCGCGCCGGCAGCAGCGATCCGAAAGCATTGGCCGATGCCATTCGCACCACCAATATCGCCGACAATGTCAGCATCGGCCCCGGCATCCAGTTCAACGCCAAGGGCCAGAACGACAAGCTCAAGTGCGGCACGATCCAAAACCGCGGCGGCAAGCTCGTGACGCTGGCGCCGAAAGACGCGGCAAACGCCAAGCCGGAATGGCCGATGGCGCCATATGCGAACCGCGCCTGAGGCCGCGCGGTGCCGATCGATGTCTATCTGAACGTAACCATTGCCGGAATTTTGACGGGCCTGGTTTATGGCCTGATGGCGCTCGGCCTTTCCGTCATCTTTGGCGTCGTGCGCGTGGTCAATTTCGCCCACGGCGAAATGATGTCGATTGCAATGTATCTGACGGTGCTGTTGTTCTCGAGCTTGAACCTCGATCCCCTGGTCATGCTTGTGCCGATCGCGGCGGTCCTGTTCGTGTTCGGTTATACGCTCCAAGCCGGATTGATCAATCCCTTCATCAGCCGTCCCGAGCACAGTCAGTTCCTGCTCTTGGTTGCGCTCGCTCTCATCATCGTCAACACGCTTTTGATCGTATTCGGTCCGGACGCGCGCACGGTGCAGACCGCCTATACCTTCGACAGTTTTCAAGTAGGGGCGCTGATCGTCGACGCAACCAAGCTTTATGCCGGTGCTGCGGCGATCGTGGTTGCCGCGCTGCTCTTCGCGTTTTTCCGTTTTGCGCCGCTCGGCAAGGCGATACGCGCCTGCGCGGATAACTATACTGGCGCGCTGGTCGTCGGCCTCGACGTCAAGCGGCTCTATGCGCTGACCTTCGGCATTGGCGCGGCTTGCGTCGGCGCCGCCGGCGTCATGATGACTTTGATCGTCGACGTTACGCCGATCATCGGTCCGGCATATACATTGCTCGCCTTCGTCATTGTCATTACCGGCGGGCTTGGTTCGATGGCGGGTGCGCTTTTGGGCGGCCTCCTGATCGGCGTAACCGAAGCTCTGGCGGGGCTGCTATTCACGCCTTCGGCTAAGAGCATGTTCGCCTTCGCCATTCTCGTTCTGGTGCTGTTGTTTCGACCGCAGGGAATTCTTGGCAGAAGATCGATCTGATGGCTGCCGAGACCCCCACCAAGATCCCCATCGGGACTCCCACCAAGACGCCCGCTCATTTCACCGATCGTTTCGCCCGCCTGGCCGCGCCGGTGTTCGGCGACGTTGCCCCTCGGGCAATGATATTGCTCGGCACTTTGCTCGCGCTTCTCTTGGTCGCGCCCTGGTTCATCAACGACTACCTGCTGACCGTTCTGATCGTGGTTCTCTACTTCGCTTTTACCGGTCAGGCCTGGAACATCATGATGGGATTTGCCGGGCAGCTTTCGCTTGGCCATGCGATCTATGCCGGTCTCGGTGGCTATATTGCCGCGGTGCTGTTCGCTCGCTTCGGCATCGCTCCGTGGCTCGGATTTCTCGCCGTCATACCTGTGGCCGCGGCCTGCGGCGCCACGATTGGATTTCTCGCGTTTCGCTTCCGCGTAGCCGGTGTTTATTTTGCAATTTTGACCATTGCCTTTGCCGAATTTGCGCGCATCGGCTTCGACCATCTGGACTATGTCAATGCCTCGGCGGGATTGTTCCTGCCGGTCGCGCAATATGCGCATAACGATCTGTGGCATCTGCGCGGCAATCCGACGATGTTTTATTACCTGATCCTCGCCGCCTCGGCGCTCGTCTTTGTGCTTTGCCGTGCGTTATTGAAAAGCCGAGTCGGTTATTGCTGGCTGGCCATCCGCGAAGACGAACAAGCGGCGCGTGCGGTCGGCATCGATAGTTTCCGCTACAAGATGGCCGCGGTAATGATCTCCGCCGTCATCACATCCTTCGCCGGCGTGTTCTATGCATTCTTCTACAACAACTTGTTCCCCGAACAGGTCTTCAATATTTCCCGCTCGATCGAGATAATTCTCGGCCCGATCATCGGGGGCATCGGCACACTGTTCGGGCCAATCCTTGGCGCCTTCGTGCTCACCGGCCTCGCCGAAGCGCTCAACACCACGCTGATGGCTTTAGGCTTCGACCTGCCGGGGGCAAAGCAGGTTTTCTATGGCGTTTGTCTATTGCTGGTCGTGGTCGCCTTGCCCGACGGCGTGTGGCCTTGGCTGGCGCGGCTGATCGGCGTGGAGGAGGCGCGGCGATGAACGCGTTGCTTTCGCTGCAAGGTGTGAGCAAGCGGTTTCGCGGCCTTGTTGCCGTGGACGCCGTCAGTTTTGAGATAGCGGCCGGGGAGCTGTTCGCGATCATCGGCCCCAATGGCGCGGGCAAGACCACGCTGTTCAACATGATCGCCGGCGCCATTGCGCCGGACGAAGGTTCGATCAACTTTGCCGGCGAGCCGATCGGCGGCTTGCCTCCCGATGCGATTTGCCGGCGCGGCATCGGCCGCACCTTTCAGATCGTGCGACCGTTTCCCGCCTTGACCGTTGAGGACAACGTCATCGTCGGGGCGCTGCTGCATAGTCGCGATGTCGGCAAGGCCCGAGAACGCGCGCGCGAGCTGCTGCGCCGCCTCGACCTTTTTGACCAGCGCAATCGAACCGCCGCCACGCTGACGCTGCCGGATCGGAAGCGCCTCGAGGTCGCGCGCGCTCTGGCGACCGAACCGAAGCTGCTGCTGCTCGATGAAGTCATGGCCGGACTGCGCCCGACCGAAAGCGACCGCATGGTCGCGGTCTTGCGGACGCTCAACCGCGACAGCGGATTGGCGATTGTTTTGATCGAGCACGTCATGCGTGCAGTCATGGCGCTCGCGTCCAACGTATTGGTGCTCGATCACGGAATTGCAATTGCGCAAGGCAAACCGGAAGCTATCGTGCACGATCCTGCCGTCGTGCAGTCCTATCTTGGCGCGGAGCCGGTTTGATGCTGCAGGTCGAACAGCTCGACGTCTTCTATGGCGACGTGCAGGCGCTCGATGGCGTATCGCTCGACGTCGAAGATGGCGCGATCGTCGCGATTGTCGGCGCCAATGGCGCCGGCAAGACCACGCTCATTCGCGCGCTCGCCGGGATGAATCGGTCGGCCAGCGGCCGGGTGGTATTTCGCGGCGAAAATATCTTGGGCTGGCCGAGCCACCGCATCTGCAATCTCGGCATCGGGCAGGTCGCTGAAGGCCGCCAGATCTTTCCGACTTTGACCGTCGACGAAAATTTGGACATTGGCGCCATGCTGCCGCGCGCCCGCGCCAGCCGAGCCGAAAACCGGGAGCGGGTGCTGGCGCTGTTTCCGGTGCTGGCCGAACGCGTGCGCCAGCCGGCAGGCACGTTATCGGGCGGCGAGCAGCAAATGCTGGCGATTGGCCGTTGTCTGATGGGCGCGCCGCAACTCATTATGTTCGACGAGCCCTCGCTCGGGCTCGCTCCCGCCATTGTTCATCGATTGCTCGACACCATTCGCGACCTCAATCGCGCTGGAGTGACCTGTCTGTTGGTCGAGCAGAATGTCGCGTTGTCACTGAAGCTCGCAAGCCGCGCTTATGTTTTGGAAAACGGGCGCGTCACCTTGAGTGGCGCCGGTGCCGAATTGCTGGCCGACGACCGGGTCCGCAGCGCCTATCTCGGATTATGACGCGGCCGCTCAGTTGGCGGGCCGACGAATCCTGTCCATCAACATGGCCAGGGTGCTGACGCGTGCACTCAATGGTGCGGACGGGAAAGCCTGCCGGACGCGACGATATGCATCGGCGGCCGTCACTGATTCATCGTCGGCAAGCGCGGCGGCCATAGCGCGAGCCATTTCGGCTTCCGAGCGGCCGCTCAGCGGCGCGGGCACCATTGTCACGTCGCCGAGCGGAAGCGGCGATTTTACGCGCAAAGTGATGCGGCGGGCGGCGCCCATGGATAATCTCCCGGTCCAATCGAGTGCCCGTTTAACGCATCATCCCGGTTCCGGTTCCATCGCCGCGGGTCCCCGGCTGCCGGATTGCGCCTGGTGCGTGGCGGCCGAGCCGGGCTGAAAGCTTGATCCGGGCTTCGCTTGTAATTGGTGTGCGAGTTACTTTAACGGTTCGCCGATGGCGACGCGCAGCGTGCCGACATGCTCGATCTCGCATTCGATTCTGTCGCCGGCCACCGTCGCGGCGACGCCCGACGGCGTGCCGGTCATGATGATGTCGCCGGCCGCGAGTTCAACCATTTCCGAAAGTTTCGAAATGATCTCGGGCACTTTCCAGATCATCTGATCGAGGTTGCCATCCTGCCGTACCTCGCCGTTGACCTTGAGTGTGATGCGGCCTTTCTCGGGATGGCCGATTTCCGCGGCTGGGCGCACCGGTCCACAGGGGGCTGAATAATCGAACGCCTTGCCGATCTCCCAGGGCCGCTTGATGTTGCGCGAGGCGATCTGCAAATCGCGCCGGGTGAGATCGATGCCGACGGCGTAGCCGTAGATGCAGTCCAGCGCCTTTTCAGCCTTGATGTTGCGGCCACCGCTTTTGAGCGCGACCACAAGCTCGATCTCGTGATGCATATCTTTGGTCAGCGACGGATAAGGCGCCGTACCGCCGTCCGGAACGATGGCGTCTGCCGGCTTGGCAAAGAAGAACGGCGGCTCGCGGACGTCCTGTCCCATCTCCTTGATGTGCTCGACGTAATTGCGGCCGACGCACCACAGCCGCCGGACCGGGAAATATTTGCTAGTGCCGGCGACCGGAATTGCGGCCTGCGGCGGTTGCGGAATGACGTAGGTCTTGCCGTCGGTGCTCATTGGTCTTTCAACTTGGAGGAAGTGAAAATTGGCGGGATGAACGCTCCGCTCATAGCGCCGTCGCCGCGCCGTCAATCGAGCCTTCGCAGCCGGCATCAGAGCGACGAGGCCGCAATCGGTTCCGGCTCCGCAAGCGGCGGCGACTGCTCCTTGAGCTGCAGCCGATAGAACGATGCATAGCGGCTGCTCTTGCGCAGCAGTTCTTCGTGGCGGCCGGCCTCGACCACGACCCCGTTCTCGACCACGAGAATGCTGTCGGCGTGCATGATGGTGGACAGCCGGTGCGCAATCATCACCGTGGTGCGGCCCTCGCACAATTCGGTCAGCGCATCCTGGACATGGCGCTCCGACTCCGAATCAAGCGCGGCGGTCGCTTCGTCGAGCAATATGATCGGGCAATTCTTGATCAGCGCCCGTGCAATCGCGATGCGCTGGCGTTGGCCGCCGGAAAGCTGCAAGCCATGTTCGCCGACCGGCGTGTCGTAGCCCGCCGGAAAGCTCATGATGAAATCATGGGCGTGAGCGGCCTTGGCGGCCGCGACGATCTCGGCATCGGACGCGGCAAGCTTACCCAGCGCTATGTTCTCGCGAATGGTGCCACGGAACAGATGGACAATTTGGCCGACATAAGCGATCGATCCGCGCAGCGAGCCGCGGGAAACCGACGCAATATTTTGACCGTCGATGAGCACACGACCGCTGCCGGCGTCGTAGAAGCGCAACAACAGGTTCAGCACGGTCGACTTGCCGCCGCCCGACGGTCCGACCAGCGCCGTGACCTTGCCCGGCTCTGCGACAAAGCTCATGCCACGCAGAACCGGCGTGTGATCGCGATAAGCGAAATGCACGTCGGCGAATTCTATGCGCGCTTTTATCAGCTTCAGCGGCGGCAGATTTTCGTCGTTCGGCTCGCCCGCCGGGCTGTCGATCACCTCATAGAGAACGCGCACGCCGACAAGGTTGTTGTTGAGATCGATATTGAGCCGGGCCAGCCTCTTCGCCGGCTCGTAAGCGAGGAGAAACGCCGCCAGGAACGAGACGAAGGCGCCCGGTGTCGCTCCAGTCTCGATGACTCGGTAGCCGCCGTAGATCGTGGCGAGCGCGACCGCAAAGCCGCCGAGCATTTCCATCAGCGGGCTGGCGCGGTTGGAGACCCGCGCCATCTTGTTGGACTCGTGCTGCACGTCGGCGACGCTCTGGCCCAGCCGGCGCCGCATCTCGTCTTCCAGCGCGAATGCCTTGACCATGCGCAAGCCCTGTAATGCCTCTTGCATGGTCTCGATGATCCGGGTGCCCCCGGTGAATTGCATGCGCGCGATGTTGCGCACGCGGCGAATGAGCTTGCGCAAGACAAAGAACGCGGGTGGCGCCATCACGAAGCCGATCAGGGCCATGATCGGGTCTTGAATCACCATGACGATGGTCAATCCAATCAGCGACATCAGATCGCGACCGATCGCGGTGATCAGGAGACTGATCACCTGACTGACCGCGGCAGCCCCGGTGGTCAGCCGCGCGATGAATTCCGAGGAGTGCCGATCGGCGAAAAATCCGATGTTTTGCTGCAGCAGTTTGTCGAACAGACGCCGCTGATTGCCGGCGATGATGCTGTTGCCAATCCACGACAGCATGACCGACGAGCCATAGGTCGCAAACCCCTTGATCGCGAAGATCGCGGTCGCAATGACGCCAATGACGACGATGCCGTGGAAATTGTGATTGACATAAGCTTCATTGGTCATCGTGCCGAGGAGATAGGCGGTGAGCGCGGTGGCCGCGGCGGTAATTCCCATCAGCAGGAAGGCGACGACGTAACGCGGCCAATAGCGAAGCGCTTCGTCGCGCAGAAGACGGCGCACCAGCCCATAGGTCGAATAGCGCTGCGATGCCTCGGTCACGCCGGTTGTCATGCCCAATCCTTACCCCGCTGCGGCAATGGCGCGCAGTCTAGAGCATGATTCCGAAAAGTGGATACCGGTTTTCGGAAAAGATCATGCTCAAACAACAAGCTAAAGCGAAATGGCGATTCAAAGTAATCCCATTTCGCTTTAGCGTTGCATGCCCGGATAGTGTGGAGTTTTCAAGCAATTATTTTCCTACAAACCAATGCTTCAAGCTTTATTCAGCCGCCATCTCTACGCGGCGGGAACAAGCGGCGGAAAAGCTTGGCGAACTGCGGCCAATACTTGCTCCGGCGCAATGTCGCGCATGCAGCGGTGATGAACGAGCCGGCAAACCGGCTTATGGCATGGCCGGCATTCGACTTTGCTTTTCGTCTCGATCGTCGCCGCAAGCGGGTTCAATGGCGCCCAATGCCAGGGGCTGGTCGGGCCGAAAATTCCGACGGCCGGAGTTCCCAGTGCGGCGGCGACATGCAGAAGCCCTGAATCGTTCGACACCGCGACCGCGGCCGCGGCGAGCGCAAGGATCGCGTTGCGCAGATCATGACCGGTGAGATCGTGCGCCGTCGTGTCGCCGATGATTTCCGCAGCGAGCGATTTCTCCTCGGGTCCGCCGACCACCCAGACACCAAATCCCTCCGCAATCAGCCGCCGCGTCAGGGCGGCATAGGCGCTTGCCGGCCATCTCTTCGATGGACCAACCGCACCAGGCGCGAATGCAACCACGGGCCTGCCGTCGGAGACTAATCCGTGCTCGCGCCGCCAGCTTTCAATCTCAGCTCGCGCAACTCTAAGCTCGGGCAGCGGCCATGCGAGCGGCAGTTCGGCGGCCGGCGGCAGCGCCAAGGCGGCGCAGCGATCGACCATGCGCGGCAGTCTTCGCTCGCCGTAGCGCAGATCATTGAGCAGCGCGAACCGCATCTCGCCGACAAATCCGGTACGCTCCGGGATTCCCGCAAAAAATGGCGCCAAGGCCGATTTCCAGGTGCGCGGCATGATCAGCACGCTGCCGTAATCTTCGCGCTTGAGCCGCCGCGCCAGCGCCAGCTGGTTTTTCAGGGCGATGCGGCTGCGCGGGAGATCGGCGACGATCGCTCGTCGCAGCCCCGGCATGTAGTCGGTGAGGGGCGCGCATAGCGTCGTGGACAAGACATCGACTGGGCGATCCGGAAATCGCGCATTCAACAACTTGATGACGGAATGGCAGCGCACGAAATCGCCGATCCACATATACGGAACGACGAGAATGGGAGTACCGCGGCTCTCGTGGCTGGCGTGGTAGTTCATGAGGCGATGGACGCTTGCGTCAGCGGTCATTCTCTTAAGCGCGCGCGACAGCGATACCACGTCCCGTCAATCAGTGCCCAAGGCCCGTCTCGTCCGGACCGGCGCCTCGATGACGGTGCATCGGCCTTTATCCCTGGAAAATCGGCCGGGAATGAGGATTTATATTATGAATCTAAATTCATTTTTATTCATTTGCCGGTCACGAGTTGCCCGGCGGGCCAGTCTGGGGCAAAGCTTTGGCAGCGATCGGGAGGGGCCGATCCATCCATCAAACCGGTCTTGCAGTATCGATGTTGCTGGTCACCGGCGGGGCCGGATTTATCGGATCGAATGTGGTCGCCGACCTCAACGAGGCCGGGCGCGCCGATGTCGCGATCAGCGATGTTCTCGGCAGCGATGACAAGTGGCGTAATCTGGCCCGCCGGCAGGTTGCCGAGTTCGTGCCGCCCGCGGAATTGCGGCAGTGGCTTGAGGGGCGAAAGCTCGAAGCGGTGATTCATCTCGGTGCGATTTCCTCGACCACGGCGCGGGATGGTGATGAAGTCATCGAAAATAATTTCCGGCTGTCGCTGCGCCTGCTCGACTGGTGTACGGCGTCGCGGACGCCGTTCATTTATGCCTCCTCGGCCGCAACCTATGGCGACGGACAGGAGGGCTATTCCGATGACTGGACGGAAGGCGCTCTCAAGCGGTTCAAGCCGATGAACCTGTACGGATGGAGCAAGCAGCTATTCGATCTTGCGGTCGTCGAGCGGGTCCGCCGCGGCGACAAGCTGCCGCCGCAATGGGCGGGACTGAAGTTCTTCAATGTGTTCGGGCCGAACGAATATCACAAAGGCGAGATGATGAGTCTCGTCGCCAAGCGATTCGACGAAGCGAAAGCCGGCAAGCCGATCCGGCTGTTCAAATCGCATCGCGCCGGCATTGCCGACGGCGAGCAGAAGCGCGATTTCATCTATGTCGAGGACGCGATCGCGGTCGTGCGCTGGCTGGTTGAGACGCCGGCGGTCTCGGGCATCTTCAACGTCGGTACCGGCATGGCGCGCAGCTTCCGCGACCTGATGCATGCGATGTTCGCCGCGCTCGGCCGCGCGCCGGCGATCGAATATGTCGACATGCCGGGTTCGATCCGCGATAGCTACCAGTATTTTACACAAGCCGAGACCGCAAACCTTCGGCGTGCCGGCTATAATGCGGACTTCATGCCGCTCGAAACGGCGGTGAAACGCTACGTCGACTGTTATCTCGATCGCGCCGATCGCTATCGCTGAGCACGGTCGCGGGGCTCCAAGGTTCGACGGCAATAGAGATGTTCGATTTTGATGAAGCGCTGAAGCTGGTGCCGAGGCAGACCGTGCTCTGCGTCGGCGATCTCATGCTCGACGATTTCGTCTACGGCGAGGTGAGCCGGATTTCGCCCGAAGCGCCAACCCCGGTGCTCGCGGTCGCGCGCAGCGAAATCGAGATCGGCGGCGCCGGCAATGTCGCCCGCAATATCGGCGCGCTTGGCGCGCAATGCATATTCATCGGGCTGATCGGAAAAGACGACGCGGCGCGCACTTTGTCGGAAGCATTCGCCAAGCTTAACGGCTCAGTCATTCCACATCTTGTCATCGAAGCGGGCCGTCACACCACGCGCAAAGTACGGTTCGTCTCCGAACATCATTCGGCGCATCTCATCCGCGCCGATTGGGAAACCGCGCGGCCGGCGACGCCAGCCAGCGAAGCGGCGGTGATTGCTCATGCGGAAGCGGCGCTGCCGCGATGCGGCGCGGTGGTCCTGTCCGATTATGCCAAGGGCGCGCTCACGCCGCGCGTCGTCCGCGCGATCATCGATCGCGCGCGCGAGCTCGGCAAGCCGGTGGTCGTCGATCCGAAGAGCCACGATTACAGCATCTACCGCGGCGCGACGCTGATCACCCCCAATCGGCAGGAGCTCGGCACTGCCGTGCATCGCCCGGTTGCAACAGAGGCCGAAATCGCCAAAGCCGCGGCTGAGCTCGCCCGGATCGTCGACAGCGAAGCTGTCCTGGTCACGCGCAGTGAGCAGGGCATGACCCTTCAGGTCGCTGACCACGCGCCGCTCCATATTGCCGCCCATCCGGTGAAGGTGCGCGATGTCTCCGGCGCGGGCGACACGGTCGCCGCGGTGATGGCTATTCTCTTGGCCATGAAGGCGCCGTTCGATGCGGCCATGCGCGCGGCCAACGCCGCGGCTGCGGTCGTGGTCGGCAAGCGCGGCACCGCCACCGTGACCTTGACCGAATTGCGCCACCGCATTCTGCCCTCGGCCTCGCTCGCTCCCGAGGACAAGATCGTGTTTGACTGGGCCATGCTCGACGAGCGGTTTCGCGAATGGCGCCGCCATGGCCTGCGCATCGGATTCACCAATGGCTGCTTCGATCTGTTGCACCGCGGCCATGTCAAGCTATTGGCCGAAGCGCGGGCCGCTTGCGATCGGCTTGTGGTTGGTCTCAACAGCGATGCGTCCACCGCCCGGCTCAAGGGCAAAGGGCGGCCGATCAATCCGGCCGAGGGCCGCGCCGAAGTGCTGGCGGCGCTCGAAGCGGTCGATCTCGTCGTCGTCTTCGACGAGGACACGCCGCTGGAATTGATCAAGCGGGTGCGGCCGGCGGTCCTCGTCAAGGGCGCCGATTACACGCGCGATGAGGTGGTGGGTCGCGAGGTGGTGGAAAACGCCGGCGGTGACGTGATCCTGGTGGATCTTGTGCCTGGCCACTCGACCACGGCCATGGTCGAGCGGGCGCGACCGGTGAAGCAGCCGGTGGAGGATTAGGCAATGCGAAGCATTGCCTAATTGCGTGGCGAATCGTGAACAGCACGTTTCTCATTTCGGTTATCATTACGACCTACAACCGCGAGGACGCGCTTGACGCCGCGTTGCGAGCTCTTGCCGCGCAGTCGGACCGCAATTTCGAAATTGTCATTGCCGACGACGGCTCCGGACCCGACACCGCCCGCCTGGTCGAGAGCTGGAAGCCGCGCCTCTTTCTCCAGCTCAAACATGTCCGTCACGAACACCGCGGCTTCCGCGGTGGCGAGATTCGCAACCGCGGCATTCGCGCGAGCGAAGGCGCGCTTTGCATTTTCCTTGACGGCGATTGCTTGGCCAGGCCCGACTTCATCGCCACCCACCGGTGTCTCTACGAGCCGGGCTGGTTCGTGATCGGCAATCGCATCCTGTTGTCGCGCGAACTCGCCGCAGCCATTCTGGCGCAAGGATTGGCGCCGCACATGTGGACGTTCGGCACTCTCGTGCGCCAACGCGTGAGCGGCGGCATCAATCGCTTGCTGCCGGCGGTGCATCTGCCGCTAGGGCCGTTGCGCAGGTTGCAAAAAGAGAGTTGGCGCGGCGCCCAGACGTGCAACTTCGCCGTCGCACGGAGCGATCTCGATCGCGTCGACGGCTTCGACAATACCTTTGTCGGCTGGGGATATGAGGATTCCGATCTGGCCATTCGTCTGATGCGCGCGGGCGTGCGCCGTAAAGACGGCCGATTTGCCACCGGCGTTTTTCATCTTTGGCATCCGTGGAATGATCGCGCGCAAGTGTCGGCGAATCGCGAGCGCCTGGACGAAACCATCGGCAGTACCCGCGTCGCTGCCTTGCGTGGCCTGTCCGCGCTTGCCAGGGAGGACGAAATGTCCACGCATTCGTCGATGGCGCAGCAATGAATCCGGTTCGCTTGCGGCACGATGCGCGGGTGCTCGTGGTGATTTTGCGCCGCCTCGGCGACGTATTGCTCACGACACCGCTAATCCGCAGCCTCAAGCGCGCCTATCCGCAGGCCACGATCGACGCACTGGTATTTGCCGGAACGGAAGGCGTGTTGGCGGGCAATCCTGACCTCGCTGAGGTCATCAGCATGCCGGCGCGTCCGCGCCTCGCCGACACGCTGTCGCTGGGCGCGCGTCTGTTCCGTCGCTACGATCTTGCGGTATCGGTACAAACGGGCGATCGGCCCATCGCGTTTACGTTGATCGCCGGCCGGTACAGTGTCGGGCCAGTCGAGCCAAAGGGACTGGCCAGCGCAATCAAGCGCGCGGTGCTCGGCCGCAGCTATATTCGCGATCGCCACGAACATCGCGTTGTCGACATTCTGCGCTTGGCCGATGTGATTGGCATTCCCGCCCTCCGCGACGTCGTCTGCCCTCCGCCTGCGGCGCGGCCGCAATTGGCGCCGGCGCAGCCTTACGCAGTCATCCACGCCGCGCCGATGTTCGTATACAAGCGCTGGACGGCCGATGGCTGGGCCGCGCTCGCAGCGGGCTTACGCGAACGCGGCTTTGCCGTGGCCGCTACCGGCGCGGCATCCGATCGTGGCTATCTCGACGCGGTGTGGCGCGATGCGCGGGTCGTGCGGCTGGACGGTAAGCTTACCTGGCCGGAATTATCGGCGGTGATCGCGGCTGCGCGTGTCTATATCGGTCCGGACACCGCGATTACTCACCTTGCCGCAGCGGCCGGTGCGCCGACCGTTGCGCTTTACGGCCCCACCGATCCGCGGCTGTGGGGGCCGTGGCCGTGCGGCGGCCTTGAGCCATCGTGGCAGGCGACTGGCACGATCCAGCGGCGCGGCAATGTGTGGCTTGTGCAAAATCCGCTGCCTTGCCTGCCGTGCCAGCTGGAAGGCTGTGAACGCCGGCTCGACAGCCATAGCCAGTGTCTCGACGAATTGACGGTCGCACAGGTGCTCGCCGCGGTCGATCAGGCGCTGGCCATGCGGCAAGCGGCCTGACGGCCGTATTCAAGCGCCGCGTCGCCTCACGCCTTGCGCGGTCGGCCAATGAAAAACGCAACAACAGCCAATGTTTGAATTAAAGCTGCGACCAGAAACAGCCATGGCGCCGCGCCGGCGGACGCCGAGCCCCAGCGCGGCGCGAGTTCGCGAATGAATCCGAACACTGCCGGCGCAAAGGCATAGGTGCCTTGCCCGATTGCGACGATCAGCGGAACGACGCGCGATACATCCTCCTTCGAGAATTCGGCCTGGGCAATCATTGGCGGCAGCGACGTGGTGTTGCCGATTCCCGCTCCGAATAAAACAACACCAGCAACAGGAGGGGTATGTTGTCTCCAGCCGCGGAGAAGAACGTGAGCGAGCCTAAAATCTGCACGACGTAGTTGGCGCAGCCAAATAGCCGCCGGTCGGCGCGAGCCGGCATCAGCCAGCCGGCAAGCGTCCGGCCCAGTATTGCGGCGGCGGTGGCGCCGCCCGCGGCAAATCCTGCCAATTGCGCGCCGAGCGCCGGCACCAGAAGCGAGAACAGGTGCGCCAGCAGGCCGATCTGCGCGAACAGGCCAAGCGCCATGCCCGCTGCGAGTGTGACGAGCCGCCAGTCCTTCCAAACCTGCGTGTTCGGCAGCGGCTTAGCCGGCGGCACCGAGAGGATTGTGGCCGCGGCTTGCGCTGCATCGCCATCGGGATGCAGTCCCATCGATTCCGGCGTTTTGGAATAATAGAGGTCGGCCAAAATCCATATGGTCGCGACGACGAAGAGACCAATTGCAATGGCGGCCCATGGAAAGCCGAATAGTCCGATGGCCGCCACCCAGAGCGGCGAGAAAACAACGCCGCCAATGCTCGACCCGTTGTAGGCCGAGGCGAGCGCCGCCGGCCGCTTGCGCACGAACCACGGCGCAACGATCGCATTGACTGCGGCCGCTCCCATGGTCACCCAGCCGCCGCCGCTGAACAGCGTCGCAACAAAAAGCTGCCAGGGTTCTTGCGCCAGCGCCCAGCCCGTGACCCCGATCGCCAGCGCAAGCGAGCCGGCCTTGGTGACGCGAGCCACGCCGAAGCGGCGATACAGCTTTGGCAGATTGGCAATGACGATCGCGCCAAACAGAAAGTGGACCGTTACCGCCGTCGAAACAACGTTGAGCGACCAGCCGCGTAATTCATGCACGGCATGCAGGTAGACGGGAGGGCCGTAAAACCCGAGGCCCCAGCCGAAAGTGGCAAGCACAAAAACCGCGGCGACAACATGCCAGCCGTAAAAAGTCGCTTTCATCCCGCTCGCCATGGCGGGGTTTGATGCTGCCGTGCTCATGGCGGCACGCTGGAAGAAAATTCGCCGCGATGTTACGGAAAGCGCCGAAGTATCGAGGCACCGGCTGCGCTAGAAGGGATGTGCTCAGGAGCGAGATGAACATGGCGAATAACGCGCTGTTTGCCACAGTTGCCGCTTTATCGGGTGACCCCGCACGCGCCGCCATGCTGCAGGCGCTGATGGATGGTCGAGCCTTGACCGCAAGCGAACTGGCGAGGGTCGCCGGGATCACGCCGCAAACGGCGAGCGGCCACCTCAACCGGATGACAGCCACGGGCTTATTGAGCGTCAAAAAACAGGGGCGTCACCGCTACCATCGGCTGGCAGCGCCATCGGTTGCTCGTATGCTCGAAAGCATCATGCAGGTGGCGTCGGAGCTTGAGCCGGCCGGCAGAAAACTCTCAATTGGCCCGAAGGACGCCGCGCTGCGTCGAGCGCGAACCTGCTACGACCATCTGGCTGGTCAGCTTGGCGTGTCCATCGCCGACGGACTCATGCGGGACGGCTATGTCGAACTGGCCGGCGACGCCGGAATTGTGACGGATGCCGGCATTGCGCGCCTTACCGCAATAGGGATGGACGTCCGCAGAATCTTGGAGCGGCGGACCAAGTATTCGGGGCGCGTTCTCTGCCGGCCCTGTCTGGATTGGAGCGAGCGCCGACCACACCTCGCCGGTATGCTCGGCGCGCTGATTTGCGAGCACAGCACGCAACAAGGATGGATCCGCCGATTGCCAGGAACCCGTGCCGTGCAGCTCACGCCGGAGGGCGAGCGCGCCTTTCGCGAAGGCTTCGGCGCACACCTTACGTAGATTAGCGTCGATCGGAGTCGAGCGGCGAGGGGCTCGCTAGTACAACGCCGGCTGCTGCGGCGCGGTCGGCCGCCCGAGCACACCCGTCACCACGTCGAATGGCGTGTAAGCTTGCAATCCGCATGAATCCGATTGAACGGCGTAGCGTCCGTCGATTACGGCCTCGTTCTGGATGAAAAGCGCATAGGTCCGCAGATGGCCGTGATCGACAAAATGCACGCAAGCGAGCCAGCTCCAACCTTTGAGCCCATGCACCCACCGCAACCCGGAAATCTCGAAATTTTCGAATGAGGTCCGGTCCGCCATGGTTGAGGAAAAATACTTGGCAGCCACGGACGCATGGGCTGGCTGCTCCGCTGGCGGCGTAGCCGCCTCGCTCGGCTGGGCGATTTGCGTGCATCCCGGCGACGCCAGCAGTATCAGCGCTAAAAGCGCTAAAAGTGCGTGCCGGACCACGTTTCCTGCCGAGAAATAGTTAAAGCGCATGCGATTTCAGCACCATAGTACCGCCACGAATGCTATCCATCCCGATGATCGGGGGTATAGACCCTCGCACCAGGCATCCGGCAGCCTTCATGGCCCCCAAGTGGCTCATTACAGCGGCAACTTTGCTCGGATTTGGACTTAATCTCGCGAGCTGCGGCAGCTTTGTCGCCGATCATTGGCCGCACTGGGCCGGCGGGTTGCCGGCCGATGTGCCGCCACGGCCGGGCACCCCCGGCTATGAAGAATTCGTCGCTCACGGCCAATCCAGGGCGGACGCCAAGCCGGATGCCAAGCAAGAGCCTACGGCGACGGCAGCAGCGGTTCAAAGCGGCGCTCCGCAAGCTCCCCTCGCGCCAGCGCCGGCCGCGCCGGTATCGCCGGCGCCACCGGCCGGCGCCGCAGCGCCCGCCGAGGTATTGCAAGATTCCAGCGTTGTGAAGGGCGGGCTGTACTAAAGCGAAATGATTTAGGTTGATTCGTTGTTTCGCTTTAGCTTGTTGTTTGAGCATGATCTTCCCGACCTGCCTTCGCCCGCCGAAGCCTCGAACGAAAGTACTCGTGACTGGCTAGGCTTCGCGCAGACGGGAAACCGGTATCCACTTTTCGGGATCATGCTCTAGCCGCATCAGGCGAGACCGGCCCGCAATAGATCGTGAAAGTGCACGATCCCAACCGGACGATCAGCGTCGACCACGATCAGCGCAGTGATTTTCGAGGCATTGAGAATCTGCAGCGCTTCGCTTGCCAATTGATCGGGCCGGACGGTTTTAGGCGAAGCCGTCATCACCACGTCCACAGGCGCTTGCAACAAGTCGGGGCGCATGTGGCGGCGCAAATCGCCATCGGTGATCACGCCGGCGAGTTTCCCCGTGGGTTCGGTGACCGCCACACAACCAAATCCCTTTGCCGACATTTCCACGATTGCTTCGGACATTGGTGCGCCGCGCGCAATCAGCGGCACGGCCGCCCCGGGATGCATTACGTCGCGGACGAATTTCAGCGCGGCGCCCAACCTGCCGCGCGGATGGAACACCCCGAAATCGACGGCGGTAAAGCCGCGGCTTTCCAGTAGCGCAATGGCGAGCGCATCGCCGAGTGCGAGCTGCATCAAGGACGATGTCGTGGGTGCGAGGTTGTGCGGACAGGCTTCACGCACCGGCGGCAGCTCCAGGACGATGTCGGCCGCTTTGCCGAGCGTGCTTTCGGGATTGACCGTCACGGCGATCAAGGTGATGCGAAACCGTCGCGAATAGGTGATGAGATCTTTTAGCTCCTCGGTTTCTCCCGACCACGACAGAGCCATCATCACGTCGTCGGACGTGATCATGCCAAGGTCGCCGTGGCTCGCATCGGCGGCGTGCACAAAGAAAGCCGGGGTTCCGGTCGACGCCAGCGTCGCCGCGATCTTGCGGGCGACATGGCCGGATTTGCCCATCCCGGTCACGATCACTCTGCCGCGCGCTGCCCGGATCGTTTCAACCGCGGCGGCGAACGGCGATCCAAGGCCGTCGGCCATTGCAGCGGCGAGCGCGGCGAGCCCGCCCGATTCTGTCTCCAGCGTGCGCAGCGCGGAGACCAGATGAGCGCTCAGAGCAGGCTTTGCCTTCTTCGCATCAGACGCGCTCATTGTGCATCTCCCACCCGAACGTCATGACAATAAACCGGGCGGCGTCTGTTTGCCCGGCGTCTTCTATTTGCTCCAAGCGGCGAAAGCATCGGCGAATGCACGGTCCCCCGACGGGCCTTTTTCGAGCGCAAGAATGGCGCGCCCGCCATTGTTGTAAACGACGGGAACGTCGAACCAAGGCCGGTCTTTGAGCAGCTGCAGGTTACGCTGCACATCGGCATCAACCGCCGATAGCCCGATCAGAAAGAAGCCGTTGGTCACCTTCACGGCCAGGCCCGCGAGCGGCACGCCGCGCGCCTGCTCCGATTCCTTCATCAGAACGCCGGGCACGTTGGCGACGCCGCCGCCGGGAAAATCCGGCGGCAGATTAAACATGATTTCGATCGTGTGACTGGCCGGCAGCGCTTGATCGGTATTACGACGCAGCGACCAGGTGACCGTCATGTTGCGCTCGGGAATCGTGACATCGGCGCGAATCTGAAGCTCCGGCGCAAGACCGCTGCCAGGCGAGACGGTTTCGGTTCGCCACATCGCCGAGCCGATATATTGCTTGCCCTGCGGATTGCCCGGATCTTCTTCATAGAGCACCACGCGCTGCGCAATCGCGGGCCCGCTTTGCGCGTTGGGCGCGGCGGCAGGCGGCTGCGGACGCGTTTGGTCTTGCGGCACCCGCCCGGCGAATTTCGGTTCACCTGCCGGTTGCTGCGCAGTTTGGCTCTGGCGCGAGCGCATATGGGAGACGAATTGATAGAGGCTATTGATATTCGACCACTGCCAGTAAACCACCGTGCAGACACCGAGAAGGATGATCAGTGCGGTAACGAGCTGGGCGAGGCCGCGATAGGAGCGCGGCGGCCGAGGCCCCCGATAATGATCCGCCGGCTCGAGCGGACGGCGCACCGGCGGCCGTCCTGGTTCGATGCGTTGCCCGTCGTCAAGATCGTAGGCCTGCTCGAGCCCGTGCATTGGCGCTGCACCGTCCTCGAGCATATCGGGCGATTGTTCATAGTCGGCCCGCTCAGTGTGGTCCCACGTGGTCTCGTGCCCATCTGAGAATTCGTGCGGCTGGGCGCCTCGATAATCGTTGTGCGCATCGCGGGACGGCGGGGCTGTTTGCGACGGCGCCGCGTCCAAATCGCCTGCGGCGGCTATTGGTTTACGAAAGAACTTTAGGTCTTGCGGCGGCCGCTCGGAGGTGCGCGCGCCAAGAAGCCGGCTACGCGCGCTTGCGGGTGGTTCCGATGGCCGCGGCGACTCGCTTGATGGAGTCTTGTTAGTGCTCGCCTGCGGCGGTTCCTTTCGCGCCAAGTCTTCCTTTCGCGCCAAGTCTTCCTTTCGCGCCAAGTCTGAGAATTTTGCTTCGGCGCGTAGCGGCGCGCCATCCCCAGGCGTGTCGCTCTGACGGTCCCGCCATGCCGCCGCGGCCGGCGCCGTCGGCGCAGCGCCGCCGACGGACTGGCGATTCACCGTATTGATCGCTCGCGGCGCTACCGGACCAGGTCGCGGCTCGGCGCGTGCCTTGCGCACCGACTCCGCCTCGACTTTGCGGATTGCATCTTCCAGCGCCAGACGCTCGCGGGTGATCTCGGCTTCGGACAGCGGCGGGTCGATGCCGCGCAGCTGCGCCACCAGGGCCGCGCGGGCGCGCTCGTACAGCGTGCGCCGGGCGTCCGCGGTATTATTGCTGAGCCCTTCTACGGCGCGAGTAATGAGTGGGTGATAATCTGCCATTCGGGGAGTTTACGCTTGGCTCGCTAAAGTTGCATCTTACGCTTCGAACGGATTTTGCATGAGGATCGTGTCCTCACGTTCGGGGCTGGTGGACAAAATTGCGGCGGAACAGCCGATCAACTCCTCCAAACGACGGACATATTTGATCGCTTGGGCGGGCAGGTCCGCCCACGAGCGGGCATGGGCCGTTTTTTCTCGCCAGCCGGCTATCGTTTCATAGATCGGCTCGACGCGGGCCTGGGCGTGCTCGCTGGCGGGCAGATAATCGATCTCACGGCCATCAAGCCGGTAAGCGACGCAGACCTTTATTTCGTCGAATCCGTCCAGGATGTCGAGTTTGGTGAGCGCCAGTCCCTGAATGCCGCTGGTGCGCACGGTCTGGCGCACCAGAACGGCGTCGAACCAGCCGCAGCGCCGCGGCCGGCCGGTGACGACGCCGAATTCCTTGCCGCGCTCGCCAAGCGTCTTGCCAATCTCATTGATCTGTTCGGTCGGAAACGGTCCCGCCCCGACGCGGGTGGTGTAGGCCTTGCAGATGCCGAGGACGTAGTCGATGGCGCCGGGGCCCATACCGGAACCGATCGCCGCTTGCGCCGCCACCGTGTTGGAGGATGTGACGAACGGATAGGTTCCGTGATCGATGTCGAGAAGCGCGCCTTGTGCGCCTTCGAACAGGATGCGTTTGCCTTCGCGGCGGCGCTCGTCGAGCAACGACCAGACCGAATCCATGAACGGCAATATCTTGGGACTGACGGCAGCGAGTTCGTCATACAGGGCGCGAGGCGCGATCTCTTTCATGCCGAGACCTCGGCGCAGCGCATTGTGATGTGCAAGCAGGCGCTCGATCTTGCCGTTGAGCATTTGCAGATCGGCGAGATCCATCAACCGAATGGCGCGCCGTCCGACCTTGTCCTCGTAGGCCGGGCCGATGCCGCGGCCGGTGGTGCCGATCGCTCCCTTGCCAGAGGCGCGCTCGCGCGCGACGTCGAGTTCCTGATGCAGCGGCAGGATCAGCGGCGTGTTTTCCGCGATCCGCAGATTGTCCGGGGTGACGACAATGCCCTGCTTCTTAAGGTGCGCGATCTCGCCCAACAGCGCGTGTGGATCGAGGACCACGCCGTTGCCGATCACCGAAAGCTTTCCCGGCCGCACCACTCCGGACGGCAACAACGACAGCTTGTAGGTCGTGCCGTCGACGACCAGCGTATGGCCGGCATTGTGGCCGCCCTGAAAGCGGACGACGATGTCGGCCTGCTCGGAGAGCCAATCGACGATCTTGCCTTTGCCCTCGTCGCCCCATTGAGAGCCAATCACGACGACATTTGCCATGAGGGAAGCGTCCTCAAACGGCCGATCACGACTCGGATGGTTCGGATTCCGGCTGTAGCCGCCCGTTCCGATAATGGATGATGCCCTGCGAAGCAAGGAAAACTGGCTGTCGCAGGTGGCGGCAGATCGTAGCAATAGTCTGTTTTGCCAAGAGAATTTGCATCGGCTGCCTGTTAACTGACTTTGGCTATAAACCGGGCCCTGGATCAGGGGCACTGCGGCAGGGCCACGCTGACCGGCCCACGCGTCCGCTCCAGCCACAACGAGGGTTTCACGCGCGGCGCGCCGATGCCCGGTCAGTCATGCCCGATCAGTTATGCCCGATCAGTCATGCGGACCGCGCCCTAGCGGCCTGGTGCCCATCGCGGTAGCTGAGCCGAGTTTTGGTACTCAGACGCCGGAACACAGATGACCCCGCCGGGACAGTTTCAATTTCGCGATCGGAAAATGGACGGCGATCGAGCATCCGGCCGGAGCGGCGATCCGGCTCGCAGAATACATGATCTCGATCACGGTCGGACCCGCACCGGCGCGCGGCTATTCCACGAAGCGTATTTGCTGTTGTCGCTCACCTCCTTGTTTTGGTCCGGAAACGTCGTGATCGGGCGGTTCGTTGCCGGACATATTCCGCCGGTCACAATCTCGGTCATTCGATGGGCCGGCGCTTTTGTCATCCTGCTGCCGTTCGCCGCTCGCCACCTAGTGCGCGACTGGCCACTGATCCGGCGGCATGCCGGATTGCTGATGCTGCTCGCATTGACCGGCTTCTCTACCTACAACACGATGGCCTATTACGGTCTGCATTTCACGACCGCAATCAACGGACTGTTGCTGCAGTCGGTTTCACCGCTGTTCGTCGCGCTGTGGTCGTTCATCTTATTTCGCGATCGCTTGTCGCTACGCCAAGCGACTGGCATCGGCGTCTCGCTCGCCGGCGTTGTTGTGATCGTCTGCCAAGGCAGCTTCCAAATTTTGCTCGCCACCGCGTTCAACCAGGGTGACCTCTGGTTTGTCGTTGCGCTTTTGATCTATGCCTTTTACGTCGCGATTCTGCGGCTGCGGCCGCCAATGCATCCGCTGTCGTTTCTCGCCGTCGGCATGGCAGCCGGGACGGTGTTCCTGTTGCCCGCCCTGGCGCTCGAGATTGCTGCCGGCCAAACGATGGTGCTCGACTACACCAACGCGCTGCTCCTGCTCTATCTCTGCATTTTTCCTTCGATCCTCGGTTATCTGTGCCTCAATCGCGGCATCGAGCTTGTCGGCGCCAACCGGGCGGCGCCATTCATTCATCTGGTTCCGGTATTCGGATCGGTGCTGGCGATCGCGCTGTTAGGCGAGCACCTGCAATTCTTTCACGCCGTCGGCTACCTGCTGGTGCTCGCCGGCATCACGCTGGCGACGCGGCGATAGCAATCTAAAACACCTCAATCGATTGGATCGTACGCGCTAATGATTTTGTTTGCGCATGATCTTGTCCGAAAACCGGTTCCCACTTTTCGAGATCATGCGCTAAAACTGCAGCGGCTTGACCTGTTGCACATTCGGAATCTGCCGCACCTTCGCCAGCACCTCGGCGGGCATGCTGCCATCGACTTCGACCAGCGCAATGGCGTTGCCACCCTGCGACTCACGCCCGAGATGGAAGGTCGCGATATTGATGCCGGCCTCGGCCAACAGGGTGGCGAACCGTCCGACGAATCCCGGCTTGTCTTGATTGGTCACATACAGCATCGATGGCGCGAACTCGGCGTCCATCCGGATGCCCTTGATATCGACGATGCGCGGGCGTCCACCGGCGAACACGGTGCCCGAGACCGAGCGGGTCTGCCGGTCGGTGACCACCGCGAGCGTGATCAAGCTGTCGTAGTCGCCCTCGGCGTCGCGCCTTGTATCCTCGACGATGATGCCGCGATCCTTCGCCACGATCGGCGCCGAGACCACATTGACGTCTTGGAGCATCGGCCGCAGCAGGCCCGCGACCGCAGCGGAGGTAAGCGCCTTGGTGTTCATCTGCGCGACCACGCCCTCGTAGGTCAGCCGCACCTGCTTGATGCCGCTTTCGGTGAGCTGTCCGGCGAACGAACCGAGCTTTTCGGCAAGCGCAATGAACGGCCTTAGCTTCGGGGCTTCTTCGGCGCTGATCGAGGGGAAATTGACCGCGTTGGAAATAGCGCCGCGTAAGAGATAATCCGACATCTGCTCGGCGATTTGCAGCGCGACGTTTTCCTGCGCCTCCATGGTCGAGGCGCCGAGATGTGGCGTGCAGACCACATTGGGAAGTCCAAACAGCACGCTTTGGGTCGCCGGTTCCTCGCGAAACACATCAAGCGCCGCGCCGGCGACGTGACCGGATTTAAGCGCCGCGGCGAGCGCGGCATCATCGACCAACTCGCCACGCGCGCAATTGATCAGCCGCACGCCGCGCTTCATCTGCGCGAGCGTTTCCGCGTTGATGATGTTGCGGGTTTTGTCGGTGAGCGGCGAATGCAACGTGATGAAATCGGCGCGCCGCCACAGTTCGTCAAGTTCGACCTTCTCCACGCCGAGCTTAAGCGCGCGCTCGGCCGACAGAAACGGGTCGTAGGCGATGACTTTCATCTTCAGGCCAAGCGCGCGGTCGGCGACGATCGAACCGACATTGCCGCAGCCGATGATGCCCAGCGTTTTGCCGAAGATCTCCACGCCGAGGAATTTGTTTTTCTCCCATTTGCCGGCGCGCGTCGAGCTGTCGGCCTCTGGAATTTGCCGGGCCAATGCCAGCATCAGCGAGATCGCATGTTCCGCGGTCGTGATCGAATTACCGAATGGCGTGTTCATCACGATGATGCCGCGCGCGGTCGCCGCCGGAATATCGACGTTGTCGACGCCGATGCCGGCGCGCCCGATCACTTTGAGGTTCTTGGCATGCTCCAGGAGCTTGCCCGTGACCTTGGTCGCGGAGCGGATTGCCAGTCCGTCGAAGCCGTCGATCGTGGCGGCAAGCTTGTCCTTGTCCTTGCCGAGATTGGGCGCAAACTCCACGTCGAGGCCGCGATCCTTGAAAATCGCCACCGCGGCCGGCGACAGCGCATCGGAAATAAGGACTCTCGGCGCCATTTTCGTTTGTCCTGATCTCACGCTGCCGCGGCAAGCGCGGCCTTGACCTTGGCCTGGGCCCAATCGAGCCACAGCGTCAGCGCTTCGACGTCGGATCGCTCCACGGTCGAGCCGCACCAGATGCGAAGCCCCGGCGGCGCATCGCGATAGGCGCCGATGTCATAGGCGACGCCTTCTTTATCCAGCGCCGCGGCGATCTCCTTGACGAATCCAGCTTGCGCCTCGGCGGAAAGCCGGGTGACCGCTGGGTCGACCACTTTCAGGCACACCGACGTGTTCGAGCGCAGCGCCGGATCGCGGGTGAGGAAATCGATCCATGACGTGCGCGCCACCCAATCGGCGATGACTTTTGCGTTGGCGTCCGCGCGCGCCTGCAGCGCTTTCAGTCCGCCGATCGATTTCGCCCATTGCAGCGCATCGAGATAGTCCTCGACGCACAGCATCGACGGCGTGTTGATGGTCTCGCCGGCAAAGATGGCTTCGTTGAGCTTGCCGCCCTTGGTCATGCGGAAGATCTTCGGCATCGGCCATGGCGGCGTGTGGGTTTCGAGCCGTGCTACCGCGCGCGGCGATAAAATCAGCATGCCGTGCGCGGCTTCGCCGCCCAGCGCCTTCTGCCACGAGAAGGTTGCGACATCGAGCTTCGGCCAATCCAAGGCTTGCGCGAAGGCGGCGGAAGTGGCGTCGCAGATGGTCAGTCCGGTGCGGTCCGCCGCGATCCAATCCGCATTCGGCACCCGCGTGCCGGACGTCGTGCCGTTCCAGGTGAATACGATGTCGCTCGCCGGATCGATTGCGCGCAGATCGGGCAATTCGCCATAGGGCGCGCGCAGCACGGTTACATTTTTGAGCTTGAGCTCCTTGGCGACGTCATTGATCCAGCCCTCGCCAAAAGATTCCCACGCCAGCATCGTCACCGGCTGCGGCCCAAGGAGCGACCACAGCGCCATTTCGATGGCGCCGGTATCGGAAGCCGGCACGATGCCGATGCGATAGTCCGCCGGCACCTGTAAGACTTCGCGCGTCAGGTCGATGGCGTATTTAAGCTTTGCTTTGCCGGCTTTGGCCCGATGCGAGCGGCCGAGAAACGCACCGCCCAGGTTTTGCAGGGTCCATCCGGGGCGCTTGGCGCATGGTCCAGACGAAAAATGCGGCACACGCGGCCGCACGGAGGGGATCGGTGACGTCATGGCCTATCCTTCCAGATAGTCGCCCCTCGGTGGGGAGGGGTGTCCCACCGCCGGAAATAAGGAAATGGGCGAACAAGTCAAGTCTACGTCATTGCGAGGAGCGTCAGCGACCAAGCAATCCGGAGCGGCGCCTCAGACTGGATTGCTTCGCTCCGCTCGCAATGACGAGCGGTTCTCGCGGCGCGCCTCTCTATTTTCCCCCCCGCTTGCGGTGGGGAGGGTCGGCGAATTTCACGTCAGTATTGTTTCCGTCATCCTGAGGTGCGAGCGCAGCGAGCCTCGAAGGATGAACGGCCCCGGCGCCTCGGCCGCATCCTTCGAGGGCCGCTTCGCGGCCGCCTCAGGGTGACGGATCACAGGTCACGCAATCGCGTTCTCGCGATGCGGCTGAGCATCCGAGCTATGAAAACTCGCGAATAGTGAGTGGCGAGTGGGATCCATTCGCTATTCGCAAAGGCACGAAACGAGCCGCAAAGACAAAGCGTAGGGGTGGCACCTACCTTTTGGTCTCCGCAAGCCAAGAAAGAAATTCGGAGGCGAAACGCCGACAGACGCAAGGCTCTTCTGCCGTGCCTTTAGGGGCACGGCCGCGCCTCAAGCGTGAGGCGCACGACTGTCGGCGTTCCACCGCGGTTCTCGCCCCAAGGAGTCTTTCATCGCAAGGGACTCAGCCTCAGGCCATGCTTCCTGGGACCCGGCCTGTTCGTATG
>JBAQBC010000428.1:0-3447 GCA_049286035.1 Xanthobacteraceae bacterium
GCGGCCACTCGCCAAAACCCGCGCCAAATCGGCCCGGTTTACACGTCCGGCGGGGCCGTAGCTCAGTTGGGAGAGCGCCTCGTTCGCAATGAGGAGGTCAGGGGTTCAACTCCCCTCGGCTCCACCAGCCGTATCGTCACAGAATGCGCCCCGCCCGGCTGCGGCATCGGTCGTGAGGCAGACTCTTAGCCCGAACCTTGCCATGCTTTGCTCCTAAAAGAGCCTACGATTGACTGGCGTCCTACTGCGACGGAATCGAGGAATCTCCATGCGGGGCTCGCGCGCCGTCAAAGCGATGGTTTTGCTGTTGGCGTGTCTCCTGGCGACTGCGATCTCCGCATCGCCGGCGGGCGCCGCGCCGTGTGGCGGCGATTTCGGCAGCTGGCTGCAAGGCGTCAAGGAGGAAGCCGCCGGCAAAGGCATTTCGCAAGCGACGATCCAATCGGCGCTCGGCGGTGTGAGCTTCGATCCGGGCATCATCGCCCGCGATCACGCCCAAGGCGTGTTCCGCCAGAGCTTCGACCAATTCGCCGGCCGCATGGTGCCGCCGCGGCTCGCCCGCGGCCGGCGCATGATGCAGCAATATGCCTCGGTGCTCAGCGGCTTCGAGCAGCGATATGGCGTGCCCGGATCTGTCCTCGTCGCCATCTGGGGATTGGAAACCGATTTCGGCGCCGACAGCGGCCACTTTCCGACCATCCGCTCGCTCGCTTCGCTCGCCTACGATTGCCGCCGGCCGGATAAATTCCGCGGCGAGCTCATCGCCGCGCTGCAGATCGTCGACCGCGGCGACATGGCGCCCGGCGAGATGCGCGGCGCCTGGGCCGGCGAAATCGGTCAGACGCAGTTCCTGCCGTCGTCGTATCTGAAATACGCGGTCGGCCGCGATCTCATTCACAATCCGACCAACGCGCTCGCCTCGACCGCCAATTATCTGAAAGGCTACGGCTGGCAGCGCGGCCAGTCCTGGGGCGAAGGCACCGCCAATTTCCAGGTCCTGCTGCAATGGAATTCATCGCAGGTCTATACCAAGACGGTTGCCTATTTCGCGCAGCAGCTCGGCGGCGCGGGGGAGTGACGCCACCGTCTTAATCCACGCTTGCCAATGCCGATTGGCCAACGTTCCCCTTCGCGCCGAGCCACCGCTCCAAGAAAACCCCGAGCCAGGCCCGCGCCGAATAATCGTACACCGCGCGATCGGCGAAATGCGTATGCCGCGGCTTCGCGCCGGGCATCGCCAAGCGCTCATGTCCGGTCGTGGTCCAGCGGTGCATCATCGCGTGCGTGACTTCCGGATGAAATTGCAGCGCGAAAGCGCGGCCGAAGCGGATCGCCTGCACTTCGAATATGTCGCCTTCGGCGAGAAGCTCGGTACCGTACGGCACGTCGAAGCCCTCGCGGTGCCATTGATAGACGCATTCCGGCCAGGTCTCGACGACCGCAAGTCCGGCAGGTGTCGGCCGCACCGGGTAGTAGCCGACCTCGGCATGACCGCTCGGGTGGCGGTACACCTTGCCGCCAAGAAATTTGGCGCACATTTGCCCGCCGAGACAGATGCCGAGGAACGGCTTGTTCTCGCGCAGCGGCACGCCGATCCATTCGATTTCGCGCCGGATGAAGTCGTCGCCGTCATTGGCGCTCATCGGCCCGCCGAAAATGATCGCGGCGGAATGCTCGGCCAGGGTGGCGGGCAGCGGGTCGCCGAAACGCGGCCGCCGCACGTCCAGCGTGTAACCGAGTTGTTGCAGGGCATAGCCGAGGCGGCCCGGCGTCGAATGCTCCTGGTGCAGAACGATCAGGACCGGATGCCGCATGAACCGATCAAAGCTGGTTAAGCTCTGCACCCTCGTTACCGCTACTGTCCGCGCGGCCTATTTTTCGGCCCCAGCAGCCCGGGTCTGGTCCACCAAACGCAAAAGCAGCGCATGCGGGACCAAGCGCATTAAAGACACCACAATCCTATTGCCTATTCCCGCGATCACGACACGCTGACCAGCCATGAACGCGTCATAGCCGATCTGCGCTACACGCTCGGCCGAAAGCTCCAGCAGTCGCGCCGCCGCAGGGAGCGATAGCCCGGCTCGGGCCTGGAATTCGGTCGGCACCGGCCCGGGACACAGTGCGGTGACGCGCACGCCGCGCTCGGACAATTCGCGATGCAGCGCCTCGCTGAACGACAGCACGTAGGCTTTGCTTGCATAGTAGACGGCCATGCCGGGCCCCGGCAGGAAGGCGGCGAGCGAAGCGACATTGAGAATGCCGCCGTGATGCCGCACCAAGCTGTCGACGAACATCAGCGACAGTTCGGTCAGCGCCCGCACATTGAGATCGATCATTGCCAGTTGTTCGTCACGGGACAGCGCCGCCGCCGCGCCGCGAAGACCAAAGCCGGCATTGTTGACGACGATCGCCGGCTCCAAACCCAGCGACGACAACTCCGCGGCGATGGCCGAGGCGCCGTCGCGGCGTTCGAGATCCACGGTGATCAGGGTCGGCCGGGGACGGCCGGTTGCGGCGATTTCGCCGGCAAGCGCCTCGAGCCGATCGCCCCGCCGCGCCACCAAAGCGATCTCATGACCGTGCGCGGCGAAAACCTTGGCCAAGGCGGCGCCGATGCCGGACGACGCGCCGGTGATCAGGACGACCGGCTTCATGACGTTTCCCCGCCGATCCGGCGGCGCAATTCGATGCGCTCGCGCGGCGACACGCCGAGCAGATCGGCGGCGCGCCACAGCAAATTGTCCTCGAGCTCGTCGCGTTGGCCGTCGGCGAACACGATTTCCCACATCATCTCGATGACGCGGGCGCGGCCCGGCTCGTCGAGCGAGCGATTGAGCAAGCTGGTGAAATGATAGAGATCGACCGACTCGTGCTCGGCCGCGGTCGCCTTGGCGATGAGCTCATCGGTCGTTTCGTCGCTGAGCGCGAAACGCTGCTTGATGACGCTGCGGAGCTTGTCGCGCTCGCGCTGCGACATTTCTCCATCGATCGCCGCGGCGTGCACCAGCAATGCGGCCGCCGCCAGCCGATAATCGTTGTCGGCAAACTGGCTCGGATGTTTTTCGCCGTCGACAAAATCCGAAATAAAGCTTTTGAACGTTTCAAACATGAATACCTCTGGACACCTCAAAGATCGGCACCGTCGCATGCATCAGGCGGCTGCCCGCTGGCCGCAGCCTTGATATCGCGGCATTAAGCCGCCGATGCAAGGCTCCCGGCAGCGTTGCCCCGCCAGGGAAATTCGCTTGCCAATATCCGCAATTGGGATTTTCCTTAAATCGTGACATCGGCTGTGCGCACGCAAGTCGCGATTATCGGCGGCGGTCCGGCCGGTCTGCTGCTGTCGCATATTCTGCACCGGAGCGGCATCGACAGCATCGTGCTGGAGCGCCAGAGCCGAGCACACGTACTCGGGCGCATCCGCGCCGGCGTGCTGGAGGCCGGCAC
>JBAQBC010000429.1:0-11375 GCA_049286035.1 Xanthobacteraceae bacterium
GTCACAAGCAGACATTTCGTTACGTCCGACCAATGTCCGCTTTACCCCGAAAGCAGACATTGCTTAGCACGACTGCGATGTCCGCGTTGTGCCATAAGCAGACATTCAGGCTGCTTTTGGATATTATTGTTGGTGGGCAAGGGTGCTCAAGTTCGTGGAGCATCACCCGTGAAACTTCTCCGCCGGCAATTTCTGCACCTGGCAGCGGGCGCTGCCACGCTGTCGGTCCTGTCGCGGAAAGCGAGTGCGCAAACCTACCCAACGCGGTCGGCGCGTTTAATTGTTGGCTTCCCTGGTGGTAATGCATCCGACATCTTCGCGCGCCTGATAGCCCAATCGCTGTCAGAGCGGCTCGGCCAACAATTCGTCGTCGAAAACCGGCCGGGCGCCGGCGGTAATGTTGGCACGGAAGTTGTCGTAAGAGCGTCGTCGGACGGCTACACGCTGCTCGTTGTGCTGACGTCGAATGCCATCAACGCGACACTTTACGCCAACCTCAATTTCAACTTCACCCGCGACATCGCGCCGGTCGCGAGTGTCGTCGACGCCCCTTATGCCATGGTGGTGAACCCGTCGGTTCCGGCCAAGTCGGTTCCCGAGTTCATCACTTATGCCAAGGCCAATCCGGGCAAGCTCAACATGGCGTCGGCCGGCATCGGGGGCGCGACCCATGTTTTCGGCGAGCTGTTCATGAGGATGGCCGGTGTCAACTTGCTTCACGTCCCCTACCGCGGCAATTTCATGCCCGATCTGCTCGGCGGACAGGTGCAGGTCTTGTTTGCTCCAATAACTCATTCGATTGAGTACATCCGGACCGGCAAATTGCGCGCCCTTGCAGTCACCTCCGCGACGCGCTCCGCGGCGCTGCCGGAAATCCCGACCGTGGCCGAATTCGTACCGGGCTACGAGGCGAACGGTTGGTATGGGATCGGCGCGCCCAAGAACACACCCACCGAGATCATCGACAGGCTCAACAAGGAGATCAACGCGGCTCTCGCCGATCCCAAGATGAAGGCGCGGCTTGACGACTTAGGCGCTGTGCCGATGTCGATGACGCCCGCTGAGTTCGGCAAATTCATAGCCGCGGAAACCGAGAAGTGGGCCAAGGTGATTAAGGCCGCGAATATCGAGCCGCAGTGATAGGGCTGACGTTCCATTTCCCGTTATGCGACTTGGGCGAGGCAATGTCCGCTTTGTGCCATGTGTGGACGGCTCCGAGTTGGCAAGGCAGTGCGAAAGAAAGTCGAACTACTTCGTGAGGACCGGCTTCGCGACGGGGATGGGCGCCGGCGTGATAAACTGCTCTGACCAGCTCACCGCTGGTCGGCAATCACCTTGCCATCGTTAGGTAGCGATTCCGGCGCCACCAGTTCGACGGTACCGCCAAGCTTTGTTACCGTTCGAAGGGTAGCGGTCACCGCGTCGCGAATCGCTTCACCGGATGCAGTGCATTCCGCCTGCAGGGTCATGACGTCGACCTCTCCCGCGCGAGTGACCACAAGTCGGAGCCTTCCGAGCTCTGGATGTCGTTTGCCGATCTCGGCAATCTGCTCAGGGCGGACAAACATGCCCTTGACCTTGGTAGTCTGGTCAGCACGCCCGAGCCAGCCCCTGATCCGCATGTTGGTGCGACCGCACGGGCTATCGCCTGGCAGGATAGCGGTGAGGTCGCCAAGGGCGAGCCTGATCCACGGACTATGCGGATCAAGCGTGGTGACGACGACATCCCCGACTTCGCCGTCGGCAACAGGATCGCCGGTCCCGGGCCGCACCACCTCGAGGATGATGCCCTCGTTGACGACCATGCCCTCGCGTGCTGGCGTCTCGTAGGCAACCAGGCCCAAGTCGGCGGTGCCATAATACTGGTATGCGTCGATACCACGGGATTTCACCTCGCCTTGTAGCGACGTTGGAAACGCTGCGCCGCTCACCAATGCACGCTTGAGCGATGACGTGTCGCGATTCGCCTTCGCACCGCCGTCGAGCAGAATCTTCAGAAAATCTGGCGTGCCGCAGTAGTCGATCGGTCGATAGGCTTCAATCAATTCGTATTGCTGATCAAGATTGCCCGGTCCCGCCGGGATTACTGCGCAGCCGAGCGCACGGGCCGCGCTATCGAAGATGAAGCCACCGGGCGTCAGGTGATAACTAAATGTGTTAATGACGATGTCGCCCTTGCGGAATCCGGCGGCAAAGAGGGAGCGTGCGCTGCGCCAAACGTCGTGCTCCTTACCCTCCGGCTCGAAGATTGGCCCTGGCGAAATAAACAACCGCGCGAACGATCCTGCCGGCTGCGGCATAAGACCGCCGAACGGCGGGTTGGCCTTGTGCAAGGCCGGCAAATCGGATTTTCGCAGGACCGGAAGACCCGCCAGCGCGGCCCGGTCGGCAATGGCGGCGGGATCGATTCCTCTGAGCCGCTCCGCATAAGCCGGAGCCGCCATCGCCGCGCGCAGTACGCTGGGCAGGCGTGAGAACAGGTCGGCCTCGCGCTCAGCCGGATCGCGCGTTTCCAGGGAGTCGTAGAACGCGTTCATCGACTCACAACCATCGTTTGCGACGCTTGAAGCTCTTCAAATTCTTGAAGCTCTTGCGTTGATCGCCGGCGCCGCCGAGGTAGAATTCCTTTACGTCCTCGTTATCGCGCAATTCGTCGGCAGTACCGTCGAGCACGACCTTGCCCTGCTCCATTACGTAGCCGTAGCTCGCAACCGAAAGTGCGGCTCGCGCATTCTGCTCGACCAGAAGAATTGTGACCCCGAGATCGCGGTTGATGCGCTTGATGATGCCAAATACCTCCTTCACCAGCAGGGGTGACAAGCCCATCGACGGCTCGTCCATCAAGATCATCTTTGGCCGCGCCATCAATGCGCGGCCGATCGCCAGCATTTGCTGCTCGCCGCCCGAGAGATACCCAGCGCGTCCAGTCCGCTCCTTCAGCCGCGGGAAGTACTCAAAGACCATATCCATGTCAGCGGTGACTTCGTCGTCGCCGCGCGTGAAGGCGCCGAGCCGCAGATTCTCAAGCGAGGTCATGTCACTGATGATGCGGCGCCCCTCCATCACCTGGAAGATGCCGTGCCGGACGATGCGGTCGGGATCGAGGCCATCGATGCGCTCGCCGCGAAAGAGGATCTCGCCGCGGGTGACTTCGCCATCCTCGGTCTTGAGCAGACCAGAGATCGCCTTCAACGTTGTCGATTTGCCGGCACCGTTGGCGCCGAGCAGCGCCACGATCTCGCCCATGGGCACTTCGAGGCTCAGGCCCCGCAACACCATAATGACCTTGTCGTAGACGACGTCGATGTTGCGTACCGCGAGCAGCGGGCTTGATGCGGCAGCGGTTACGGTGCGGAGGCCGGCTGGCTGAGGTTTTTGCGTCAGATTGTCACTCAATCGGTGATCGTTACCTCGCTTGTAGAGGGGAAATGGTGTGCGCAAACCAATTAGGTGGGGAACCACTTTGCGTGACCCCACCCTCCGATCCGGCCCTTCTTAGGGACGGAGATTTTCTTGCTACCACCCGAGCCATTCCGGCTTGCGCGGCAGGTCGATGGTCTTCACCTTCTCGAGCTTGATGGTGCCATTCTTGACAAGATCATTCAGCGGCGCGTCGGTCGCACCGGCAACTTTCATGCGGTAGATTTCGACCCGCGTCGTCGGACGATGATCGGTCTCGGTCCAGGTTGCAGGATTGCATACACCATCCATGTCGGCCGGGACCCAATCTTTTTTGTGATAAAAGCCCTTGACCACGTTGGGCCCGGTAGCGCCGCCATTCTTCGCCGCCCATTCAACCGCTTCCCTCATATAGAGCGCCGTGCAGACAGCGGCGACGTAGTGCACCGGGCGGTAGGTGGTGCCGGACGGGTCGGACATTTTCGAAATCTCCATAACCGTCTTCATGCCCGGCGCATCGACGCCCCAAGCCACTGCGGTGCGGACCGGAAATACGACGCCGTTGGCCGCATCACCGGCAGCCTTGGCGGCGTTCTCGTCCATGCCCCAGACGTTGCCCATGAACTGCACGTCGACGCCGGCGGCCTTGCAGGCCTTGAGCACCGAGATGTTGGAGCCCGCGGTGTTGCCGAGATAGGCGTAATTCGCGCCCGAGCTCTTGAGCGTCAGACACTGCGCGCTGTAGTCGCCCGGTGTAAGCGCAAACTGGATGGCCGGCAGCACCTCAAACCCGAGCTCCTTGGCAAGCGTCTCGCCAGCCTCCTTCGGCGCATTGGGATAGGGATGGTTGGCGCCCATATGGACGTATTTCGGCTGGCCGGCCTTGCCTTTCGCCTTCCAGTCCTCGGCCGCCCACGTCAACATGCCGCGAAGCGCATCTGAATAGCTCGGGCCATAGAAGAAATTATACGGCGCCGGCTTCGCCTTGCCGCTGGCGCCGGTCGGATCGGTCAGGGCGCCGGCATAAGAGGCCGAGAGATAAGGAATCTGGTCCTGTACCAGGAAGCCCGTCAGCGCTTCGGTGTCGGCGGTGCCCCAGCCAACAATCGCGGCGACCTTGTTGTCACCGGCCGACCACTTTTTGTACTGCGCAACCGCGCGCGGCACCTGATAACCGTAATCGACGGTGTCGACCGTGACCGGCTTTCCGTTGATGCCGCCATTCTTGTTGATCCAAGCGAACGTGTCGGCGATGCCCTGACCGAACGGCGTACCGACGTCAGAGGTCGCCCCGGTGTAATCGGCCAGATGACCGAGCGTGATTTGCTGCGCGTGCGCAGGGCAATAGGCTCCCGCCAGTAGCACTGCGACGGCGGCGATCATCAGTCTGTTGGTCATGACGCTTCCTCCATTTGATTTCAATTGCCTCTCATCAATGCGAAAACGGATAGAGTTTCCAGTAGGTCTTGATTTGACGCCAGCGATGGGCGAGTCCGTCGGGCTCGAACATCAGGAATATGATTATGATGAAACCGATCGCGACCTCGCGCAAGAAGGCGATATTATTCTTTAGTGCGAGAAGCTGATCGATGGCGCTGCCGCGCAGCATAGCGCTCAGCCATTCCATTGATTCCGGCAGCAGCACCATGAACGCCGCTCCCATTAGTGTGCCCATTACGGAGCCGAGGCCTCCGATGATGACCATGGCGAGGAAGATGATCGACCGATCGACGCCGAAGCCTTCATTCGAAACCACCTGATTATAGTGCGCATAGAGCGCGCCAGCGACGCCAGCGAAGAACGCGGCGATGCCGAACGACAGCGTGCGGTATTTGGTCAGGTTGATGCCCATGATCTCGGCGGACAGATAGTGATCACGGATCGCAACCAAGGCGCGTCCGTCACGGGTGCGCGCCAAATTGGTCACAAGAACGAATGACACAACCATGTAGATCAGGACAACGTAGAAATAGTTGCGGTCGCCCTGAATCACGTAACCGAGGATCGAGAGTGGTTCGGCAATCGCCGGCACGCTGCCGCCGCTGAACCATTCTGCGCGTGAGAAGAAGTCGAGTAGAATGTATTGGGCCGCGAGCGTCGCAATCGCGAGATAAAGGCCCTTGAGCCGCGCGGCCGGCAGGCCAAAGATCAAACCGACAAGCGCGGTCACCACGCCGGACAGTGGAATCGCGAAAAAAACCGGGATCGGCAGCTTGTTCGACAGATACGCCGATGTGAATGCGCCGAGGCCGAAGAACGCCGCCTGGCCGATCGAAATCTGCCCGGTAAAGCCGACCAGCACATTGAGGCCCAGCGCAGCGATAGCCGATATCCCGATCTGGATCAGAATACTGAGCCAGTACTGGCCGAGAAAGAACGGAGCGAGGGCAACCAAACCAACTCCGATAATGGCCATGTTCCGACTGGTCACGGTCGGAAAGATCGTCGTGTCGGCCGCGTAGCTGGTGCGGAACTCGCCGGCGGGGATCAGAGTTTGGGTGGCCATATCAGCCGGATCTCCATTAGATTCTTTCGATGTCTTCGGTGCCGAACAGGCCGTAGGGTTTGATCATCAGGATGATGATCAACACATAAAATGGTACGATCTCATAGAGATTGCCCCAGTGCAGATATTCGGCATCGACAAAATGGGAGATGTTTTCCAACAAGCCGATAATGATGCCGCCGAGCACGGCGCCACCAATGCTGTCGAGGCCACCAAGTATCACCGCCGGGAATACCTTGATGCCATAGGCGGACAGCCCCGCTGAGACGCCGTTGACGATGGCCACGACCACGCCGGCGACGGTCGAGACGGTCGCCGAGATTGCCCACGCCACCGCGAATACATTCTTCACGGAGATACCAAGCGACTGCGCCACCTGCTGGTTAAAAGCTGTTGCGCGCATTGCCAGCCCGTATTTCGAGACGCGGAAGAACCAGGCCATCCCCGCGATCATCGCGATCGAAACTGCCAAGCTCATCAAGTAGACGGTTTGGATCTGGATACCGAGCAGCGTTATCACACTTGCGGCAAACACCTGCGGGAATGGTTGCAGGTTGACGCCGAAGATCCACTTCGTCGCCGCTTGGAAGATCATCGAGAGCGCGATTGTGATCATGATGACGGACGTGATCGGCTCACCGATCATCGGCCTCAAGACTATCACCTGAACCGCGACGCCGAACGCGAACATGAAGACGAGCGCAGTCGGCATGCCGAACCAGAACGGCAGCTGATTTTTCGTCAGCAGCCACCAGCAAACCCACGCGCCGATCAGCAACAACTCGCCTTGCGCGAAATTGACCACCCGCGTCGCCTTGTAGATCAGCACAAAGGACATCGCGACGACGCCGTAGAGGGTGCCGACGACGACGCCGTTGACCAGAAGCTGAATTAGAAGCTGCAAGCTGGCGGTCATTCCGCGGCCTCCGCTTGGATTGTCGTCGGACCGTGCCGCAAATCGACTACCGCCAGCGTCGTGCGAATACGCTGGGTGGTGCCGTCCTGGAAGCGGATCACGGTGTCGACCGGGATCTGTGCCCTGTCGGTGTAGATACCATTGATAATGTCGGCGTATTTCTCATTGATCACGCCGCGGCGCACCTTTCGCGTGCGTGTCAGCTCGCCGTCGTCGGCGTCCAGCTCCTTGTACAGCAGCAGGAGTTTCGAAATTCGCTGCGCCGACGGTAACGTTGCGTTGACGGCCTCAACCTCCTTCCGCAGCAGCGCGTAGACCTCCGGCCGGGAGGCAAGGTCGGTGTAGGTAGTGAACGAGATCCGATTCTTCTCGGCCCATTTGGAAATGATCGAGTAGCGAATGCAGATCATCGCCGCGAGATAGTCGCGCCCGGCGCCCAGCACGACGGCTTCGGCGACGAATGGTGAGAACTTCAGCTTGTTCTCGAGGTATTGTGGCGAGAAACGGTCCCCGCGCGCCGTCGCTGCCAGATCATTGATGCGGTCAATCACGACAAGCTGCCCGGCCGTGTTGAAATAGCCTGCATCGCCCGACTTCAGCCAGCCGTCGCGCATGTCCGCCTGGGAGGCTTCGGCGTTCTTGTAATAGCCGAGGAACATGTTTGGATGCTTCACAACGATCTCGCCGACGCCGTTAGCGTCGGGCTCATCGATGCGGATTTGGATGTCGTCGGCCATCGCGACTCCTGTGGTCGCAGGGTCGACGCTATCAGCGGGGTGGAGCGTGTAAGCCCCCAAGAGTTCGGTCTGGCCGTACAGTGTGCGCAACGGCACGCCCATGACGCGAAAAAAGCGGAAGGTGTCGGGACCGAGCGCCGCGCCGCCGGTTGCCGCGGAGCGAAGACGCGTAAAGCCCAGGCGGTCGCGCAGCGCGTCGAACAGCAAGCGCTCGGCAATGATCGAGCGACGGTCACGATCGAGCGCTGCCAAGCCAACCTTCATGCCGATCCCAAAGAGCCATTGCTTGAAGACGGAAGCATCCATGATGCGCGCACGCACGCCGGCGGCGATCGCTTCCCAGACTCGCGGCGCGAACAATACGAAGGTAGGCGCGATTTCGCGAAAATCGCTCATCATAGTGTCGGCGTGCTCGACGAAGTTGATCTTCATACGGCATAGCAGGCCTTTGCCCATGGCGTAGACCTGTTCCATGATCCATGGCAGCGGCAGCACTGAGACATACTCGTCGGCCGACCCCTTTGGATCGAAAGCGAGATAAGTGGCGCAGTGACGCAACACGCGGCCTGCCGCCAGCATCGCGAGTTTGGGCTGCGCAGTAGTCCCTGATGTCGTGCAAAGGATCGCGACGACATCGCCCCTGGTCGCATCGACCAGCTTGTCATACGCATCCGGCTCCCGCGCCGCGCGGACGCGGCCCTTCGCAGCGAGATCAACGGCAAAAATCAGGCGCGCATCGTCATATTTGCGCATCCCACGCGGATCGGAATAGACGATATGGCGAACGTGCGGGATGCGATCGCCGAGCCCAAGCAGCTTGTCGACCTGCTCTTCGTCCTCTGCGAAAACCAGCTTCGCTTCGCTATAGGTGAGCAGATAGGAAACCTCCTCATCGAGGGCGTCACGATAGATGCCAAGACTCATCGCACCGATGGCATGAGCGGCTATCTCCGCAGCCGCCCAGTCGGGACGATTATCGCCGATTATGGCAATGACATCGCTTGCGCCCAGTCCAAAATCGACGAGGCCTAGCGTGAAGTCGCGCACGCGCCCCTGATAATCGTTCCAGGTGAATTCGCGCCACAAGCCAAGGTCTTTTTCGCGCAGCGCCACATCGCCGCCATGCTCATTCGCGTTGAGGCGAAGCAGCTTCGGAAAGGTATCGGCCCGTGCAACGCGACCCGCGTAGTCCATCATCAAGCGATCTCCGCCGATCGTGGTGGCGGTTCGTCGGGATCGATCAATACCTCGTCCTCTTCGCCGAGATACGCGCGCTTGACATGCGGGTCCGCGAGCACCGCCGTCGGGTGGCCCTCGGCAATCTTGCGGCCGAAATCAAGCACGAGCACCCGGTGAGAGATGTCCATGACGACGCCCATGTCATGCTCGATCATCATCACCGTCATGCCGAATTCCTCGTTGAGGTCGACGATATATCGGGCCATGTCTTCCTTCTCTTCGAAATTCATCCCGGCCATCGGCTCGTCGAGCAGGATCAATTTCGGCTCTAGCGCCATCGCTCGCGCCAGCTCAACGCGTTTACGCAAGCCGTAGGAGAGAGTGCCCGCCGTCGCCTTGCGCACCGCCTGCAAGTCAAGGAAATCGATGATCTCCTCGACCTTGCGTCGGTTTGCGAGTTCCTCGCTGCGCGCATGCGTAAGCCAGTAGAGCGCGCCGGTGATGAAATTGTTCTTCAGCAGGTGGTGGCGGCCGACCATGATATTGTCGAGCACACTCATATGGTGGAACAGCGCAAGGTTCTGGAAGGTCCGACCGATACCGAGCGCGGCGCGCGCGTTCGGCTTCAGCCCGGCGATATCGCGACCGCGGTAGAGTAAGCGGCCTTCAGTCGGGGTGTAACGGCCGGAGATGCAGTTGACAATCGAGGTCTTGCCCGCGCCGTTCGGTCCAATGATGGAGAACAGCTCGCCGTCATTTACGGTGAAGCTAACGTCGGTCAGCGCGCGAATTCCACCGAAACGCAGCGAGACCGCGCGCACTTCCAACGCGCGTTCCACACCTTCCTCCCGTGACGCCCGGCACCTATCGCTCTTAATCTAGCACGGCCAGGCAATGTGCGTTTTGGGTCAATGAGTGGCGTTCCAGCACGTCAGCGCAATTTCCGCTGCACACCTGATAGCCAACTTTAAAGCGAGCACGGTTGCATCTCTTTCAGTATCTCTTCGCGTAGTTTGCAGTCTACCAAGTTGCTATAAACTGCGCGCGATAATGGAGAAACGTCATGCCCGTGATTTCTGGTTTCGGCGAGCTTGCAGGACTGCCGTGGGAGCACATCAATGATAAAATTGAACGTCGCGTCCTTGCAGGCAACCAGGGAATGATCGTGTGGTGGAAGGTCAAGGCGGGCGCACGTGCCGCTCCGCATAGGCACCCTCACGAGCAGATTGTCTGGATGCTCAAGGGGCGGATGGATTTTCGGATCGGAAACGAGCGGCGCTCGATGAGTGCGGGCGATGTGGCAGTTATTCGCGGCGATATTGAGCACGAAGGTTTCTTTCCCGAAGATACAGAGGTCGTCGACGTCTTCTCACCGCCGCGCGAGGACTTCTTGGCTGGGGGCACACCCTCTTACATGCGTACACCGTAAAAATCCCACCGGGGGCTTTCATGGTAGCATGAAGGTTTGCTCGGGGTTTGTTGGTGAGTTTGCTGCCGAGCGGGTTATTTTGATTTTACAGGTTCCAAAACATCGGCAGGAAACCACGCTGAACTTCATGATCTTCATCAATCCACACACAATAAACCACGGTGAGTTCTCCTATTTGTTCGATCCTGGTTACAATCATTTCTGCACCACCGGATTTAAGTCGAACATGGTCGCTCGCTTTAAAAGCCATTCCTCACACTTTCCCTTTCACCAGCGTTCATAGCGTGCCGTTGGTCACAGCGCTTAGGAATACGATCTATTTGTATGGGCTTGAGTTGATGCAAGAATCATAGGGGCGGACGCGATGAAAAAAGAGATGATAAGCCAAGTTGAGGCTGACGAGGAAATTCTTACCTTCGATGTTTCAGACGACGTGCTAGAGCGAATTGGGGGCGCGGACCAGAAGGCTGTCACGTGGGCATATTGCACTCACGCCTGGCATTACTGCGAGTGGCCGCAGTAGCGTTTAGCGCTCCGACAGCTTCGCGATATTGACCACACTCAGCCGCGCCTCATCCTTAGTAGGGCCTGCTTGGCGGCTCCCCCCATTCCCATTTGCCGGTCTGCCAGTTGTAGCGGGCCACGCCGCGCTTGATCATTTCGTCACGCCACTGATTGCGCGTCACGATGAAGGCGAGTGAGGTAGCCGCAGCCGAAGCAAAACGCGAAGAAAAAATGACGCGCGTCGGGGTTACTGTTTTGGTGGTAGCAGGGATTGTGGCGGTGAGACGTGGGTCGGATTGGACCGACGACGGAGAAGAGCACGATCGTCATTGAACGCCAGCCTGACGGCAAAATGCGTGCCACATCAGGCTCTTGGGACTGGGAAAAGGTGTTTTTGCGCGATCAGGTGCTCGAGGTTGGTAATGTCGAGGGGTGAATACAACGTCGCCCGCGAGCCGCGCCGGCACGACGAATGGGACCCGGCGATCCCGGTCTATGACCCCTACGGTCCCGACGACGAATTCATCGACGACTGATGACTGTAATCGATAACGACCGGCCTGTAATCGATTACAGCCAGCGCAAGGAAGACGAATTCATTGACGACCGATGACTGTAATCGATAACGAGCGCAAGGGACGGGTTCGCCAGGCGGTGCGCCGCTACCGGCGACGCCGGCAACACGGCATCTACCACCGCCCGATC
>JBAQBC010000430.1:0-1625 GCA_049286035.1 Xanthobacteraceae bacterium
CCGGCGTGGCGTAGGCTTCCTGCAAATCCACGCTCCAATAACGAAGCTCTTCCAGCGGAATGGATACGCCGGTTACCGCGCAGCGGACGAAGGTGCCCGGCCGCACCACACGGAAGTCGCCGTCGAGATATTTGACCTCGGCCTCGCCAGGCATTGGCGCGGGACGATCTGTACGATTAAGCACCGCCACCTCCGTGCATGCGATTTGGGCGTTGGATCGCCCTGCAGGTGCATTTCGGGAAGCCAAAACATAATAACGCGGGCACCGCAACGAAAGGCAAGGCTGCAGCCCGGCCGAACCACCAGTTTGTGATCTCGACGACCCTTCGCGGCGCCATGCGGCGTGATAATTTCACCGCCGAGTGCCGTTTAGCACCTGAGAGCTGCACGACCATGGGTTGCCGGAGACTGGCCTTTGTTTTCGTCCTCGCCCTCGCCTGTTCGGAAGCGGCCGCCGCACCGGAGCAGATCGATATTCCGGATGGCGGCTTGGCCTTGCATGCAATGCTCTATCGCCCGGAAGGTCCCGGCCCGTTCCCGGCGGTTGTCGCCTTGCATGATTGCGGCGGACTGACCCAGCGACCGAACGCTGAGGCGCAGCTGTACTCGAAATGGGCGGATAAGTTGGTGGCTGACGGTTTTGTCGTCGTGTTTCCGGATTCGTTCGGATCACGCGGCCTTGGCTCGCAGTGCCGCGAACATCACCGCACGGTGCACGCCTGGCGCGAGCGCGTCGGTGACGCCAATGCCGCGCGGCTTTGGCTGCAAAAGCAGAGCTACGTCCGTAGCGACCACGTCTCGCTGCTCGGCTGGGCGAACGGCGCGGCGACGGCGTTATGGACCATCCGGCTGACCACGGCGGTCCATCACGACGAGGCCGATTTCCGCTCCGCCGTTGCGTTTTACCCGAGTTGCCGCCGTCTCTTGCAGAGCGCGTGGAGCGCGCGAGTGCCTGCCTTGATTCTCATCGGCGGCGCCGACGATTGGACCCCGGCCCCGACATGCCAACAGATGGTCGCCGGCGCCCGCGGCCGCAGCGCGCACATCCAACTCGTCGTCTATCCGGAGGCGCATCACGAATTCGATCGCGCCAATTCCCCGATCAGGCTGCGTACTGGGCTCGTCAATACCGCCGATCCTTCCGGCAGAGCCCATGGCGGCACAAATCCCGCCGCACGCACCGATGCGTTTAAGCGGGTGCCGCAATGGCTGGCGCGCTAAAGCGAAATGATCTCAGGTTGATTCGGTATTTCGTTTTAGCTTGTCGTTTGAGCGTGATCTTTTCCGACCTGCCTTCGCCCGCCGAAGCATTTCACAACGCGAAAACCCGCTACCTCGGCTTCGCGCAGGCGGGAAACCGGCGGCCACTTTTCGGGATCATGCTTTAGTGAGACAAAAAGCAAACGCCGCGCCGAGAACGATCGGTGCGGCGGATGAGAAGGCTGGTTGGCGTCCGATTACTACCAGCGGCAGTGCAAACGGCCGTGATAGCCACGCCAGCAATGACGGTGATGCCGATGATGATACCAATAGACTGGCGTCACATTGCTTTGGTCGGCGGTAGCCGCCCCACTGATAGGCGCAATCGGCGCGGCTTGCGATGTCCCCGAGACGGCCGACATCAG
>JBAQBC010000431.1:0-18706 GCA_049286035.1 Xanthobacteraceae bacterium
CCCTCGGCCGCCGTGGCGCGCCGGCTCTCGAGTTCCGCAATCAGCGCCCGCATGGCCGCTTGGTTGGCGCGGAATTCTCTGGACTTGCAGTCGATCTTTGAGGCGATCGCCGACACCAATTCCTCGCATCCCACCTGAATAGATATTCAGAAATGAACCTATCTCGCTACAGGAAATATCACACGAGCAAGTTCGGAGAAACTTTGCCGGTCAGTACGCGTTGGCCAAGACCACCGCAGCCGGGAAAAGGGACCTTCAGCACGGGTGGCATGCGCAAACACCCAACCGGGAAATGGAGAGAGCTTGATGAGGAATAAACAGACATTGCTGGCCGGCGTCGCCGCGCTTGCGCTCTTTGCAGCAAGCGGCATCGCCTCCGCACAGCAAACCCAGCAGGACCAGAAGGGCGCCGGCGGCGCTGCGCAGAGCAGCATGCAAAGCCAGCGCAGCGAACAGGGCGCCAAGAATCAAGGCAAGAATCAAGGCAGTAATCAAACCGCCAATCAAGGCATGAAGAACCAGGGCGCTCACCAGGGCAAGAACCAGAATGCCAAGAACCAGGATGCGATGTCCAAGCAGTCGTCTGGGCAAAACGCACAAAACGAAAGCAAAATGCAGTCTGGCCAAGGCAAAGCCGGCAAGATGAGCAATGCCGGCAAGGGCGACAAGGGCGGCGAGAAGTCCCTCAATCGCAGCGCCCAGGAGCAGAAGCAAAACAAGGGCGCCAGCACCGCAAACCGGACCGCGCAGGGTCAGCAAAAACAGCTTAATGCGCAGTCAAAGACTGGATCCAAGACTGAGTCTAAGACTGGGCAATTTGCGACCCAGCAGGGCAAACAAACCCAGCGCGGCACCAGCACGGCGCAGCGCAATGAGCAGTTGAAGGGACTGCAGGGCAGCACCAGAGCGCCGATGCAAGGCGCCACGTCGACCGAGCAGCGCAGTGGCGGCGCGGCGAATGTGTCGCTGAATGACCAGCAACGCACGCAGATTCGCGAGACCGTCATCAACTCGCGCGGTGCGCCGCGGGCAAGCAATGTCGACTTCAGCGTGAACGTCGGCACCGTGGTGCCGCGCGGTCACATCCATCTGGTGCGCGTGCCGGAAACTTTGATCCGGATCGAGCCGCGATGGCGGCACTATCTCTATTTCGTCTATAGCGACGAGATCGTGATCGTCGATCCGCGCAGCATGAGGATCATTGACGTGTTGGCGGTCTAACTTGCCGACAGCATAGTAAAAGAACTTCGAGGGCGGCTCTCGGGCCGCCCTCCTCTTTGTTAATTGGATGCTCAGGCGAGCGGCTTGGCCGCCTAGGCGCGGACTTCTTGGCGCTGAAAAATCACGTAGCCGATAACGAAAAGGACGATCGCGGTGGCGATCATTCCCACCATCTGAGGCCACGCGATCAAGACGCTCTCGGCGAATGGCAGCGGCGCCCCGAGCACCGCACCTTGCAACTGGCTGAGATAAATCGGGCCGAGCGCACGCGTGGTCGGATCTAACAGCGCGACCACGATCTCCGCATAGAGCGTGGAAGGAGAAAAGCGCGCCAGGATCTGCTCCAATTGCGCTGTGCCCGGCGTCTGCAGCCCGAGCGCCGTGTAGCGCGGATCCGGAGGCACGATGATTTGTGCCAGCGCACCGGAAAGCACTGGCCAAATGAACGTCACCAGGAGCCATAGGCCGAGCGTCACCAGCGCCGCAGTCGCCGCGGAGCGGAACAGAATCGAGAACAGTAAAGCAAGCGCCAGCCAAACCCCGGCATAGACGATCGTGACCAGGAGAAATACGAAACTGCGGGCAATTTCTTCCGCGCCGGGCGGAATGCCGATGAGAAGAAGACCGAGCCCGATGACAAGGAGCCAGAGCGTGATCAGGCTGATCGAAAGTGTGACCAGGCCGGCCAGGAATTTTCCGAACAACAGCGCATCGCGATAAATCGGTTGCGACAGGATGCGCGACAGCGTGCGGCGATTGTGCTCGCTGTTGACGGCATCAAAGCCAAGTCCGATCGCCATCAGCGGCACAAGGAACGAAAGGAACGACACAAACGACGGCAACGGATCGCGCGACGTTGTGAACAGCCGCAGGAACAGAAACGGGTCTTCAGCCGTCGTGTCCTTGATTTGCTGAATCGCACCGTAGAGCGCTGCCAGCGCCACGAGCACGACCAGCCATTCCAGAACACGCATGCGTATGCTGGTGAGGTGGTCGGAAAGCTCCTTGAGCATGACCACGCCGAGCCCGGAAAAGGCGGAGCCTTCACGCTGCATGGCGCGCTCCTTCCTTCACAACCATGCCTTCGTCCGGCTTATCTGCGAAATAGCGCGTATAGATCGCCTCGAGGCTCGGCTCCTGCACGCCGAGATGTTTCAGGCGACCCTGCATCGCGACCACCTCGGCTGCGGCTTCGGGCCGCACATCGCGGTCGGCCTGCAGGCGAAGTTTATTAATGCCGGCTTTCTCGACCCCGCTGACGCCTGGAATAAGCGCAAGCCGCTCAGCCAATCCGCTGCCCTCGGCCTCGATCTCGACGACGTAGCCACCACCGAGGACCTGCCGGCCAAGTTCGGCGACCGAGCCCAACAGGACGATGCGCCCACCGTTAAAGAGCGCGACCCGATCGCAAACGCTCTGCACCCGCTCAAGCAGATGCGAGGAGAGCAGAACCGAAACGCCTTCGCTCTTAAAGCCGCGGATGATGCCCAGAAGCTCCGCCGTGGCATGCGGATCGAGTCCCGACGTTGGCTCGTCGAGGATCGCGATTTGCGCACCTTTCATCACGATCTCGGCTAGCCCGAGCCGCTGGCGCATACCGCGCGAGAAGGTGCCGACGCGGTTGTCCGCAAATTCGGCGAGCCCGACGCGGTCGAGCGCCGCGGCGATCCGCTTTTCCCGTTCCATCGAGCGGAACCCGATCAGCCGCGCGGTGTACCGGAGATTGTCCGCCGCAGTCAGATTGTCATAGAAGCCGACCGTATCGGGCAGATAACCGACCCTCCGCTTGACCGAAAGTGGCTCCCGCGCCGGATTGAATCCGAGTACGTGCACCCCACCTTCGGAAATTTCGGTCAGACCCAGCATCATCAAGATCGTGGTCGTCTTGCCGGCGCCATTGGGCCCAAGCAGGCCAAAAATCTCGCCGCGTCCCACGCCGAACGAAATGTGGTCGACGGCAAGCGCCGACCCGTAGGTTTTGGTGAGGCCGTTAGCCTCGATCACGGCATCGGCAGTCATCGGCGACCGAACCTCGCCACCGCGCCAACCATCACCAGCAGCGCAACGCCAATGATGCCCACTCCAGCGATCCCCCACATCGTCGATGTCGTGACGGTGACGCGGAAATTGGTCGATGCCGATTCGCCGCGCGCGGACGCGCGGACGGTCGTCACATAGTCGCCCGCGATGGCCTTTTCCGTAGGCGTAATCAGCGCCTGCACTTCTTTGTTGTCGTTCGGAGCGATGCGGTCGACCGTTTTCGGATCGAAGGTGATCTTCCATCCGCTCGGAGCCGATCCGTTCAACTGGATGTCTTCGGCTGGCGCCGTGCCGATATTGGTGATGATGACGGGAACCGTTGTCTCCCTGCCCGCTGAGGCGCGAGTGGACACCAGACCCTCCCGGCCGCTGATATCGAGTTTCGGCTGGCCGGTGATCGTCATGGCCAGATCGGAGGTCGCCGCGGCATCCTCCGCCGCCACGCGCGCGACGATCTTGTAGTCACCGGCCGCGGCTGTGTTCGGTGGAGTGACTTTGAGTTTGACGTCCTTGCTCTGGCCAGCATCGACCGGGACCGCTTTGAGTTCCTGGGTCCCGTACTGTTCCGTAAATGAGGTATCGAAATTTTGCGGCGCCTGAGCGGAGAGGCTCACGGTCAATTTTTTGCCGCTGTCGTTTTTGATGCCGAGCTGATATTCGAAGCTCGATTTCGACGTGCCCCGCAAATCGGGAAGCTGCGGCGTGAGCGTCAGCTTTGCGGGCAGATCCTTCGCAAGCGTCACGGCGACCGGGAGCTGTAAATTCGTGGTGTTTCCTTGCGCGGCCACGGTAACGGTTTGGGTACCCATCGGCGCGTTCTTCGGCACATCCAGCCGCAATGATAGCGACACGCTCGAATTTGCCGCCGGCATCGCCGCAGCAACCGGCTGACCGCCGCCGAGCAAGGTCGCCGTCCAACCAGCCGGCACACCACTGAGTGAGAGCGCGAGACGCTCAGGCGTCATGTTGTAGTTTTGTAGTCTGAGGCTGATCGTGGAGGTCTCGCCGGGGCGCAGCGTCACCGCCGGATAATCGCTCATCAGGAAAATGCCTTTGACGTCTTTAGGCGCATCTTCGGCAAAGGCTCGCGACCCCGATGGGATCGTGAGCGGCGTCGCTAAAACGGCAATGGCTGCCGCAATAGCGGCGATCAACCCATATCGCATTGGCATAGCTCCCGTGCAGGCAATTGGATCAGTGCCCTACCCCGTCGCACACTGAAGCGCTTGGGCGGGGAACGGGCATTCTCGGCGCAATCGTGACAAAATCATGCAGACGCCCGCCTATTTGACAAGCTCTAGCGCGGAAGTCCTGCGGTAGAGAGACGCAGTTAACGGGAGCCAAGCTCGATGCCGCGGGAAACGCAGATCAGCGCCGGAATACTGGCGTTTCGCCGCAGACCTGAGCTTGAAGTCCTGCTCGGCCATCCGGGTGGCCCGTTTTGGGCAAAGAAGGACGCCGGAACCTGGACCATCCCGAAGGGCCTGGTCGAACCCGGCGACGAACTTATCACCGCGGCACGGCGCGAATTCACCGAAGAAACAAATCTTGTCGCTGAAGGCGACATGATTGAGTTCGCGCCTGTCGCTCAAAAAAGCGGGAAAATCGTGCACGCCTTTGCCCTGGAAAGAGACTTCGATCTTTCGCAATTCGCCAGTAACACGTTTATGGTGGAGTGGCCGCCAAAATCGGGGCGACGACAAAGTTTTCCGGAAATCGATCGCATCGCTTATTTCGCGCTGCCAATGGCGCAGCTGAAGATTATTCCATATCAGCTGCCGCTGTTGGCCGAGCTTGAAAGACGGATAAGCCTGCCCCGCCAATCGTGACGCGCATCATAGTTGCCATTCGCCCGAGAGGGCCATTAGCGCAAAACCTCTTCGCGCAAGACTTATTTGCGCAAGACTTATTCGCGCAAGACTTAGTCGCGCAAGACTTGCGGCCAATCGACCTCGTCTTCCGCTAAGACCCAAGTCTCGCGCCGCGCCGCATCCCGCCATTCATTCCAGGCAGGCAGTGCCATCATCGCGCGCATATAGCCCAGCGCCGTTGAGCTCACCTCAACCGCGTAAGTGTGAAATCGCCACACGACAGGAGCAAACATCGCATCGGCGGCACCGAATGAGCCAAACAGGAATGGACCGCCAGCGCCGTACTTGTTTCGGCATTCGCCCCAAATCGCATCGATGCGCGCCACATCCTTGGCGGCGCAGGCTTCAAGAGGCCGGAATTTCACCGGCCGCGCGACGTTCATCGGCAGGTGACGCCGCAGCGAAACAAATCCCGCATGCATCTCCGATGCAATCGCGCGAGCATGCGCTCGCGCTGCAGGGCGCTCGGGCCATAATCCGGCGGCGGGAAACTTTTCTGCGAGATATTCCAAGATCGCCAGCGATTCCCACACGCGCACGTCGCCGTCGCTGAGCACCGGGACACGTCCGGAACCGCCCAACTCCGTTACCAGCGTTTTGAAATCGGCAGCGCCAAGCGAGGCCACTGTCTCGTCGAACTTGATGCCTGCGACCTTCATCGCCAGCCATGGTCGAAACGACCATGACGAGTAATTTTTATTGCCGATGACCAGATGCAGTGACATCACGTCTCGCAGGACGGATTATAAGCGGTCCAAGGCGCCGCCAAACAAGATTTCACTAAAGCTGATGACGACGCAACCGGATCAAAAATCGGCTCAGACCAAGCCGGTGACCACCGCGAGAGAAGATACAAATAGCACGGCGGCCAAGGTGAACATCACAGTCAGCGCCATCTCACCCCATTGCGCAATCGGCGGGGCGGCCTCTGCCGTGGTTTCGACGGGCTCTGCAGACAAAGCAGCGGGCGTATCGCTCGACATCAACGGACCCTTCCGAATGACAACAATCCGGAATATTCGGCGGCAGCGATGAAGGATTGGTAAAGGCAAGGGCTTGCGTCAAACGCCCGGCGTCGCCGCGACGCGGTTTGTGAATGAAAGTGCGTATCTCGGTCTTGTCCCGAACTCGACTCAAAGGCGACTGAAATCCCCTAGGGGGCGGGAAACAGTTCCGAGGTCTTGCCGGTCAACCAGTATGCGGCAAGGCCAACCCATTCATGCACGGCATAATCGGTCATCGCCAGTCCTCCGGCGAAGGATGTAAAAAGCTCCGCCGCATCGCGTCGTCCTCGCGTATGCCAATTGACCGGATAAGCCTCCACCGGAAAACCGGCGGCGCGAAAGGCGGCGATCGCGCGCGGCATGTGGGAGGCCGAGGTCACCAAGAGCCACCGCTCCCCCGGCTTGGGATCGGCGAGCAGGCGCGAGAACACCGCGTTTTCAATCGTGTTGCGTGATTGTTCTTCCGCAGTGATGCGATCATGCGCGACGCCGAGCGCTGCGAATTCTTTCACCGCGAGCGGCGCTTCCAGCGGCTCCGTCTGATCGAGTGAGGCTGTCCCGCCGGTATATATAACGCGGGCGTTCGGATAGCGGCGCGCCAGCTCCGCCGTAACCGTAAGGCGCTCAGCCGAGCCATTGAGCGCGACGACGCCGTGGGCCTCCGAGACACCAGGCGAAATTGCTCCGCCGAGGACCACAATGCCATCGGGAGCGCCACGGGAGGCGTCCCAGGGCGGGAAACGTTCTTCCAGAGGCAACAACAGTATACGTCCAAGCGGCGAATAGCCGACCAATGCAATGAGCACGAGACTGGTGACGATGAGCCAACTGGCGAGCCGCCGAAACCGCGTGAACAACAGGACAAGACCGATCAACCCGATTGCCATCAGCAGATTTGATGGCATGACGAGGTAGCCCATCGTCTTTGAAAGAACGAAAAACAATCACCGCTCCGATTAGAAACCGTCTCTAATCATGATGCCCCCGCATCATGGCGCCTGCTCCGGTCCTTAAGGATAGCCGATCGGCCGTTCGGCTGGGCCTCTCTTGCCAGTAAACCCGCGCCAAGGGCGGAGCTCAGTCACCCGCGTTCATTCCCGCGCCTTGCGCCAGGCGGCATAGCGGGCCTTGGCCTCGTCATTGGGCGGGTAAAGGCCGGGCAGCTTCACTCCTTTCTCGACCTCGCCAAAGACCCAGCTTTCATACAGCTCGTGTTCGGCGCCTTCGTGAGCGACGAAGTCGACCAAATTCTGAGGAATTACCACCGCACCGTCATCATCCACGACAATCACGTCACCGGGAAACACGGCGCAGCCGCCGCAGCCGATCGGCTGCTGCCAACCAACAAAAGTCAGGCCATTGACCGATGCCGGAGCGGCAACACCGGCACACCACACTGGAAGTGCGCTCGCCAAAACGCCGGCGCGGTCACGCATGACGCCATCCGTAACCAGCGCCGCGACGTTACGCTTCTTCATTCGCGCGCAAAGGATGTCGCCAAAGATTCCGGCGCTCGGCACGCCCATTGCGTCCGCGACGACGACCGCACCCTCCGGCATGTCCTCGATTGCAGCGCGCGTCGAGATCGGGCTGGCCCAACTCTCCGGCGTCGCCAAATCCTCGCGCACCGGCACGAACCGCAATGTGAATGCCGGCCCAACAATCCGCTCGCCGCCGAGGACAAGCGGTTTCGGACCATCCATCCAGCAGCGCCGGATGCCCTTCTTTAACAACATCGTGGTGATGGTGGCGGTCGTCACCTTGCGCAGAATGTCGAACAAAGCAGCGCTCATATTGCCCCCTTGGCAGGTCAAGCCGGCATGATACCAAGCCGTTCGTCGCGCCGGCGAAGCCACGCCACGAGCGGGATCGACAGCAGCACCATCCAGGCCTTACCCACGACTTGCCCGGTTAGGAAATCGAGCGAGCCGAAAGCGAGCCATAGGAATGCAATCGAATCGACGACCAGACCGGCGCAGCTCGACGCAATGACGGCCGCCACCAGCCGGCGGCGCGCCAGCGGGGTGTAAACCGCGAGATCGGCGAACTCGGAAAGAAAAAAAGCGGTCGTCGAAGCCACCACCAGCGAGACAGGTGCGTACAAGGCCGAAAGACCGCTGCCGACCAGAACCGCCAGCGCTGATATCGCGGTACCGAGGCGCCGCTGGACTAGATCGCGTAAAACCAGCGCTATGCCGACCATGGTGACGCCGGAAGGAGCCATCAAACCGGGAGCGACGGGCACGAGACATGGCCCGTTCGGCACGCAGCTGGTTCCTACATTCCCGATCAGCCAGTTGGCGGCGGGAATCGTGAGTGCAAAAAGAACTAAGAACAATATTCCTTCTCGCGTGCGTTGCCGTTCTGGATTCATAATCCCGCCTTCCATTTTTCATAGCCCGCCGCGCGCAAACGGCACGCCGGACATTTGCCGCAGCCCAAGCCCCAATCGTGACGATGTTCGCGATCACCGAGATAGCAGGTGTGTGTCTCGGCGAGAAGGATATCAATCAAATCCGCACCGCCGATCTGATGCGCAAGCGCGAAGGTCGCCGCCTTGTCGATCCACATCAGCGGTGTATGAATGACAAAACGGCGGTCGGTGCCGAGCGTCAAAGCAAGTTGCATCGCCTTGATGGTATCGTCACGGCAATCCGGATAGCCGGAGAAGTCGGTTTCGCACATGCCGGCAACGAGGTGACCGATATCGCGCCGGTAGGCGACCGCACCGGCGAAAGCGAAGAACACCAGATTTCGTCCCGGTACGAAGGTCGTCGGCAGACCGGATTGAGCTATCCCGATCTCCGCCTGGCGGGTGAGCGCTGTTTCTGAAATCTCGGCAAGCGCGTCGATACGCACAGTGTGGTCTTCGCCGAGCCGCTCGCGCCAATTTTGTGAGTGCGCCGCCAACGCCGAACGAATGCGCGGACGCACCTCAAGTTCAACGGCGTGACGCTGGCCGTAAGCAAAACCGATCGTTTCCACTCGGGCAAAGCGCTCGAGCGCCCAGGCAAGACAGACAGTTGAATCCTGACCTCCCGAAAACAGGACAAGCGCGCTCTGCAACAGGCTCACTGCGTTTATCCCTTGAGCCAGGCGCCGATCCTTTTGACGGCTTCGCGCATGTCTTCACGCGATCCCGCATAGCATAAGCGCAGGAAATTTCGGCCGTGGATCGGATCGAAATCGACGCCGGGAGTTGCCGCCACGCCCGCCTGTTCGAGCATGCGTTTGGCAAAGTCAAAACTGTCGTCCGAGAAGCGCGACGTGTCGACGTACAGATAAAATGCACCATCGACCGGCATGAAGGAGTCGAGGCCTGCCCGCGGTAGTCCATCCAGCAGGATGCGGCGATTCTCCTCATAACCATGTTTTACGTTTTCCAGCTCATCGCGGCCGTCGAAGGCCGCCTGTGCCGCGATCTGCGAAAGGGTGGGGACGGATATCGCCAAGTTCTGCTGCAGGCGCTCCACCGTGCGAAGCAGTGAGGGCGGCACGACCATCCAGCCGACGCGCCAACCGGTCATGCAAAAATATTTGGAGAAGGAATTGACGACGATCGTATTCGCAGACAGCGAGATCGCGCTCCGCGTCCGGAAAGCATAATCGAGTCCGTGGTAGATTTCGTCGGAGATCACGGCAATCCCGGCGTCCTCGGCGGATTCGATGAGTGCGCCGAGCGCCGCCGCGCTCATCATCGTTCCAGTCGGATTGGCCGGAGAACCGACCACAACGCCTTTGAGAGGACGGGCGCGATGTTGCTCAAGCAGCAGATCGCCGGTGAGCGCCCAGCGCGTGGCCACATTGGTTTCGATAAGCGCCGGCTCGCAACCCAGCGCGCTGAGAATGTGCCGGTACGGCGGATAACCGGGGATAGGCACCGCGACGCGATCGCCGGGCTCGAAAAGAGCGAGAAAGGCCAGCATGAACGCCGCCGAGGATCCGGTGGTGACGACGACGCGCTCGGGATCGACTTCGAGGCCGCACCATTGCGCATAGGCCTGCGCGATACGCTGGCGCAGCGGCGCGATTCCCAGTGTGGCGGTGTAGCCATGGGGCCCATTGCCGAGCGCAGCCCGCACCGCGGCGATTGCACTCGCCGGCGCACCGGCGGCCGGCTGGCCGACCTCCATGTGCACAATAGTGCGGCCTTGCGCTTCCAGCCGCGCCGCCGCGGCCATGACGTCCATGACCATAAACGGCGGGACGCCGCTGCGCGCGGAAGGTTGCAGCAAAGCTTTTGCCCTTTCCAACATGAGGCGTATTCAATTCCTTATTTGCTTGATCGGGTTACGCCCCGCTGATGCCGTATTCGACGGGTCAGGTGCGTATTCGCGATAATCGCCAGCGTGTGTTGACCCTAACCCCTTCGGTCCATAGGTTGCCGCCGGAACAAGCCGATTCAACGTCACATGATGGTTGCTCGATCTCCTAGCAAGACGCGGCCGCCGAGACCAGCTATGCGAGCCATCGCGGCGCTGACGGCCGCAGCCGTCGGGCTTGCGAGTTTTCCGGCCCGGCCGCAGACCGGCGCGAGCGCCGGGATTCCGATGATTCGGGATGCCGAGATCGAACAACTGCTGCGCGACTACACGGCGCCGATTTTTCGCGTCGCCGGTCTGGCCGATCAAAATATCCACGTCGTCATCATCGACGATAAAAGCTTCAACGCTTTTGTCATGGATGCGCACCGCATTTTCATCAATGTGGGTGCCTTAATGCAGGCGACCGCGCCCAATCAGGTCATCGGCGTCCTGGCGCACGAAACCGGCCACATCGTCGGCGGACATCTTTCCAAGATTCGCCAAGAGCTGGCGAACGTACAGACGGCCGCCCTGGTCGGTCTGTTGCTTGGCGTTGGCGCCATAGTCGCCGGCGCCCGTTCTGGTGGTAGCGACAGCGGGAATGTCGGTCTGGCGGCAATCACGGCGCCGCAGGCTTTGGGCCTTAACCACTTGCTCGCCTATCAGCGTGCCCAAGAGGAATCCGCCGATCGCGCCGGCGTGCGCTTCCTGACGATGACGGGCCAGTCGGCAAAAGGGATGTATGACACGTTCAAGCGCTTTGCCGACGAATCGCTGTTCTCGGCGCAAGGCGCGAATCCTTATTTCCAGAACCACCCTATGCCGCAAGAGCGCATGGCGGCGCTGACTGAATTGGTGAAGACTCCGTACTGGGGCAAGAAAGATTCGCCGGAACTCCAATTCCGGCACGACATGATGAGGGCGAAACTTTTTGGCTTCACCGAACGGCCGGCAACCGTTCTGGCGCATTATCCCTCGACCGATACCAGCCTGCCGGCGCGCTATGCGCGCGCTATTGCCGCTTATCGGTTTGGCGATCCGCGTAACGCGATCGCGCAGATCGACGGCTTGCTTCAGGCAATGCCAAACTATCCCTATTTTTACGAGCTGAAAGGGCAAGCGCTGCTGGAGGGCGGCCACCCCGCGGATGCGATCGCACCGTTGCGCCATGCCGTGCAACTTGCCCCGAATTCCCCGCTTATTCAGATTCTGCTTGCCCAGGCAATCGTCGCAACAAATGATGCGAAATCGGCGGATGAGGCGATTTCACTTCTACACTCAGCCATTCTGAAGGAGCCCGAAGTAGCTGACGCCTACACGACGCTGGCGATGGCCTATGCGCGCAAGAATAGTCTCGCCGATGCAGACCTCGCCTCGGCCCAGGCGGCCTTCGCGCGTGGCGACAACAAGACCGCGCGCGAACTCGCCGAACGCGCCAAGCAGCGTTTTCCGATCGGATCGCCGGGCTGGGTTCGGGCGGACGATATCGTTGCCTTCAACAAGAACCAGAAGCAGAATCCGCTTCGACCCGGTCAATAAAGAAAAGGACGATTAAAATGGCGTGGAGCTTACGCACGGCATTTGCGATCTTGATCATCATGCTGTTGGCGCCGCTGGCGACAGCGCAGGATCGCAGCCCCCAAGAAAATCAGACGACGGCTCCGGCGTCCGCAATGGGCGCACCAGAAACGTTCTCGGCGGCCCAAGCTCGTGAAATAGAGAACATCGTCAAAAACTACCTCGTGCAACATCCCGAGGTATTGCAAGATGCCATGGAGGCGCTGGATCGCCGGCAGAAGGAAGCCGAGGCGGACAAAGCCCGCATCACGATCAAGGACAACAACGCCACCATATTCAATTCGACCCACCAGGTCGTGCTCGGCAACCCGCAGGGCAAGGTAACCATGGTGGAATTCTTCGACTACAACTGTGCCTTCTGCAAGCGCGCGCTTGCCGACATGCTTGATTTGTTGAAGACGGATTCCGATCTCAAATTTGTTCTTAAAGAATTTCCAGTTTTGGGTTCCGGCTCGGTCGAAGCCGCGCATGTCGCCGTTGCCGCGCGCATGCAAGATCCTTTGGGAAAGAAATACATGGAATTCCATCAGAAACTGCTCGGTGGTCGCGGCCCTGCCGACAAAATGCGCGCACTGGCGGTCGCCAAAGATGTCGGTTTCGACATGGGACGGCTGGAAAAGGACATGAATAGCGATGAGGTGAAGGCCACCATTGAGGAGAATATGAAACTGGCCGACGCCCTTGGCGTCACGGGAACGCCGACCTACGTCGTCGGCGACGAGGTCGTGGTCGGGGCCGTCGGTCTGGACGAGCTGCGCGCCAAGATCAAAAGCGAACGGAAATAATCGTCCGGCAGGCCGCCATCGCACGGCTGTTAAGGATTGACGGCGCACATGCCGCGTTCGCCCTGATCCCGCTTCCACTTTGCAGGGGCCTTCCTTATAACGAGTTCACGCGGGATGGCCCGCGGTAACAGCCGGCTCAGCGCGCATGGCCAAGACTATTTATGTCCTCAACGGACCCAACCTCAATTTGCTCGGCACGCGCGAGCCGCACATCTATGGCCGCTCGACGCTCGCCGATGTCGAAAAGCTCTGCCGCACGACGGCCGAGCGACACGGATTTGCGCTGGTCTTCCGCCAATCCAATCACGAAGGCCAGATCATCGATTGGATCAATGAGGCGCGGGCAGAAAAAGCGGCCGGGCTTCTCATAAATCCCGCGGGCCACACGACGACATCGGTCGCAATTCTGGACGCGCTGCTCGCGATGGAAGCGCCGGTCGTTGAGGTGCATATCAGCAATATCCATGCCCGCGAGGAGTTTCGCCGGCATTCTTATGTTTCTCGTGCCGCACGAGCCGTAGTCTGCGGCTTCGGTATTAATGGGTATGCGCTCGGGATTGCCGGTCTTGCCAGCCTGCTCGGCGCCAAGGAGTAATCGTGGCGCGCAAGTCCGATAGTTCGGGAACGCCCGCAATCGATCACGAAGCCATTCGCGAGCTGGCGAAGCTGCTTGACGAAACCGGTCTGACCGAAATTGCCGTCGAGCGCGCCGGCGTGTCGATCCGCGTCGCACGCCATTCCGGCGGCGGCCTCGGCCGCGCGCGCACCGAATCCGCGGTGTCGACACCGGTTGCCTCCACGCCGCTGCCGGTCGATCCGGCGCAGCACCCCGGAGTAGTCGCCTCGCCGATGGTCGGAACGGCCTATCTTGCGCCCGAACCCGGCGCGCGTCCCTTCGTGGAAATCGGCACGGTCGTAAAAGCAGGCGAGCCGCTGATGATTATCGAAGCGATGAAGACGATGAACCAGATCCCGGCACCGCGGCCCGGAACGGTGATCCAGATTCTCGTCGACGACCGCCAGCCGGTGGAGTACGGCCAGCCGCTCATGATCATCGAATGAAGCGAAACCTGAGTCGGCGCAGAACATAGGCGGCGGGGATGTTCGACAAGATCCTCATTGCCAATCGCGGGGAAATCGCGCTGCGGGTGCTGCGCGCCTGCAAGGAGCTGGGCATCGCCACGGTCGCGGTACACTCCACCGCGGACGAAGACGCGATGCATGTACGTTTGGCGGATGAAAGCGTCTGCATCGGGCCTCCCGCCGCCAAAGACAGCTACCTCAACATTCCCGCCCTGCTCGCAGCCTGCGAGATCTCTGGCGCCGACGCCGTGCATCCCGGTTACGGCTTTCTCTCCGAGAACGCCCGGTTTGCCGAAATACTTACCGAGCACAACGTGCATTTCATCGGTCCCCGCCCCGAGCACATTCGCCTGATGGGCGACAAGATCGCGGCCAAACGCGCCGCAAAGGAGCTCGGTATTCCAGTCGTTCCAGGCTCCGACGGCGATGTCGGCAGCGAAGCTCACGCGCAGCGCCTTGGGCGGGAGATCGGCTATCCATTGATGCTCAAAGCGGCCGCGGGCGGCGGCGGCCGCGGCATGCGTGTGGTGACCGAAGAATCTCAACTTGCTTCAGCATTGGCATCGGCGCGCAACGAAGCGAAGGCTGCCTTCGGCGACGACACGCTCTATGTCGAAAAGTATCTCAACCGACCGCGTCATATCGAGATCCAGGTCCTCGGCGACGGCAAGGGCGGCGCAATCCATCTCGGCGAGCGCGACTGCTCATTGCAGCGCCGCCACCAGAAGGTTTGGGAAGAAGGCCCCTCCCCGGCGCTCAACAGCAGCACGCGCGACGAGATCGGCGAGACCGTCGCCAAGGCCATGCGTGCCATCAAATATCTCGGCGTGGGCACAGTCGAATTTTTGTACGAGAACAGCAAATTCTATTTCATCGAGATGAATACGCGGATTCAGGTGGAGCATCCGGTGACCGAGATGATCACCGATATCGATCTCATCCTTGAGCAGGTCCGTGTTGCGGCCGGCGGTGGCCTGCAATTGACGCAGGATGAACTCAAGTTTCACGGCCACGCCATCGAGTGCAGGATCAATGCCGAAAATCCCATTTCGTTTCGACCCTCGCCCGGAAAGATCGTGCGCTATCATCCGCCCGGCGGCTTGGGGGTGCGGGTCGATTCCGCCGTCTATCACGGCTATACGATTCCGCCATATTACGATTCGCTGGTCGGCAAGCTTATCGTCCACGGCAAGACGCGGAGCGAATGCCTGATGCGATTAAAGCGCGCGTTGGACGAATTCGTCGTCGAGGGCATCGAGACCACGCTGCCATTGTTTCGCGCGCTGGCACGGGAAAAGGACGTCATCGACGGCCAATACCACATCCATTGGCTCGAGGAATTCCTGGCCGGCAGCGGCTTGCCGGAGTAAGCCCCAATCAGGCGGGCACCGCGACTGGGATGGCGCGCACCGCGGTGGCGAGCAGTCTTCCGAGGACGGCAGGTTCGTAGGGCTTTGGCAGCACCAACGATCCCGGCACGCGCGCCTCTTGCTTGAGCGTCGCCGCGCGGGCGGAGGCGTAGATCACCGCCAGATCCGGCTGCAATTCACGCGCGTGTCGCGCCAGCGCCGTCCCATCCATCCCACCCGGCAGATTGATATCCGTGAGCAGAACGTCGATCGGAGCGCGCATGATATGCAGGAGAGCATCGGCGGCGTTGGTCACGCTGTCGACCGCAAAGCCCTGCTCCGAGAGCGATTGCGCGATCCACTCACGGATGAAAAATTCATCTTCGACGAACAAGACGCGAATCGGCTCAGCGTCCGTTGCATTTACGCCTGTGTGTACACCCATTGGCAGCTCCCACCCGGTCCATAGCCGCCTAATGCGTTGCGCTAGAAAGCGTTCAAATTGGCAAAAACTGGAACCAATTATGCTTTGCAAGCGGTTAACAATTGCGCAAAGCGCCAGGGCGTGTTTCCCGGCGGGTGGCGACCGGCGCTCGGTTGGACCCGCCTCTTGAAGGCAAAGGCGCCAGCCGGTTAAACGAATCCATGGCAAGCCGCGAGTCCGCGTTCATCGACATCACGCCCGAGGTGCTGCTGAAGGCTTACTCCTGCGGGATATTTCCCATGGCGGAGAGCGCCGATGATCCGGCGCTCTACTGGATCGAGCCAGAGCGTCGCGGAATCATTCCTTTGGATCGGTTTCATCTCGCCGGCCGATTGGCGCGTACGGTCCGTTCCACCCCCTTCACGGTGGTCGTTGACCGGGACTTCGACGCGGTGATCGATGGCTGCGCGCAGCCGCAACCGGGGCGGAGCCGCACCTGGATCAACAGCCGCATCCGCACTCTCTATCGCAAGCTCTACGAACGCGGCGATTGTCATACTGTCGAGGTCTACGACGGCGAAACTTTGATCGGCGGTCTTTATGGCGTCAGCCTCGGCCGCGCGTTTTTCGGCGAAAGCATGTTTCACCGCGCGCGCGATGCTTCAAAAATCGCTCTGGTGCATCTGGTCGCCCGACTTAAGGCCGGCGGCTATCGTTTGCTGGACACGCAGTTCGTGACCGAGCATCTGCGAAGCTTCGGCGCCACTGAAGTGTCACGGCCGGTCTATCACAAATTGCTCGATGCCGCGCTCGTCGGTGAAGCGCACTTCACTGCGCTCCCGATCGACCGCCCGATCTCGGGCGAGACCATACTGGCGCGGCTTGGGAAGAACTAAATCAATCGTCGGTCGCGGGAGCGGGTGCGCGCGCAGGCGGGATGGCGGGAACGCGTGGCGCCGCAGACTTGCGTCCCGAACCGGCCGGTGCTGAGGCGGACGGCGGCGCGGGCGGAGGCGCCTGAGCTACCGCGCCGCCGGCAGGCTGCGCGCAATCGGTTAGCCAGATATCGTAGATCGGATGCTCCACGGCGTGCAGGCCCGGGCTTGAGGCGAACATCCAACCGGTGAAAATTCGTTTTATCTCACCCTGCAGCGTAACCTCGTCGACTTCCACGAAAGCATCGGTATTCGTCGCCTCGGTCGGCGGCCGCGTATAACAGGCGCGCGCGGTGACCTGCAGAGCGCCGAATTGCACCGTTTCTCCAATCGCCGCATCAAACGAGATTGTTCGCCCCGTGATCTTGTCGAGTCCGGCGAAAACCGCGCGGGCATTTTCTATCTTCTGCGTCGGCGTTTCCGTGACCACCGTATCATCGGGCCGCGGTGCGGTATCGGCCGGCTGCGGTGGCGCTGGAACCGCCGGTGCCGGCGCGGCGCGATTCTGCGGGGCGGGTGCGACAGACGCACCTGCGGGCGGCGGTAATGGTTGAGACTCGAATCCGGTCGGGCCGCGCGTAGCGTTCTGCGGCGGCGGATTCTGCTGCGGGCGCGGGCTTTGCTGGGTGGGATATTGCTGTTGCGCGGGGGACTGTCCGGGATATTGCACCGGCGGCGGCTGCGGCGGAAACGGTCCGCCCGGCACGTCAGCCGGCGGCCTTGGCGGTGAATCGCCGAATTGGGCCGCAACCGGGCCAGCCGCAAGCATGACGCCGATCACGACCAAAAGTGCGGCGATTCGAGCCATGACGGACTTGTTAGTGCAGGTTTTTGCTTTTGTGCAGGGCGGCGCTTTATGCACGTCCCGGTTAACATGTGGAATGCGGCGAAAACGGGGGCGCCAGATGTATGCGGCGAGGTGATTGATCGGCGACCATCGACGCAGAGCTCGATCACTGATCGCCCGGATTCCAGGCCTTGTAATCTCCGGTTGCTTCTGGCCTGCGGCCTTGCGCCAGCATCGAACCGCTCGGGCGGCGCGCGGCCGGCGTCCCGGTCAGATTGGGCTCGTGCGGCTTTTCCCATCGATAAGATTTTGCCGTTTCGAGCGTCGGCGGCGTATCCACGATATGGTGCAGCCAGCCGTGCCAACTCGGCGGAATCAAAGAGGCCTCGGCGAGCCCCTTATAGATAACCCAGCGGCGATCGAAACCAAGCGCGGGATCGATCTTGCCATTCCTGGTGCGGTAGTAGCGACTGCCGAATTCGTCTTCGCCGACGAATTCGCCGTACAGCCAAGTCGACAATTGGGTTCCGAAAGTCTGACTGTTCCACCAAGTGAACAGACGCAGCAGGAAAGTTTTCATTGATGGAGGCCTGACACCAAGTTTTTCAAGAAGCCGCGCTAAATATCCGCCCGCACGAAGCTCGTGTCTGGATTATGAAGATTGACGTTAACGTAGTCATTGCCAGTAGATCGCGCGGCTGTCCAGAGCGGAACTGAACGTTCGCTCAGGGGCGATTGCGGCCGGCACGTGATCGCCACTATGCTCTTTCAGAGCATCATCGAACGCCGTTGTTCAAGAAACGAGACAAGGGGAAATCGTGCGCCGTATCGTGGAATCGTTTTTGGTTGCCGCCGGTCTCGCGCTCGCATCGGCGCCGGCGCATGGCGATAGTTATCCCTCGCGGCGCATTACCTTGATCGCGCCGTGGCCGCCGGCCGGAGCAATAGATACGGCATGCCGCGAACTTGCTCCTGGAGTCGGCGATCTGCTTGGCCAACCGGTCGTGGTCGAGAACCGACCCGGCGCAGGGTCGACGATCGGCACTGCGGATGGCGCCAAAGCCACGCCGGATGGCTACACGCTCGTGATGGCCGGCAGCGGCTCGCTCGCGATCAGTCCGACGCTTTACAAAGAACTTCCCTATGATCCGCGGAGGGATTTCACGCCGATCGCGCTTGTGGTCCGCGTTCCGTTCGTCCTGGTCGTCAATCCCTCGTTGCCGATCGAATCGGTCGCCGACCTGATCAGTTACGCTAAAGCCCACCCTGGAGCGCTGACTTACGGGTCAGGCGGCGCCGGTTCGCCGCATCAGCTCTTTGCCGAA
>JBAQBC010000432.1:0-12111 GCA_049286035.1 Xanthobacteraceae bacterium
GTGCCGCTGTCGCAGACTTGGCGGCATACCCGTTCGGCATTGGCGGCGTGCGAGAGCGCAAACCACAAGGCTGCCGTCGCGACGCCGATCAGGAATTTGGTCATCGTCAGCCTCCGCTCCGCCCCCCGCGGTCAGCTTCGGCTGCGCCCCGCCGTGTTAATGGCAGAGCGACGGTTTGGTTCCGTACTGCGTGGCGCTGTGGAGCGTGTAGGTTGGGCCGGACCGCCAAGTGGTACCGGTCAATCCGACCACGAGCTTTGGCATAATAAGATAACAAAATCAATTACTTGAAGGCATAACCCAACGAGACGCTGCGCCGGCGCAGATCGACTATTGTGACGCCGGCGCGCCTGTGGCGGCGACTTCGCTCGGTGCGAAGACGTAGGTCGAACTGCAAAACTCGCACGTCACCGTGATGCGGCCGTCTTCCACCATATCGGCGCGATCTTGCGGCGAGAAACTTAGCAGCATGTTTTCCACGCCGTGACGCGAACACGAGCACTGCGCGGCGACCGGTGTGGCGCGGAAGACGCGCACGCCGCGTTCGTGAAACAACCGATAGGCCAAGCGCTCGCTCGACAGTTCCGGATCAAGGAGCTCGATGTCGGTGACGGTTGCGACCAGCGAACGCCCTTCCACCCAAGCTTCGTCTTCGGGCAGCACATGTGGCGCGGTGCCTGCCGGCGCGTCACCGGGATCCAGATCGGCGCGGCGGGCGCGCTCGGGCGAATTAGGCAGAAACTGCAGGAGAATGCCGCCGGCGCGCCAGTGCCGGCGCGGACCGCCCTCGCCGGCGCGGAATTCTTCGGCGACCGCGAGGCGCACACGGGTCGGAATTTGCTCGGAGCGCGAAAAATATTCATGCGCCGCCTGTTCGAGGTCTCCACCTTCGAGCGGCACCAGCCCTTGGTAGCGGCTCATATCCGGCCCTTGATCGATGGTCATGGCGAGGTGCCCGCGTCCGAGCAATTGCCCGGGCGCTGCTTCGCCCTTGGCAATCGCGGCCGCGACGCGCGCCGCATCGAAACGCGCGCAAGCCCGCACATTGTGAGGCGCGGTGAAATCGACCACCAGCATCCGAACCGGTCCGTCGCTTTGGGTTTGCAGGATGAATCGCCCATCGATCTTAAGCGCCGAGCCGAGCATCACAGTCAGCACGATCGCCTCGCCGAGAAGTTTGGCGACCGGGATCGGATAATCATGCCCGGTTAGAATCGTATCGACGACCGCGCCAAGCCGCACGATCCGGCCGCGCAGATCAAGCGCCTTGACGGCAAACGGAAGGATCGTGTCGTCGAGGCTGGTTGCAGCAGGCTGACGAACCGGGATGCTCAAATCGGGGCTGTTCATTGCCGCAATATAGGTCCTGCGGACGCGATTGTGAGGGCCGCGGCCCGGCGTCACCGCGCATCGGCTTGCAGGCACCAGGTCAGTATGCCTTTTTGCGCATGCAACCGGTTTTCGGCTTCGTCGAAAACCACCGAATGCGGACCATCCATCACCTCGTCGGTGACTTCCTCGCCGCGATGCGCAGGCAGGCAGTGCATGAAAATGGCGTCGGGCTTGGCGCGCCCCATCAGCCGGCCGTTGACCTGATAGCGCTTGAGCAGATTGTGGCGGCGACTGCCGTTGCGGTCGCCCATGGACACCCAGGTGTCGGTAACGATGCAGTCGGCGCCATTCACCGCCTCGTCAGGGTCGGTGCCGAGTGTGATCGCGGCGCCGGAGCCCTTGATCCAATCGACTAGCGGCTTCTTCGGCGCCAACTCCGCCGGCGTCGCCACCCGCAAATGAAAGTCGAAGCGCTGCGCCGCGTGCATCCATGACGTCAGTACGTTGGTGGCATCGCCAGTCCAGGCCACGGTACGGCCGCGGATCGGGCCGCGGCACTCCTCGAAAGTCATGACATCGGCCAGCACCTGACAGGGATGCGATCGGCGGGTCAGCCCATTGATCACGGGTATCGCGGCATAGTGCGCCAATTCGCTCACCGCTTGCGGATCGAGCATCCGGATCATGATGGCATCGACATAGCGCGACAGGACGCGGGCGGTATCGGCGAGCGTCTCGCCGCGCCCGAGCTGCATTTCTTCCGCGGTGAGAAGAATGGCGTCGCCGCCCAATTGCCGCATAGCGACTTCGAAGGACACACGGGTGCGCGTTGACGGCCGTTCGAAGATCATCGCCAGCGTCTTGCCGGCAAGCGGGCGCTCGTTGGGGTCGCGGCGCGATTTTATCGCGCGCGCAGCCTCGATCATGCCGCGCAGATCGGCGGCCGGAACCTCGATCAGATCGAGGAAATGGCGGACGATTTTCATCCCGCCGTCTCCGCCTTACGCCGCGGCGCGGGACCGGTGGTCGGACCTTTGGCGCTCCGGCTGAGCTGCGCGCAGGCGCGATCAAGCCGGGCGATGCCCTCGGCCATTTCCTGCTCGCTGATGATGAGCGGCGGCACCAAGCGCACGACGTTGTCGCCGGCGGCCACCGTGAGCATTTTCTCCGCTCTGATCGCATTGACGAGATCGCCGGCAGGAACGACCGCGCGCAATCCGACCAGGAGGCCCTCGCCCCGCACTTCGGCGATGAGCTCGGGGTAGCGGTCCTTGATCTCGGCCAGGCGCTGTTTGAACAAAATGCCGATCCGTTTCACATGATCGAGAAAACCTGGCGCCAGCATGACGTCGAGCGTCGCATTGGCTGCGCTCATCGCCAGCGGGTTGCCGCCGAAGGTGGAGCCGTGCGTGCCGGGCGTCATGCCCTTGGCCGCGTCGCTGGTGGCGAGCACCGCGCCGACCGGAAAGCCGCCGCCGAGCGCCTTGGCGAGCGCCATGATGTCGGGAACGACCCCCGTACGTTGATAGGCGAAGAGTTCGCCGGTCCGACCCATCCCGCTTTGAACTTCGTCGAAGATGAGCAGGAGCCCGTTCTGATCGCAGAGCTCGCGCAGCGCGCGCAGAAAAGACGGTTCGACCGTGCGCACGCCGCCCTCGCCCATCAGCGGCTCGATCATGATCGCCGCGCTTTCTGTGCCGATCGCTTTTTTGGCCGCGGCAAGATCGTTGAAGGCGACCTGATCGAAGCCTTCCACGGGCGGCCCGAAACCGTCGAGATATTTTTTCTGTCCACCCGCAGCGAGCGTCGCCAGCGTGCGCCCGTGAAAGGCGCCCTCGAAGGTGATGATCCGATAGCGTTCGGGATGGCCGCTCACCGACTGATATTTCCGCGCCGTCTTGATCGCGCCTTCGACCGCTTCGGCGCCGGAATTGCAGAAGAATACGACGTCGGCAAAGCTCGCCGCGCACAGCCGTTGCGCGGCGCGTTCCGCTTCGGGAATTTCATAAAGGTTCGATACGTGCCACAGCTTCTGGGATTGTTCGGCAAGCGCAGCGACCAGATGCGGATGCGCATGGCCCAGCGCGTTCACGGCGACGCCCGAGGCAAAATCGAGATAGCGTTCGCCGTTCGTGGCGATGAGCCATACGCCTTCGCCCCGCTCGAAGGCGAGGTCGACACGCGCAAAAGTCGCCATCAGATGTGATGTCACGGTTTGACTCACGTTCTGGCTCACGGTTTGGCTCGCGAGTACCGCACGGCAAAAAGCGGCGCGGCTCAAACGAAATGTGCCGCCTCTCCGGGCGGCACGGAACAACATTCTATTTCCACCCGCCCCGCTGTCAACACACGATAATTGCGCGACGCGGACCCGATTTGTACCCAGTTCATCCACACACGTGCAGGAATATGTGGACGCACGCAGCGCGAGTCTTGCGTCAGACTCCAGCCATATTGTAGCCTTTTGATCGTCTAGTACGACATCTCGTGCGGCGGACAGTCTTCTAAAGCGTTGGTGTTTGAGTGCGTGTTGGGCGGCTACGCGCTGCCCGGCGCGAGGGGGGATTCTTGCGACGGCTTTGTCGACAGGTTCAAGGAGGGTTGAGCATGTCGTGGACGGACGAGCGGGTCGAGCTTCTGAAAAAGCTGTGGTCTGACGGTCTCTCGGCGAGCCAGATCGCGGCCGAGCTCGGCGGCATCACGCGCAATGCGGTGATCGGGAAAGTGCATCGGCTCGGACTTTCCGGCCGCGCCAAGAGCAATTCCAGCGCCTCGCCGCGGCCGCGCAAGCCCCGGTCACCGTCGCATATGCTGCGCATCGGGCGCGCATCGATCCGCGGCAATACCGCGCTGGCGCACGCCTACGATTACGAGCTGGAGGCCGAGCCGGAATTGATCGAAAACATCATTCCGATCGGTCAGCGCCGCACCATCCTGGAATTGAACGAGCAAACCTGCCGCTGGCCGGTCGGCGATCCCGGCAGCAGCGATTTCTTTTTCTGCGGCGGCAACACGGTCGCCGGCCTGCCCTATTGCGCCTACCATTCGCGGGTCGCGTATCAGCCGCCTTCCGAACGGCGGCGCGACAAACGGACAGTGCGATAAGGCCTTCGTAGCGGCGGGCAATCCTTCACGCCGTCTTGCCGAAGCGGTCGTCCAGCGAATAACCGGCGCCGCGGACGGTGCGGATCGGATCGGTGGCGTGGCCGCGATTGAGCGCCTTACGCAGACGACCGACATGGACGTCGACGGTGCGCTCGTCGATATAGACGTCGCTGCCCCACACGCCGTCGAGAAGCTGCTCGCGGGAGAACACGCGGCCGGGCCGCTCCATGAGAAATTCCAGGAGCCGGAATTCGGTCGGACCGAGATCGACCGGCCGGCTGGCGCGCGAGACGCGCTTTTTCTCCCGATCAAGTTCGAGATCGCCGATGGTGAGCACGAGCGCGACCCGTTCCGGACTGGCGCGGCGTAACAGCGCCCGCACCCGCGCCAGCAGCTCCGGCACCGAAAACGGCTTGACGATGTAGTCGTCGGCGCCGGTGGCCAGCCCGCGCACGCGTTCACTTTCCTCGCCCCGCGCGGTGAGCATGATGATGGGCAGCGTTTGGGTCTGCGGCCGCGCCCGCAACCGGCGGCACAGCTCGATTCCCGACAGGCCGGGGAGCATCCAGTCCAGTACGATGAGATCAGGCGCGGTTTCCTTCAACCGCGTATCGGCATCGTCGCCTCTGGCGACGGCGTCGACTTCGTAGCCTTCGGCTTCGAGATTGTACCGCAGCAGCGTAGTGAGCGGTTCCTCGTCTTCCACGATCAGGATGTTTGCCCCCATCCCGGTCTCCTATTTTTGCAGGACGCCTGCCGGAAAACTCGTGGTGTCACCCTTGGGACGCTGGTCGGTAATCGGACGGCCTTCGACCATATAGTAGACGGTCTCGGCGACATTGGTGGCATGGTCGCCCATGCGCTCGATGTCCTTGGCGCAAAACATGAGATGCATGCAGAACGTGATGTTGCGCGGATCCTCCATCATGTAAGTGAGGAGCTCGCGGAACAGCGAAACGCACATCGAATCGACCTGTTCGTCGCCATTCCAGACCGCGAGCGCCGATTGCAGGTCGCGGCTGGCATAGGCATCAAGCACCTGCTTGAGCTGCGCCAGCACTAGCGCCGACATGTGCTCGACGCCGCGGATCAGCTTCTGTGGATAAAAGTCGTCGTCGAGCGCGACGACGCGTTTGCCGATGTGCTTGGCGTGATCGCCAATCCGCTCCAGGTCATTGCAGACGCGCATGGCGCCGACGCATTCGCGCAGATCGACCGCCATCGGCTGGCGCCGGGCAATCGTGAGGATGCATTTATCTTCCACCTCGCGCTGCAGCGCGTCGATGGTCGGATCGAGGCCGATGACGCGCTCGCCGAGTTCGACATCGCGATCGACCAAGGCCTGAACCGAATCCGCGATCTGCCGCTCCACGAGGCCGCCCATCTCGGCGACCTTGCGGGTGATTTCCTGCAGATCGGTGTCGAACGCCTTGGCGGTGTGATCGATTCTGGTGGTGATGTCAGTCATCTGCGTTACCCGAAGCGGCCGGTGATGTAATCTTGCGTACGCTGATCCCGCGGAGCCGTGAACATATTGCTGGTCAGGTCGAATTCAATGAGCTCGCCCAGATACATAAACGCGGTGAACTCCGAGACGCGCGCCGCCTGCTGCATATTATGGGTCACGATCACGATCGTGTAGTCGTCGGTCAACTCGTCGATCAACTCTTCGATCTTGGCGGTCGAAATCGGGTCGAGCGCCGAACAGGGTTCGTCGAACAGAATGACCTCCGGCCGCACCGCAACCGTGCGCGCAATGCAAAGCCGCTGCTGCTGGCCGCCGGACAGGCTCTGCCCATTGGCGTTAAGCTTGTCCTTTACCTCGTCCCAGAGCGCCGCGCGGCGCAGCGAGGTCTCGACCCGGCCATCGAGCTCCGATTTCGGCAATTTCTCGTACAGCCGGATGCCGAAGGCGACGTTCTCGTAGATCGACATCGGAAACGGCGTCGGCTTCTGAAACACCATGCCGATGCGTGCGCGCAACAAATTCAGATCTTGCTTGGGCGAAAGAATATTCTCGCCGTCGAACAAGACTTCGCCAGTGGCGTGCTGGTGCGGATAAAGGTCATACATCCGGTTGAGCACGCGCAGCAAGGTCGATTTGCCGCAGCCCGAGGGGCCGATGAAAGCGGTCACCTTATTCTGGTAGAGCGGCAGGCTGATCGATTTCAACGCCTTATAGTCACCGTAGAAGAAATTGAGTTCGCGGATCGTGACTTTATCGGCGAGTCCGGCTTGGCCGCTCGGCACGTGAGCGACCGAGGGAACAGCGACGGTAGCACTCATGGTCATGACTGTTTTCCCGTTGGGACGAGAGCACGCGCGGTGATGCTCAAAGCCAGCACCGCCATGGTGATGATGAGGGCGCCGGTCCAGGCCAGCGACTGCCAGTCCTTGTAGGGACTGAGCGCGAACTGGAAGATGACGACCGGCAAGCTCGAGATCGGCGCGTTGAGATTGGTGCTCCAGAACTGATTGTTCAGCGAAGTAAATAATAGCGGCGCGGTCTCGCCGCTAATCCGCGCCACCGCGAGCAGCACACCGGTCAGCATGCCGGCGCGCGCTGCGCGATAGCAGATTCGGGTGATGGTCAATGACCGCGGCAGCCCGATCGAGGTCGCCGCTTCGCGAAGCGCATTGGGCACCAGCGTCAGCATATCCTCGGTGGTGCGCACCACGACTGGTATGACCAGAACGGCGAGCGCCACGCCGCCGGCCAGTCCAGAGAAATGGCCCATCGGCGCGACCATGACCTCGTAGATGAACAATCCGACGACGATCGATGGCGCGCTTAACAGGATGTCGTTGATGAATCGCACCACCGTGGTGAGCACATCGTGGCGGCCATACTCGGCCATATAGGTGCCGGCGAGAATCCCGATCGGCGTGCCGATAAGAACGGCGAGCGCCGTGAGCATGAGACTGCCGATGATCGGATTGAGCAGGCCGCCGGCGGAGCCAGGCGGTGGCGTCATTTCGGTAAATACAGCCAGCGACAGACCAGAGAAGCCCTGCCACAGCAGCGCGCCGAGGATCAGCACCAGCCAGCCCAGACCGACGGCGGTGGCGGCCAACGCCAGGACGGTGGCGGCGGCGTTGCGGCGCCGGCGGCGTCGGTAACGAGATTGCAAAATTATCTCGCTCATATTCAGCCGATCCGCCGTTCGATGCGCAGCAAGAGATAGCGCGCAATCGCCAGCACGATGAAGGTGATGACAAAGAGAATGAGGCCGAGCGCGATCAGCGCCGAGGTATAAAGATCGCCCACCGCCTCGGTGAATTCATTGGCAATGGTTGCGGAAATGGTGGTGCCGGGCGCGAGCAGCGAAGCGGAGATCCGATGCGCATTGCCGATGACAAAGGTCACCGCCATGGTCTCGCCGAGGGCTCGGCCGAGTGCGAGCATGATGCCGCCGATCACGCCGACCCTGGCATAGGGCAGCACGACGTTGCGCACCACTTCCCATTTTGTGCAGCCGATACCGTAAGCGGCTTCCTTCAGAACCGCAGGGACGGCTTCAAACACGTCGCGCGATATCGACGTGATGAACGGCAGCACCATGATCGCCAGGATCAGCCCCGCGGTCAGAAGCCCGATGCCGTAAGGCGGCCCGCCGAACAGCGGCCCGATCAGCGGCGCATTGCCCAAAGTGCCGATCAGGAAAGGCTGCAGCGTCTCCTGCAGGAATGGGGCGAATACGAACAGGCCCCAAATGCCGTAAATGATGCTTGGTATTCCGGCGAGCAGTTCGATCGCAATGCCGATCGGCCGGCGCAACCATTGCGGGCAAAGCTCGGTGAGGAAGAACGCGATCATCAGGCCGATCGGCACCGCGAACAGCATGGCGACAAAGGACGTAATCACGGTGCCGTAAATCGCCGGCAACGCGCCGAAATTCTCGGTCACCGGATTCCAGCGCTCGCTGGCGAGAAAACCAAAACCGAATGTCTTGAGCGCCGGTATCGAACCTCTGAACAGCGAATAAATCACCGCGCTGAGCAGGACCAAGACACCTATCGCGGCGGCGCGCGTCAGTTGCCGAAACGCGGCGTCGCCGAGCCGCAACCGGTCGAGCACTTTGGCGCGGCTGCCGGCCGCGGGCGCGATCAGACCGCGTTCGTGGATAGCGATATCAGCCACGGATTGGCTCCGCGACGAATCCATCAGGACGCTCCATTGCCCGAGGCCCGTGGCGTCCACTCAAACGGACCACCGGCCCTCGCACAAGATAGATGTGCGGCGAGCCGGTGGATGGAATCCGGACGTTCCGCGGGAACGCCCGGTGTGGTGCATAAGGGCTCAATTCAAAGTCACGTGCAGCGGCTTGCCATCGCTGCCGGTGATCGATTTGGCCCACATCGCCTCGATCTCTTTGACGACCTTGGCGGGCATCGGCACGTAATCAAGCTCTTCGGCCATCTTGCCGCCCCTGGCATAGGCCCAGGAGAAGAACTTGAGCGCCGAAGTTGCCGCTGCGACATCCTGCGGCTGCTTCGGAATAAGGATGAAAGTCGCAGCCGTCATTGGCCAGGACGCAGCGCCTGGCTGATTGGCCAGGATGACGCCATAGCCGGGCACTGAATTCCAGTCGGCATTGGCGGCCGCGGCCTGGAACGCATCGCTGGTCGGCGCAACAGTCTTACCGTCCTTGTTCACCATCTTGGTGAAGACCAGCTTGTTCTGCAGCGCATAGGCGTACTCGACATAACCGATCGAGCCTTTGGTCTGGCCGACATTGTTGGAGACGCCTTCATTGCCCTTGGCGCCGATGCCGACCGGCCATTCGACCGAGGTATTGAAGCCGACCTTCGACTTCCACTCATCGCTGACTTGCGCGAGGTAATACGCGAAATTGAATGTGGTCCCGGAGCCATCGGAACGATGCACGACCGCGATCGCTGCCGACGGCAGCTTGGCGCTGGGGTTGAGCTTTTTGATCGCCGGATCGTCCCACGTCTTGATGTCGCCGAGGAAAATCTTGGCGAGGGTGGGTCCGTCGATCACGAGATCGCCGGGCTTGATACCGTCGAGGTTGATCACCGGCACGATGCCGCCCATGACCATCGGAAATTGCACCAGACCATTCTTGTCGAGGTCTTCGCCCTTGAGCGGCGCATCGGTGGCGCCGAAGGTGACGGTCCTGGCCTCGATCTGCTTGATGCCGCCGCCCGAGCCGATCGATTGATAGTTCAGGCCGACGCCGGTCTCTTTCTTATAAGCGTCCGCCCATTTGGCGTAGATCGGGTACGGGAAGGTGGCGCCGGCGCCGGAAATATCCTCGGCGGCGGCGGGCACGATCGTCGCAGCCAAGAGGCCGGCGACGGCAATAGTTCTGAGATGTTTCACTGTGCTGTCTCCTGTGGATCAAACCCGGCGCAATGAGCCCCGCGTGTGGTTGACGCGGGTGTTGGGCCGTTCCGTCACCGTGTGTCAGAACGCTGCATCGTGGGCTTGCCCTTAAAAGGCGAAAGCTGCAGCAGGCGGACGGTTAGGCCTGACGCGTAGCCGTTCTATGAAGGTTGCGTGACACCCGGATGACAGCGCAAAGCCTTGAAACACCAGGTATTTATCGCGCAGGCGGGGCAATGGCGGTGGGCAGATGCACCGTGAAAGTGGCGCCGGCACCGGGCGCGCTGTCGATGGTGAGGCGGCCGCGATGGCGATTGAGAATGTGCTTGACCAGCGCCAGACCGAGCCCAGTGCCGCCCTGCGCGCGACTTTCGGTGACATCGACGCGATAGAACCGTTCGGTCAGCCGCGGCAAATGCTCGGGCGCGATGCCCGGGCCGTAATCGCGGACACTGACCCGCGCCTCCGGTTCGCCCTCCGCCGATGAGCCGGAGCCAAGCTTGATGTCGACCCGCCGTCCGGCCGCCCCGTATTTGAGCGCGTTTTCGACCAGATTTTCGAAAACGCGGACCAGTTCGTCATGGTCGCCGAGCACGGTCAACGCGCCGGCATTTTCGACGTTGACGGCCACGCCGCGGTCGCGCGCCAGGCTCTCAAGCCCGTCGGATACTTGGCGAATGATCGGCACCAGATCGACCGGCGTGTCGGGACGGCGGTGCGCATTGAGCTCGATCCGCGACAACGACAACAGATCATCGATCAGACGCGCCATGCGCCGCGCCTGTTCCTGCATGATCGAGAGAAACCGTGCGCGCGCTTTGGAATCTTCCCGCGCCGAGCCCTGTAGCGTTTCGATGAATCCCAACAGGGCGGCAAGCGGAGTACGCAATTCATGGCTGGCATTGGCGACGAAGTCGGCGCGCATTTCTTCGACCCGGCGCAGCGGCGTGAGATCGTGAAAGGTCATCAACACGAGATCAGGACTTCGCGCATTGGCTTGGCGTTTTACCGGCGTCACCACGGTCTCGTACCAGCGGTCCAGCGGCACGCGCTCGGAATAGACGACGCGCTGTTCCTCGCCGTCTCTGCCGGCCCGGCCGATCGCCTCGATGAGTTCGGGCGTCCGCAGCGCAAACGACACCGGCTCGCCCTGGCGGAGCGCCGGCGCCAGAGCGCGGGCGCGATCGTTGAGCGCGATGACACGGCCATCGCGATCAAGGGCGAGAACGGGATCCGGCAGACTGGCGACAAATGTGCGCAGCAAATCGTCGCCGGCCTGCACATTGGCGACGGGCAGCGCGAAGCGATCCTGCCCGCGCATCGAGCGCAGTCCAACAACAGCGGCAGCCGCAATGACGGCAAAACCGGCCAGGGCATAAGTAACGGGGAGCGTTCCCATCGCGGCCAAAACCGCAAAAACGAGCGCCGCCGCCGCAAGCACAACGCCGCCACGCCAGAGCTTGGCGTTTTGGAGGGCGCGGTCCTCGGCCAGGCTCATCGAGGCACGTCGGTCGTCCGGCGAGCGCGCGGATCGCCGTCGACGAGCGGCGGCGATGACGCAGGAGAGAGACGCCGCATGCCGCGGCTGAGCAGAATTTCGCGGGTGCCCAGCACGGCCAATGAAAGCACGAACGGCACGATGTAATAGAGCAGCCGGAACAACAGCAGCCCGGCGAGCAGATCTTCTTTATCGAATTGCCACAGCGCGACCAGCATGGCGGCATCGAACACGCCAAGACCGCCGGGCGCGTGGCTGGCAAATCCCAGTAGCGTTGCGGCAACGAAAATCACCGCAACCGTAACGAAGCCGAGATTCGGCTCGTCCGGCACCAGCATGTACATGGCGGCGGCGCAGCAGGCGAGATCGACAATGCCGATCGCAATCTGCAACAGCGTGAGCGGACCGCCGGGCAGCGTCACCTGCCAGCCCTCGCGGCCGATGATACGCGGTTTGACCCAGACCCAAGCCACATAAGCTGCGAGCATGGCGATAATCACAACCGCGAGCAGGCGATTGCTCCACAGCGGCAACTGATCCAACGCGCGCATTGCCTGCGGGTTGTACAGCACGCCGAGACCGAGCACGGTGGCATTGCCAAGCCAAAAGGTCAGACCGGCGATGAAGCAGATTTTGGTGACGTCGATGACGCTCAACCCCCAGGCGGAATAGATGCGGTAGCGCACCGCACCGCCGGAGAACACGCTGGCACCGACATTGTGACCAATCGCGTAGCTGCTAAAACCAGAGAGCGCTGCAACGCGATACGGCACGTCCGGCCGGCCGATGGTGCGCAGTGCGAACAGGTCATAAAAGGTGAGCGTGA
>JBAQBC010000433.1:0-2541 GCA_049286035.1 Xanthobacteraceae bacterium
GGAAATTTGCGCAGCTTCAGCCCGAACGACATGTTCTCGTAGACCGACATGTGCGGGTAGAGCGCGTAGTTCTGGAACACCATGGCGATGTCGCGGTCTTTCGGCGGCCGGTCGTTGACAACCTCAGCGCCGATATAGATGTCGCCGGAAGTGACCTCTTCGAGGCCCGCGATCATGCGCAGCGTGGTCGACTTGCCGCAGCCCGAGGGGCCGACCAGCACGACGAATTCGTTGTCGGGAATGTCGAGATTGATGCTGCGAACGACTTCGACATTGTCGAAACGCTTGACGACGTTACGCAACGATACTTCGGCCATGGTCGAATATTCTCCGTCAGCCTTTGGTGGCGCCCGCGGTCAGGCCGGCAATGTAATAGTCCATCAGGAACGCGTAGATCACGAGCGGCGGCGCAGCCGCCAACAGGGCGCCGGCCATCAGCATTCCCCATTTATAGACGTCGCCGCGAATGAGGCTCGTGACCGTGCCCACGGTGAGCACCTGCTGGTCTGCCGAGTAGAGGAACGCCATCGGATAGACAAAGGCCGCCCACGACACGGTGAAAGCGAAAATCATCGCGGCGATGATGCCCGGCAAAGCCACCGGAATGAAAATCTTGGTGAGCATCTGCATGTGGCCCGCCCCGTCGATCAGCGCCGCTTCGTCGAGCTCCTTCGGAATCGACTGGAAATAGCCGATCATGATCCAGGTGCAGAACGGCACCGTGAGCGTCGGATAAACCAGGATCATGCCCCAGTAGGAGTTGAGCAGGCCGACCGCCTTGACGATCTGAAACAGCGGGATGAACAGCAGCGTGTCGGGAACGAGGTAGGTGAGGAAAATTCCCGTCGCCAGGATGCTGGAGCCCCAAAACTTCATCCGACCGAGCGAAAACGCCGCTAGTACGCTGACCACCATGGTGATGGCGACCACGCTGATCGTCACAATGATGGTGTTCTTGAAAAAGATCAGGAAATCGGTTTGCGTCAGCAGGATCTTAAACTGATCCAGCGTCACGCCGTTCGCAATGATCCATGGATTGGTCGCCATATGCGCGACCTCGGCGTCGCTCTTGAACGCCGTCACGATCATGTAATAGGGCGGGATCAGAAAGAAGATCGCAAACAGCACAAGGAAAAAGTAGGACGCGATCAGAGCCCAGCGGCGATTACGGCTCAGGCTGCCTTTTAAGCCTAAACCCGCGCCGGCGCCGCGCGCAGCGACTGCGGCAGTGCTCATCCGATTTCTCTGCCTCGCTTGCGCACACCACGCAAGATGAAGATCGCCGCCACAGCGAGAATCGGGAACATGAACAGCGAGGTGGCGGCGCCGAGCGGCAGATCGCCCGAGCGAATGCCGAGCAGGAACGCATAGGTGGCGAAAACGTGCGTCATGTTGCGCGGCCCGCCAGCCGTCATGATTTGCACGATGTCGAAATTGGCAAACGTGACGATCAGCGAGAACAACACAGTGATGGCAATGATATTACGCATCATCGGCAGCGTAATGTGACGGAACTTCTGCCAGGCATTGGCACCGTCGATTGCAGCGGCCTCATAGAGCTGCTCGGGAACGGACTTGAGCGCGGCGAGATACATGATCAGGAAGAACGGTGCGCCGTACCAGACGTTGACGAGAATGACGGAGAAGCGCGCCCAATACGGACTGCTGAGCCAGGGGATCTCGTCGTGGCCGAAGCTCGCTAGGATGTAATTGAAAGCCGAATGGGTGGGGTCAAACAGCCACCACCATCCGAGCGAGGAAAGCGCCAGCGGAATGACCCAGGGCACCAGCAACATGCCGCGCCATTTGCGTTGACCTTTGGCCGGCAGATTGTTGATCAGGTGCGCGGTGATCAACCCGATCAGCGCTTTGAAGAACACTGCAGTCAGCGCGAAAATCGCCGACTGCTGAACCACCATCCAGAACGCGTCGCGGGACAAGAGGAAGCTGAAATTGCCAAGCCCGATAAAGCGCGTCTGCGCCTTGTTCAGCATCGACAGATAGATCGAATACAACGCCGGATAGACGACAAGGCAGGCGATGATGAGGATCAGCGGCAGGCACATCAGGAAAGCGACCGTCGAACGCCGGCGCAATACCTGGTGGAGGCCGCGCGCCGTCGGCGACGACAAAAGCGCTTGTTGCAGCCGGTTTCGTTCTAGCCGTGGTGACCAGGTGTGAACGGTATCGGCCATCGTTGCCTCGTGGCTTGGTTATCGTTTGAGCATGATCTTTTCCGAAAACCGGTATCCACTTTTCGGGATCATGCTGCCTGGGCATGCCGGCCAAAACCGGCCGGCATGCTTTTGCGTTCAGTGAGCCGAACTGCGCTTAGACGCGTAAAGTTCCTTCGAGCTCGTTTTCGGCCCACTTGATCACGTCATCAAGCTTCTCATTGCCCTGCGTGAACTTGGAGACCATGACGGTATTGATCGCCTGGTTGTAGATTTGCGCGCCGACATCCGAACGGGCCGGCGCGCCGGCCATCGAGGTCTGCTCGTCGCCGCGCGGCGGATAGCCATAGACAGTCCCGACCGGCGG
>JBAQBC010000434.1:0-17393 GCA_049286035.1 Xanthobacteraceae bacterium
CCTGGTCGTCAATCCCTCGTTGCCGATCGAATCGGTCGCCGACCTGATCAGTTACGCTAAAGCCCACCCTGGAGCGCTGACTTACGGGTCAGGCGGCGCCGGTTCGCCGCATCAGCTCTTTGCCGAAATGTTCAAGACCATGACCGGGATCGAGATGACGCATGTCCCTTACAAAGGCAGCGCGCCGGCTCTTACTGACGTTATCGGCGGACATATTGCCTTGCTGTTTGCCGATCCCGCGCCGGCCTTGCCGCTCGTCAAAGCCGGCAAGGTGCGGGCGCTCGGCGTGACTTCGGCTGCGCCCTTGCCGGCAGCGCCCGATATCCCGCCGCTCGCGCAACGCGGCGTGCCCGGTTTCGATGCGGCGGGCTGGGGAATGGTGGTTGCGCCGGCGCACACGCCCGCGGCTATCGTAACCAAGTTGTATGATGCATTCCGCACAGTGGCATCGCGTTCAGACGTTCGTGACCGTTTGATATTCCTCGGCCTGACGCCGCAGGCCAGTCCGCCACCGGAAACTTTGCAAGGCTTTATCGACGGCGAATTGATGCGCTGGGGCACGGTGGTCAAGTCTGCCGGCCTGGCAGGCAGCGAATGATCGCGTGATCTAAAGCATGATCCCGAAAAGTGGACGCCGGTTTCCCGCCTGCGCGAAGCCTCGCTAGCCGCTTACCGTTTCGACGCTTCGGCGGGCGAAGCCAGGTCGGAAAAGATCATGCTCAACCAAGACGCTAAAGCGAAATAGCAAATCAACCTAAACTTATTTCGCTCTAGCGGCGGTGTCCCAGCAGCGCCGCGACCATCTCATTCCATTCGGACGATAATTCGTGCGTCGCCGGTTTGCGGCGCGCCTGCCGATACCAATAACTGGCATTGTCGAGATCGCCTTCCACGCGATGCAGATAGGCGTGCACCCAAGCGCAATCCTGATCGTGACCATTCATGACGATGCGATGCGCTTTGTCCCAATTCTCGTTCGCCGCCCACCATAAGGCCTGCAGCGCCGCAGCGGCGCCTGCAGGAGGCGCTTTCCCCTTGAGCGATTGCCTGAAAGCGGCGGGGGTCATGTTGCGGAAACTATTGCTACCACCATTTTTCGGGCGTGAACGAGCCGGCCGCGCGCTCAATGATTGCACCGAACGCAAACAGCGTTTCCTCGGCAAATGGACGGCCAATGAGTTGCAGTCCGAGCGGCAAGCCCTGGCTGTCCAAGCCGGCGGGAACGGAAATGGCCGGCAAGCCCGCCATATTCACCGTCACCGTGAACACGTCATTGAGATACATCTCGATCGGGTCGGCCCGCCCTCTTTCGCCGATGGCAAAGGCCGCCGACGGCGTCGTTGGTGTCAGGATCGCTTCGACGCCTGCGGCAAAGCACGTCTCGAAATCGCGCTTGATCAGGGTGCGCACTTTTTGCGCCCGCAGATAATACGCATCGTAATAGCCGGCGGAGAGCACATAGGTGCCGATCATGATGCGGCGGCGCACCTCCTTGCCAAAACCGGCGGCGCGGGTTTGCTCGTACATCTCGATGATATCGCGCCCGGGAACCCGTAAGCCGTAGCGCACGCCGTCATAGCGCGCGAGATTGGACGAGGCCTCCGCCGGGGCAACGATGTAATAGGCCGGCAGCGCATATTTGGTCATGGGCAGCGAAATCTCGATCAATTCCGCGCCAGCCTCTTTGAGCCAATTGGCGCCTTTTTGCCAAAGCGCTTCGATCTCGGCGGGCATGCCGGGCACGCGATATTCTTCGGGAATGCCGATGCGCATGCCTTTGACCGAACGGCCGAGCGCCGCTTCGTAATCCGGAACGGGAAGATCGGCAGAGGTCGTGTCCTTCGGGTCATGACCCGCCATTGCGCCTAGCAGAATCGCGCAATCGCGAAGCGTGCGGCCGAACGGGCCGGCCTGATCGAGCGAAGAAGCGAATGCGACTATTCCCCGGCGCGAGCAACGACCATAGGTCGGCTTTAGCCCGACAATCCCGCAAAACGCGGCTGGCTGGCGGATCGAACCGCCAGTATCCGTCCCGATCGCGCCGACACAGACGCGGGCTGCCACCGCAGCCGCGGAGCCGCCCGATGAGCCGCCCGGAACCAGCTTGGTCTGAGCGCCGCGCCGGCGCCACGGCGACACGACCGGACCGTAGTAGGAGGTCTCGTTCGACGAGCCCATGGCGAACTCGTCGGCGTTGGTTTTGCCGATAAGCACAGCTCCGTTGCGCCACAGGTTTGCCGTGACTGTGGACTCGTAAGGCGGGACGAAATTATCGAGGATACGCGAGCACGCGGTGGTGCGGACGCCTTCGGTACAGAACAAATCCTTGATGGCGAGCGGCAGTCCCTCAAGCGGACCGCCCTCTCCTTTCACGAACCGCTCGTCCGACGCGCGCGCCATGGCGCGGGCACGCTCCGGCGCTTCCATGACGAAAGCATTCAGCGCTCGCGCCTGTTCCACGGCGGCAAGATGAGCTTCGGCCAGTTCTGTCGCGGAAAACTCTTTCTTACGCAGCGCCTCGCGCGCTTGCGCCAGCGTGAGCGAGGTGAGATCGGTCATCCAGTTTTTGGATCGTCACAAAAGAACGGGTTTTGCTCGGTCGCCGAACTACCCGCCGAAGACGCGCGGTCTTGAACCTCGGCTTCCGATCGTACCGGCAGCGGCTGCACCGGAAAGCCGGCAAACAACGCTTCGACGGCGGCCGGATCGTCCGGCTGCAGCAAGCCCTGACTCTCCAGATAGGCGAGCCAGATCGCATCTTGTTCGCAAGCCAAGCACATCGTTCATTCCACCACTTTGGGAACCAGGAAGAAGTGATGTTCGTGTGCCGGCGCATTGGCGATGATGGCATCGGGAATGCCGCCGTCGGTGACTTTGTCTTCCCTCGTCTTCATCGTCATTGGCGTGACCGACGTCATCGGCTCGATGCCCTCAACCTCAACTTCCGCCAGCTGCTCGACGAAGGCGAGAATCGCGTTGAGTTCGCCGCGAAGGTTTTCAACTTCGCCCTCGCCGACCGCGATTCGGGCGAGATGGGCGACACGGCGGACAGTGTCGCTGTCGACTGACATGAGCCGCTGCCTTTCAGAGATGCACGTGGTCCTATAGCAGAGGGCCTACCGCCCGCCAACAGCGCCGATTACCGAGGCTGAGCGGAAGTCGCAGCAGCCAGCGCGGCATTTTCTGCTGGGATGCGGATCGCGAGAACTGCGGCGTTGAGAATGGAGAAAACGAGCGCATAGAGCGGCAGTCCGAGCGCCAGCGGCACCGCCGCGATTTCGCCGGTCACCACCGCATAGTTTGGATGACGCAGCCATCGGTAAGGACCTCGCGCCACCAGCTTTTCTCCGGGAACGACAATAATGCGAATGCTCCAGCGACGTCCGAGCGTCGCCAGAACCCAAAACCGGCCGATTTGCAAGACCACCACAATGGCGAAGAACAGCGGCTCGACCGGATGATCATACGCCAGGACCCACATTCCGATCAGCCAAGCGGCGTGAACAAGCACAATCAGCAGGAGGTGAGATCGGCCGTATTCCACGCCGCCGGCGGCGAACAATCTGCGTTCATTCTGTCTCGCCCACCACAATTCGGCGATTCGCTGAAGCGTGAGAAAACCGAGAAGCGCCGCGCCCCAACCGAGCTCGATCACAGCTCCACCGCAGCGAAGTACGCGGAAAAACCCGGACCAAATGCCGCCAGCAAGTGCGGGCCGCGTGCTCCGCTTTGGATTGCGTGTTCCAGAACAAACAGCGCGGTCGCCGAGGACATATTGCCGTAACGGCGCAACACCTCCCAAGAATGGCGGAGCTGGTCGCGTGTAAGCCCCAGCACCTCCTCCATCGTCTCGAGCAATTTGCGGCCACCGGGATGAAACAGGAATCCGTTGAAGTCGCCAAGTGCAAGTCCGTTGCGATCGAGAAAATCATTAAACGCCGGTGCCAGCGCTTTTTTCATCAGCGATGGCAATTCCGGGCTGAGCACGATCCCGAAGCCGTCGTCCTTTATGTCCCATCCCATGATGTGCTCGGTATTGCCCCAACACCACTCGCCGCTTGCAAGAATGCGCGGCCCTGCCCGCGAGCCATTTCTGGTATTGTGCAGCAGCAGGCCCGCAGCGCCGTCGCCGAATAACGCGGTGGAGACGAACATCGCGGGGCTCGGATCGTTGACTCGCAGACACAGGCTGCAGAGATCCACCGTCAGAAACAAGACCAGCGCGCCATCCTTGGCGTGAGCGAGACGCGCCGCGCGGGCAAGCCCCGCCACGCCGGCGCCGCAGCCAAGCCCGAACATCGGCAAGCGCTCAATCGTGGGCGCCAGTTTGAGCCTGTTGAGCAGCATCGCGTCGAGGCTCGGAATGGCAAGTCCGGTAATCGTGTTGGTCACGATCATATCGACGTCGTTGAGCGCTACTCCGGCCGCCTCCGTCGCCTTGACCGTTACTCCCTCAAGTAGATCGAGCGCATGCCGGCGGAACGATTCAGTGCGCTCCTCCCAACTATGCGGCCTTAAATACCAATCGATTGGTTCGCAGTTGTACCGGCACTCGATCCCAGTGTTGTCGTAGAGCTGCCACAGTTTGCTCAGCTGCGGATAAAGCTGCTTTGCATGAACGGCGGCTTCCGATTGCGGCAAACGGAATGGCGGATTGGCCGTCGCAAGCGACAAGATCTCAACGTCGAACGCCGCCGCCAAGGCCCGCGGGCGTGCTGCGGACCTGACTACATCGAGCATGCAGGAGTTCCTCGGCGCTCACTATTGAGATGACTAACACCGGATTTCGCCGGATCGTCCGTAACTTCGTATAGCGGCGTGCGCCCTGATTTATTCCCGCAAGGTTGTCGTCCAGCGGCGAGCGGCATAGTTTACCGAAATGACAGAGAGAACGAGCCCGGTTCACGTCATCGGGGGCGGCCTTGCCGGCTGTGAAGCCGCTTGGCAGCTGGCACGCCGAGGTGTTCCCGCCGTCTTGCACGAAATGCGCCCCGCCCGCTCGACCGCGGTCCACAAGACCTCGCAACTGGCCGAGCTGGTCTGTTCGAATTCGTTCCGCTCGGACGACGCGCAGGGCAGCGCAATTGGCCTTCTCCATGCCGAGATGCGCCGCCTTGAGTCCCTCATTATGCACGCCGCCGACGCAAATAAGCTGCCGGCGGGCAGCGCGCTTGCGGTTGATCGCGATGGCTTTGCCGGGGCCATCACGGCCGCGCTCGATGCCGAGCCGCTCATCGAGATCCGCCGCGAAGAGATCGCGATGCCGCCCGCCGGTTGGGACAGCGTTATCGTCGCTACCGGGCCGCTGACCTCGCCGGCCCTTAGCGATGCGATCCGATCGCTGACCGGCGAAAACGCGCTGGCCTTTTTCGATGCTATAGCGCCGATCGTTTATCGCGACTCCATCGATATGGAAGTCGCATGGTTCCAGTCGCGCTATGACAAGGCCGGTCCAGGAGGCTCGGGCGCGGATTACATCAACTGCCCGCTCGCACGCTCCGATTACGACAATTTCGTCGACGCACTGCTCGCCGCCGAGAAATCGTCATTTCGCGACTTCGAAACAGCGACGCCGTATTTCGACGGTTGTCTGCCGATCGAGGTGATGGCCGAGCGCGGGCGCGAAACGTTACGGCACGGACCGATGAAACCATTCGGGCTGACAAACCCGCGTGCTCCAGAGGTGAAGCCTTACGCCGTCGTGCAACTCCGCCAGGACAACCGCCTCGGCACACTCTTCAACATGGTAGGCTTTCAGACCAAGCTCAAACATGGCGAGCAGCCGCGCATCTTTCGGACAATTCCGGGCCTCGCCAATGCCGAATTTGCTCGGCTCGGCGGCTTGCATCGCAATACATTTATTGATTCTCCGAAATTATTGGACGGTACGCTGCGGCTGCGATCGGCGCCGCGGTTGCGCTTCGCCGGACAGATCACCGGCTGCGAGGGGTACGTCGAGTCCGCTGCAATCGGACTCTTGGCCGGCCGCTTCGCTGCCGTGGAGCGTCTCGGCGAAAACATAGTTCCACCACCGCATACCACCGCTCATGGCGCGCTACTTGCCCACATCACCGGTGGACATATCGAAACCATCGATGCGGGTCCGCGCTCGTTCCAGCCCATGAATGTCAATTTCGGCTTGTTTCCCCCGCTGGCGCGGACGCCAGCCAGGGATGCCGGCGGCGGCCGCTTGCGCGGCGCGGCTAAAACTGCGGCAAAGAAGGCGGCGCTTTGCACGCGCGCCCTCCATGATCTTGAAAACTGGCTGTCGGGTCGCCTTTCGGTTGCGGCCGAATGAGCGCCTGTATGTCCTAAAAGTATGTTTTGAAACATGTTATACAGCCGGCATGACCGGAGATCGGGCGGAACTCACAAGCCGCTGGCGCAGCACTGCCGTGCTCAAGCGCGATCTGTTTTCAACCATCGAGCGCGGGCGGTTTCGCGCTGAGCACGGCGAGGTCGATGCGGTGCTCCGGCACCTTGATGACGTGCGGTGGTGGACCCGCCCGTTGGCAAATGAACTGTTCCGGCGCGAATGCCGTGCGCTTGCCAGCACCGGATCACTTGCGATTGCGCCTCCGCTGTTGCTTGCCGGACGCGGATTTCTTGTGCGCGGCTGGATCGATGGCGTGCCGCTGCACATAGCCAAACCTTACGGCGACGCCGATTTTTTCCGCTCGGCAAAGACCGCGCTGCGGCTCCTGCATCGCGCCGGCATCACGCATAACGATCTGGCTAAAGAACAGAACTGGATCTACGCACATGGCCGCGCCTATATGACCGACTTTCAGCTTGCGGAATTCTTTCCGCGGCGCAGTTTCTTGTTCCGGTTAGCCCGCTACGAGGACCTGCGCCATCTTCTTAAACACAAACGGCGCTACGCGCCGGCTGCGTTGACGGCCGCGGAACGCCGCGTCTTGGGGCGTAAAACGCTTATCACACGGGTATGGATGGCCAGCGGCAAGAAGCTTTATTACGCGATCACGCGGGGTCTGAATTTCACCGACCGCGAGGGTCGCGGCGTTCGCTTCACTCGCCAAGCCCCGGCGATCGCGGCGCGGTTGCGCGCACATCCGCGAGTTGGCGACGTGGCGATCGTAGCTTTTCCCGATCGTCGCACCGGCACCGGGCTTTACGCGTTCGTCGAGAGCAGCGCTGACGAGCATGAATTGATCAAATTTCTGGGCGGCGCAAAGCCGGAACATTTGCAGGTGGTCCCAGCCCTGCCCCGGAACACGCAGGGCGAAGTCCGCAGCGAAATTCTCGAACTTGTCGCGATGAATCAAGTCGATTTGATCGACGCGTTGGTCCGCACCGAGGCCGAACGCGCAATCGTCTCACGTATTGTCTCCGACAGGCGGAACTTGCGCGATCGTTTCGCTTTCTGATCACGCTCACACGCCAGAAATGAAAACCGCTCAACAGAGCAGCACGCGCGTGCGCCACGGCTGGAAAATTTCTTCCATCAGGGAACTGAAAAAGTTTGCATGCGTTTCTTGCGGGAACGCGAGTGAGATTTCCAGCGTTTTCGCTTGCTACGTGACCTGCACTCCGAGTTCACTCTAATCCGGTGCCGAAACTGAGTACTGGCTCTGATTCGCGCGGTTGGAAATCGCGTGTAAAGATTTTTGGGAGCGTATCATGCCTGCTAAGCAACCAGGAACCAATGACGCTTTTTCTGTCGACTTCACTCGCCCATTCGACCAGGCGCAAGAACACGCTAAATCGGTGTTTGCGACCCAAAAGGAACTGCTCGATGCTCTTGAGCGGATGAACGAGTACTGGTTTGCACGCGCCAAGTCGGAAGCCGAGCTTGTTACCTCCGTTGCCAACAAGCTCGCATCCGCGCGGTCCATGCCCGACTTGACCAGCGTCTATCAGGATTGGTTGGGCCAGCGCATGCAGCGGTACGTCGAAGACAGCAATCACGTGTTTGACGATGTCCAGAAGTTGTTCCAGAGCGGGATCCGCGTAGCGCATAACGGCCGCGGCGGCAGCTAGACGCGCGATCAGCGAGTCAGCCGATCTGGATTGCGCGCCGCGCGCCAAATCAGCCACTGGCGTCGCCACGGCGAGAGCGCTTTCGGCAAGAAAATGTCGGAGCGATCCAGGCGATCGAGTGACCGACGCACCGGTGCAATCGGAAGAAATGCAGGCAGCGCCTGCCGAGGCAGCGCGCGCAAGTTACTCGCCGCGACGGCGAGATGGTCCCGCGCCAAACGGCGCAAGTCGGCCGCGGCTTGGTTGAGCGCCGGCGACGAGCGGCAAGCAAACACATCCGCGGCGTCTGCCCCGTGGCGATCAAGAAGCTCGACCGGCAGATAAAGCTGCCGGCGCGCCGCATGTCCTGGCAAAGCGGCCAACAGTTGCGTCAGGACGCGGGCTATTCCCGCGCGCCGAGCGGCCGCCACAGCATCGGCTCCGAGAATCTTAGCCGCCATTGCAATCAAAGCCGATTCGGTTCGAAGCGCGTAGTCCTCGAGTTCAGCGATGGTCCGCATCGGTTCGTCATAAAGATCGAAGCGTCTCGCATCGAGAAGCGCCAGCATGGCGTTCACCGGCAGCCGGTGGCGCTCAATCGCATTCAGGAGCGATGCGGCTACCGGGCTCGCCATCGCCTCGCCGTGGCGTTCGCCCTGAAGCACCTCGCGCCACCACTGCAGCCGGATTTCTCCCGGCGCCGCTTCACGCGCGCGATCCCGCACATGCGCGACTTCGACATTAAAGGCATACAGTGCATAAAGCGCATCGCGATTGCGTTCAGGCGCGAACAGGGTTGCGATAAACCGATCGTGATCAGCGTCGCGCACAAGCTCGGCGCAATATGAAACTCCATCTTGCATGGTGCGACCGTTAGATCATTCGATGGCGATCAGCCCCGCGCCAACCCGGCGGCCTTCCATCAGCATAACGTTATAGGTGCGCACCGCCGGTCCGGTCGTCATCGCGTCAAGTGAGACGTGGGCTTCGCGAAATCGCGCGCGCAACTCATCCGGCGGCCGCCATGGCCCAGTGCCGCTGCCGACAATGAAGAAGTCCAAGTCGGCAGCCTCGGCGAAGACACGCGACAGTGTTTCGTTTGTGACGTCGCCAGGAGAAACGACCGGCCAGGCCCAAATGCCCTGCGGCAAGCAAAGCACGGAGCCGCGATGCGACATCCCCGCGAAGCGAAAGCCGCCGGCGCCGTGCGCGTCGATCAGGACTTGCTGCGGTAAATGGGGCTCTTCCACTAGAGCATGATCCGGAAAAGGCCTGCCCCGGACTTGATCCGGGGTGGAACCTGAGTTCCTGAAGCAATCATGGCTTAACGCCGCGCTTTGGCCCGCTGCGAAGCCGGCGTGCCTGAAATCGGCGCGGCCGCGGGTGCCGTCGGCGGCGATTCCGGTTCTTCGGCTCCGCCGACCCGGCCACGGCCTACACCGAGATAAATCAAGATCGGCGAAGCAATGAACACCGACGTGTAGGTACCAACAAGCACCACGCCGAACATCATTGTAGCGGTGAAGCTGTGAATGGCTTGACCGCCGAACAACAACAACGCGAGAAGCGACATCGCCACCGTGACGTGAGTGACAATCGAGCGCGACAGAGTGGCATTGACCGACGCGTTCAACAGTTCCGGCATCGGCATGCGCTTATAGCGGCGAAGCATTTCACGGATACGATCGTAGATCACGACCGTATCATTGAGCGAGTATCCCAGGATCGTGAGCAAGGCCGCGATACTGGTGAGATCAAAATCGATACGCGTGAGCGACATGAATCCCACGGTGAGCACAATATCGTGCACGTTGGCGATCATGGCGCCGAGCGCAAACTGCCATTCGAAACGGAACCAGAGATAGATCAGGATCGCCACGATCGCCAAAATTAGACCGATCGTGCCATAGGCCAGAAGCTCGGTGGAAACGCTCGGCCCCACGACCTCGACCCGCCGGTAGTCCACCTCGTTGCCCAGCGCGTTGCGGACCTTCTGCACCGCGGCCTGCTGCGCTTCATCGCCGCCTGGCTGTTCGGAGATGCGAATCAGCACGTCGTCTGGCGCGCCGAATTGCTGCAGCTGAAATTCACCAAGCTGCAGCGACCCGATTGTCGCGCGCATCTTGGCGAGATCGGCCGGACCGGCTTTGGTCTGCACCTCCATAAGCGTGCCGCCGATAAAATCGATGCCGAAATTCAGGCCGTGGAAGAAGTACAGCAGGATCGCCGCGATCGACAGCATCGCCGATACGGGAAAGCTGATGCGCCGGAAGCGCATGAAATCGAATTTTGTGTCATCGGGAACGATGCGTAGGAGGCGCACGATCAGACTTTCAGGTGGGACTGTGAGGCATGAACTGTTCCGGTAACCTGCGCAGGCCGAACATGCTCATATCGGCACAACGCGGGGACGCCACAGGCGCACCCAATAGGCGACGATCAGCCGGGTCAAGGTGAAGGCCGTGAACAAAGTGGTGATGATGCCGATGCCAAGCGTCACCGCGAATCCGCGCACCGGTCCGGTGCCGATGTAGAACAAAACCGCCGCCGCAATGAAGGTGGTGATGTTCGAATCCAGAATAGTAGCAAGGGCCCGCGAGAAGCCAGCGTCGATCGCATTGATTGCGCTACGGCCGGCGCGCACCTCCTCGCGAATGCGCTCGTAGATCAGCACGTTCGAGTCCACCGCAATACCGACCGTCAGCACGATGCCCGCGATTCCCGGAAGCGTCAGCGTGGCGCTCAACAGCGACAGTATTCCGAAAATCATCGCGACGTTCACTGCGACCGCGAGATTGGCGAACAGTCCGAACAAACCGTAGGTCGCGAGCATGAAAACGATCACCAGTGCGGCGCCAGCATAGGCGGCGTGCTCGCCGGCATTGATCGAGTCCTGGCCGAGACCGGGTCCCACGGTCCGTTCTTCGATGATCGTCAGTGGCGCCGGCAGCGCGCCCGCGCGTAACAGAATGGCGAGATCGTTGGCGGACTGAACCGTGAAGTTGCCGGAAATCTGTCCGGAGCCGCCCAAGATCGGCTCGCGGATGACCGGGGCCGAGATGACCTTGTTGTCGAGCACGATGGCGAACGGCTTGCCCACATTGGCCTGCGTCACCTCGGCGAATTTGCGCGCGCCGGCCGAATTGAAGCGGAAATTCACGACCGGTTCATTGGTGCGCTGATCGAAGCCGGGTTGCGCGTCGGTGAGATCGGCGCCGGAGACCAGCACCCGCTTCTCGATCAAATATTTCTGGCCTGCCGTTTCGCCGGGCAGGATCTCGGAATCGGCCGGGTGGGCCTGCTCCGCCTGATCGGGCGGCATCGACACGTCGACCATCCGGAAGTCGAGTTTTGCCGTCTTGCCCAGAATTTCCTTCAGGCGGGACGGATCCTGGAGGCCTGGCACCTGAACGAGTATGCGATCGGTGCCTTCCCGCTGGATCGTCGGCTCGACAAGGCCGAGTTCATTGACGCGGCGCTCGACGATCTGAATCGATTGATCGACGGCCTGGCGCACGCGTTCGGTGATGGCCGGCTCGGTCGGGTTCAGCGTGATGGTGTTGCCGTTCGCGGTCACCGTAATGGTGCGCTGCCCGGTACTGCCGGCAAATCCGGAGAGCGGCTGCGACAGCTCCCGCAGCTTGGCGAGCGCGGTATCGATGTCGGTATCGCGCGTGATGTGCACTTCGACGCCGTTGCCGCGGATGGCGCGGCCGGTGAATGGAATACGCGCCTGCCGCAACACGCGCAGCACATCGTCGTTGATCGACTGCAATTGTTCCTTGCGCACCGCCGCCGAATCGACCTCCAGCAAAAGATGCGAGCCGCCTTGCAGGTCGAGGCCGAGCACGATGTGGCGTTGCGCCCAGCTTGGCCAATGCCGGACCACGTTATCCGAAAAGAAATTAGGCACCGCGCAAAGGCATACGGTCAGAGCCGTGATCACAATTGCCGCTGCCTTCCAGCGCGTGAAAAACAACATGGATTGCGTTTTCCTTACTTTGCGGCGCCGTTGAGTTCGCGCATGCCCGCCCTCCTCCGCCGGTCAATTGCCGGATCGGTCAGGCGGCGCTGTCGTCCTTCACCGGCTCGCCTTTCGCGCGCACATCGCTGACCATGGTGCGCATCTGCCGCACACGCACGCCATCGGCGATTTCAACTTCGATCTGATCGTCGTCGACAACTTTGGTGACCTTGGCCACCAAGCCGCCATTGGTCACGACGGTGTCGCCTCGCCGCAAGGCTTTGATCATCGACTGATGCTGTTTCACTTTTTGCTGCTGCGGCCGCAGGATCAAGAAATACATGATTACGATGATCAGGATCAGCGGCATGAAAGACGTGATCATGCCGGTTGAATCGCCGCCGAACAGACCGCTTTGCGCGAATGCGGGCGTAATGAACATTGTTCCTCCAAAAGCGCGTGAAAAGGAGCCGCAGGAAAAGGCGCGCCGCCTGGCACGAAGGGCCGATTTTGCGCGCAAAATCGGCGCGGACTATAACCGCCGTTGGCTCAATTGCAACGTGGCGGAAACCCGCTTCGGCGCCTTGCGGCCGCTCGGCTTGCCGCCGCTTGCCCGCCCGGCTAAGGGAAGGCCGCAAGTCGGTGCAAAGATGGCTAAATCTCCCGCGCGACCAAGCAAGACCTCGCCCAACAAGGCCGCTCGCGCGGGCGCCGACAAAGCCCAGGCGCGCGGTAGCGACGCCGCGCTTCTCGCTCGCATCGCCGGCGCGCTGGAGCGGCTAGCGCCGGCTGCATCGGCGGCGACCGATTTTGCCGCTGCCGAAGCCTTCGTGTGGCATCCCGAGGGCCGAAGGCTGACGCCGGTCCGCCGCGTCAATCGCGTCGAGATGTCCCTTCTCAAAGGGATCGACCGCGTCCGCGATCTCCTGATCGAGAACACTGAACGCTTTGCGCGCGGGCTGCCGGCCAACAATGCGCTTCTGTGGGGCGCCCGCGGCATGGGCAAATCGTCGCTTGCCAAAGCCGCCCACGCCGCGATCGGCAAAGCCTCTCCCGCCGCCGGATTGAAGCTCATTGAAATCCACCGTGAAGATATCGAGTCGCTGCCTGAACTCATGAGTCTTTTACGCAATGCGCCGCAGCGGTTCATCGTTTTTTGCGACGACCTGTCCTTCGACGCCGACGATACTTCCTACAAATCGCTGAAAACGATGCTCGAAGGTGGAATCGAGGGGCGTCCTGAGAATGTGATTTTTTACGCAACCTCCAACCGGCGGCACCTCTTGGCCCGTGACATGATGGAAAACGAACGCGCGACTGCCATCAATCCCGGCGAGGCTGTCGAAGAAAAAGTGTCGCTATCGGATCGCTTCGGACTTTGGCTTGGCTTTCATCGCTGCAGCCAGGACGAATATCTCGCCATGGTCGAGGGCTACATTGTCCACTACCGGGTGCCGTTCGACGGCGCCGAATTACGCCGGGAAGCCCTGGAATGGGCCACGACGCGCGGCGCACGCTCCGGCCGCGTGGCGTGGCAATACGTTCAGGATCTGGCCGGACGGAAGGGCGTGCGGATATCGGAGGACGGATGACAGCGGCCAGATGTCAGATGCAGAGTGTTGTCTCTGACATCTGTCATCTGACCTCCGACATCTGATTTACGCCCCACTCAAATACTGCGACGGGTCGACCGGAGTGGCGCCTTTGCGGATTTCGAAATGCAATTGCGGCGAGGTGACATTGCCGGTCTGACCGGCATGCGCAATCACTTGGCCGCGTTTCACCGGGTCGCCGCGCTTGACCAGAATGTCGCTGGCATGCGCATAGGCAGTGACGAAACCATTGGGGTGGCGCACCAGGACGAGATTGCCATAGCCCTTCAGCTCACTGCCGGCATAGGCCACGACGCCATCTTCCGCGGCCTTGATCGGAGTGCCCTCCGGCACGGCGAGGTTGATGCCGTCATTTTGCACGCCGTTCGGCTTGGGTCCGAACGCCGCGATGACGCGGCCGCGCACCGGCCAGCGGAATCCCGGCAGGCTGCCGGCAGGCTCCGCGTTTTTTACGGCCTCCTGACTGGACATTGCCGGAGCAGGTTCCACGACGCGCGCGGTTTGCGACGAGTCCGCCATGGCGACACCGCCGGTCGGCGGAGCGACTGACGCTTCGGAGCGCGCTTGCGTGGCTTGTGACGCCTCTTTGATATCGGGAATCGTGATGCGGTCGCCGGGTCTCACCTTGGCATTGACCGCGAGACTATTGGCCCGAGCAATCACCGCAACGGGCTTACGATAAATCCTGGCGATGCTCTTGAGCGTTTCGCCTGCCGCCACGACGTGGACCACGGACGGAGCAACGAGGCCGCCACGCGGCACGGAAGCCGCCCGCTGGCCCGCCGTAACGGTGTGGGACTGCGAGGCGGCAACCGCCGTTGATTGGTAATGCGACTGCGGCGGCGCAGTCCGCACCGTGGCATTGCCGGTTTGGGGCTGGGACCAGCCGCCCCCGTTGCCTGGAGCGCCCTCTTCGGTGGTCGCCAAATGGGCCAGCGGTTTTGCTTCAATATGAGTTGCCGATGCGCTCTGCGCGGCCGAACCATAGGCGTCGCTGCGCGAAACGGATGTGTTCGTCGAACCAGTCGAACCGAAAAAGTCGCCGAAGCGCCCGGAATCGGCGCAGCTTGCGACCCCCAATCCGATTAACGAAATGGCAACCAGTTGCGGCCAGATGGCCGTCCGAGGCGATACACGCATGGTTACTCACTCGTACGCAATACAAAGGAGGAGTGAATAAACAACCTTGCGGTAAACAGGGTTTTAAGCACCGGAGAATATTTCGCAATAATCCATTGTGTGTCTTTGCCGCTACAATTCCCGCGCCTGCCCCGGCAATAGCGGCACAAATCGCACGGCAATAAGCTCTTCCCGGGTTAATCGACCGCCCGGATGCTTGGTGAACTTGACCAAATACTGCGCGTCATGGCGCGGTCCGACGGGCAGCACCATCTTGCCCTGCTCGGCAAGCTGCGCCACCAGCGCCTCCGGGACGTCTTCGGCCGCAGCAGTAACCATGATGCGATCGAACGGCGCCAAATCCGGCGCGCCACCCATACCGTCGCCGACACGGACTGTGACGTTGGCACAGCCAAGCGCCTTAAGTCTCTCACTCGCCGTGTCGGCAAGGGTGCGGTAGCGTTCGATGGTGACGACTTCGCGCGCCAGGCGCGACAAAACGGCGGCCTGATAGCCGGAGCCTGTTCCGATTTCGAGCACGCGATGGGCGGGGCCGACTTCAAGCCGTTGGGTCATATAGGCCACGACGAAGGGCTGACTGATCGTCTGTCCACATTCGATCGGCAGGGCCTGATCGGCATAAGCGCTTTCGACGAAGCCAGGAGCGACAAATTTCTCCCGCGGCACTTCCTCCATGGCACGAAGCACGGCTTGATCGCTGATCCCGCGCCGGCGCAGCGCAAGTTGGAATTCCATGCGCTCGATGTCGTCAGCGGCTGGCTTTACGGCCACGGTCGCCTCGCTTGAACCTTACTGCCGCCGCTTTTTAGCACTCCGCCAGCTCTGTTACACTCTGCTGCATATCGTGAACCCGCTGCCGGTCAGCTCATGGCAATTAAGTCTCCTTGGTTGGAACCAGGGGCGATCTCGGACGTTGGGGCGCAAGCACGGAACCCCGCATGATGAGTTACGGTAAGGCTGCCGCGGGCAAGCGCGTCCTCATTGTCGAGGATGAGCTGATGATCCGCATGCTGCTTGAAGGCATGCTGACGGATCTCGGCCACAGTGTCGCGGCGGAGGCAGGCGGCCTCGACGAGGCAATTTCGCTTGCGAGGCAGGCGGAATTCGATCTCGCGGTGCTTGATGTGAATCTCAACGGCACCCCGGTGACGCCGGTCGTTGAGATTCTCATCGAGCGTGGCGTGCCGTTTATTTTCGCGAGTGGATATGGTCAGCGCGGATTGCCCGAAGCGTATCGGACTGCGCCAATTTTGCAGAAGCCATTTCAGGCCGACGCGCTTGAGGAAGCGATCCAAGCCGTCGCCAATAGCGCAAACTAAATTGCTGCGTTAAATCTGCTTGGCGAAAAGTTCGGCGAGCTTGGTCATGGTCGGCTCGTCGGTGATGTCGATCCGCAGCGGCGTCAGCGCGATACAGCGTTCATCAAGCACCGCAATGTCCGTTCCGTGCTCGGCCTGAAATGGGCTTAGGCGCGAATAGGCGATCCAGTAATACGGATTGCCGCGCCCGTCGACGCGTTTGTCGATATGCAAGCGCTCCTGACGGCGGCGGCCGAGCGGAGTAACCCTGATGGCTTTGACTTCTTCCGGGCGACAATCGGGAAAATTGACGTTGATCAGCACGCCGTCGCGCACGCCGCCGGCGAGCACCCGCCGGATGATCTCGGGCGCAAAGTGCACTCCCGTCTCCCAGAACGGCGGCTGGCCGCTGCGTGAGTTGTAAGACTGCGACAGCGCGATCGAGGGAATGCCGAGCACCGCGCCTTCCATGGCGCCCGCCACAGTGCCGGAATAAATCACGTCCTCGCCGACATTGCGTCCCCGATTGACGCCGGACAGCACCAGATCGATCTGCTTGTCTTGCAGCACATGGCGCGCGCCCATGATCACGCAATCGGTCGGCGTGCCGCGCACGGCGAATTTGCGCTCATCCACTTGGCGAAGCCGCAGCGGATCGTTGAGCGAGAGCGAATGGGCGACCCCGGATTGATCATGTTCCGGCGCCACGATCCAAACGTCGTCTGAAAGCTTGCGGGCAATTTCCTCGCAGGTGTCGAGGCCCGGCGAATGAATGCCGTCGTCATTGGTGACCAGGATGCGCATGGCCTCAGAGCAATTCCAAAAATGCAATCATTGTCGCTCGATTTTTTTCAGTCCGCCCATATAAGTCTGCAACACGCCCGGCACGGCAATCGATCCGTCGCCGTCTTGATAGGTCTCCATGACCGCGATCAGCGCGCGTCCCACGGCGACGCCCGAGCCATTGAGCGTGTGGACGTGACGGACAGTGCGGTCTTTGTCCCGATAACGCGCATTCATGCGCCGCGCCTGGAAATCGCCGCAGACTGAGCAGGATGAAATCTCGCGGTACATGTTCTGTCCCGGCAGCCAGACTTCGATGTCGTAGGTCTTTTGCGCGGCAAAGCCCATATCACCGGTGCACAGCGTGACCACGCGATAATGCAGATCGAGCCGGCGCAGCACTTCCTCGGCGCAGGACAGCATCCGTTCGTGCTCGTCCCGCGACTGCTCGGGCGTGGTGATGGAGACGAGTTCGACTTTGGTGAACTGGTGCTGCCGGATCATGCCACGCGTATCCTTGCCGGCGGCGCCCGCCTCGGCGCGGAAGCACGGCGTGCAGGCCGTGAGCCGCATCGGCAATTGCGCTTCGTCGACGATGGATTCACGGACGAGGTT
>JBAQBC010000435.1:0-2759 GCA_049286035.1 Xanthobacteraceae bacterium
TTTTGCCGGCCAGTTCGAAAGCTTCCTCGGCATCGCCGGCGAGGCCGAATTCATCACCGCCTTGCGTGCCTGCTGGGCGGCTTTGTGGACCACGACCGCGCGGCGCTCCATGGCGCAGCATGAACAAAATCCGGCGCAGACCGCGATGGCTGTTTTGGTCCAACCGCTCGTCGCCGCGCGCGCCTCCGGCGGAGGTTTGAGCGAGACCGCCGACGGCCAGATGCTAGTCAGCGCCACATGGGGATTGGGCTCGACCATCGCGCAGGGCGAAGTGGTGCCGGACCGCGTCGTGCTCTCCCGGCAAGGCTTCGTGCGCTCCAACGACGCTGGACGAAAGCATCATCGCGAGGCCTGCAGCCATACCGCCGGCGGCGCGGGAACTTCGCCGCAAGCCGTGCCCGCGGCGCTCATTCGCGCCCCCTGCCTAAAAGCCGGCGAGGCCACTGCGCTCGGCCGGTTGATGCGCAAGGCCGAGGGCGTGCTCGGCATGCCGGTCGAGATCGAATGGGCGCTGGACGCCGACGGTTTCAAATTGCTGCAGGCGCGTCCGCTGCACATGAAGCCGGCAACGGTGCCGGACGCAATCTGGCTCAGACATCCAGGCCTCAATGGCCATCCCGCCGGGATCGGCTGGGGCTCGGGCCGCGCCGTAGTGGTGAATTGCGAATGCGAGCTCAGCCGCGTGGCGCCGGGCGATATTTTGGTGACGCGCGTTGCCGGCCCGGCGCTGAGCCACATCCTGCCGCGTGTCGGCGGCGTCGTCGCCGAGCTTGGCGGCTCGACCTCGCATCTTGCTTCGCTGGCGCGCGAGCGCGGCATCCCCGCGGTGCTCGGCGTACTCGATGCCACGCGGCGCATTCCCGACGGCGCGCAGGTTGCGGTCGACGGCGTCGCCGGCGTCGTGCGGTGGCTCGCCTAGCGCATGATCCCGAAAAGTGGAAACCGGTTTTCGGATAAGATCATGCGCAAACAAAATGATTCCGGACAGATCGTAATTCAACTCGATCCAATCGTACTTTAATGTGGACATCGCAACGACGGCCGCGGATTTTCGTTACCCAGCCGGTGTCGGAGACCGCGCTCAAGCGCCTGCGCGCCGTGGCGAAGGTCAAAGTGTTTCCCGATGCGAGCCGGATCATCCCCAAGCGCACGCTGCTCCGGGAAGTGCGTCACGCGGATATTTTGTTCTGCCTGCTCCACGACAAGATCGATCGCGCCGCCGTCACCGCCAATCCGGAATTGCGTCTGATCGCCGCACAATCGATCACGCCGTCTAACATCGACGTCGCGGCGGCGACGCAACGGCGCATTCCCGTCACCGTGACCGCCCCGATCACCACCGAAGCGACCGCGGATCTTAATTTCGGTCTGATGCTCGCGGTGGCGCGGCGGATCCTCGAAGGCGACCGCGCGGTGCGCGCCGGCAAATTCCCCGGCGGCCAGTCGGCGCATCTGATGGGCTCCTACGTCTGGGGCAAAACCATCGGGCTCATTGGCGGCGGCGGGTTGATCGGCAAAGCCGTGGCGCGCCGCGCGCATGGCTTCTCGATGCGCGTGTTGTACTGGACCCCGCGGCGCAAATCCGAAAGCGAGGAGCGCGAAGCCGGCTTGACCTATGTGCCGCTCGAGCAGTTGCTGCGTGAGTCTGATTTCATATCGCTGCATTCGCCGCTCAATGCGCAGACCCGGCGTCAAATCGGCGCCCGCGAGCTGCGGCTGATGAAAAAGACCGCGTTTTTGATCAACACCGCCCGCGGCGCGATTGTCGACGAGGCGGCGCTCGTGCGTGCGCTCAAGACCAAACAGATCGCCGGCGCCGGGCTCGATGTGTTCGAGCACGAGCCAAAAGTCGACAAGTGCCTCAAAGCGATGTCGAATGTCGTGCTCACCCCGCATCTCGGCAGCGCCACGCCGCAAGTGCGCGAGGAGATGGCAAAGATCGTCGTCGACAATATTCTTGCCTTCCTGGAAGGACGAAAATTGCCGAACTGTGTCAATCCGCAGGTATTTGCTCTCTAAAATCCTCCCCGTGGAAGGGGGAGGATGGCGAGCGTAAGCGAGCAGGTGGGGGTCCGGCCGGCGCGTTAAGTGACCCCTCCCCTTTCGGGGGAGGGAGTAAAAAGAAAGTGTACTCAATGCCTCACACCATCATCGCCATCACCGACAGTCCGTTTCCCTCGCTTGAACCGGCCAAGCAAAAGCTGGCGCGGCTTGATCCGGAATACCGCATGGCGAAAAGCGCTTCCGCCGACGACATCCTCGCCGTGGCGCGCGACGCCGACGCCGTTCTCGTCACTTACGCCAAGCTTCCCGGCGAACTCCTTCGGCAGTTGACGCGTTGCAAGGCGATCGGCCGGTTCGGGCTCGGCGTCGACAATATCGATCTGCCGGCGGCGAAGGCGCTCGGCATTGCCGTCAATTACGTTCCCGATTATTGCCTGCGCGAAGTGTCGGACCACGCCATGGCGCTTTTGCTCGCACTCGCGCGCAAAGTGGCCCTCGCCAACAAGCTCGTCCAATCCGGGCGATGGGAAGTGCCGCCGCTCGTGCCGCTGCGCCGGCTCGAAGGCCAGGTGTTGGGGCTCGTTGGCTTCGGCAATATTCCGCGCATGCTGGCGCCCAAAGCCAAAGCATTTGGACTAAACGTGCTCGCCCACGATCCTTACGTGGCAAAGGAAACGCTGCGCGCCGCCGGCGTCGAGGGCGTGAGCTTTGACGATCTCCTCGCCCGCTCCGACTTCATCTCGGTGCACGCGCCG
>JBAQBC010000436.1:0-12923 GCA_049286035.1 Xanthobacteraceae bacterium
CGGGGCACCGCAAAGGTGCCTTAATTCCCGGCATACTTCCCGGAAGCGGGAAGGGGTCGGGACCATCTACTGCTCTCACACCAATTTAGATCGAAGCGGCGCTGCTTTCGCTGGCGACAACGCGCTCGTCAGACGACTGCCGCAGCGGCGCACTCTGGTTTACCTGTTTGCTTCGGCGATTGTGGCACTCACCAGCGGCGAAGCGTCTTCTGCCCCAGCCCACAAGCAAGCCAGCTCACACGGGAGCAAAGTCACCAACTCGGAGCATCATAAGCACCGGCCGGTGACCGAGGCCAAGCAGGTGGAGCGCACGCCCGGACCGAGAACGATCCTCACAACCGACACCATTGGTACTCCACCACCGGTGTTGCAAATGTCGCCCGATCTCGTTGCCGTGAAGCAGGCGCTCCAGCTGGTGCAGCAGCACAAGCTCGGTGACGCGACGAACCTTGCGGCATCAATCGACGATCCGGCAGCGCGGAAACTCATCGCCTGGGCTGCGCTGCGCAATCCCGATAACCCCGCCGGGTTCGACGAGTATAATAGCTTCATCCAAAGCAATCCCGATTGGCCGAGCTTGCCGCTGTTCCGTCGCCGCGCCGAAGCAAGGCTGTGGCAAGAGCGGCGCGACGCGGCGACCGTGCGCCACTTTGTTGGTACGCAACCCGCCAGTGCGCCCGGTCGACTTGCAGTCGCGCGCGTATCGATGGCCGAGGGCGATCGTGCCGGCGCCTCACGCCAGGTTCGGGCTGTGTGGCACTCGGCAGAACTTTCGGCTGAATTGGAAGGCGTTGTCGCCAACGCATTCCGCGATGAATTAACCGCTGCCGATGACATTGTGCGCATGGACCGCCGCATCGGCGCCAAGGATTTCGGTGCCGCCATGCGCGCGGCCAAACGCCTAGGTCCGGCCCAAGTCGCGATCGTGAAGGCTTGCGAGGCAGCCGAGGCGAACACCAGCAAAAGCGGCGCGATGCTCGCAGCGATACCAAAAGATGCGCAAGCTGATTTAGGCTATGCCTTGTGCCGGCTGCACTTGTTATTGGCCCATGACGATGCTGCAGCAGCGGTCAAGCTCGTGGCTGAAGTTTCAAGTAAGGATTTGCAGGGACAAGACACCGATGAATGGTGGCGAGAGTGCCGCACGCTGGCGCGCCGACTGCTCGATCTGGGTAACCCAAACACCGCCTACCACGTTGTCCGCCAAGTAGCGGCTCCGGCCAATCCTTATTACCGCGCAGAATTTCACTTCATGCCCGGCTGGATCGCGTTGCGTTTCCTGTCGGATCCAATCACGGCGCTGCGGCACTTCGCGAAAATCGACGAAGGCTCGAGCGATCCGATTGTCTTGGCGCGTGCCGCATATTGGCGTGGCCGTGCGTTCGAGGCTGCCGGCCAGCTCGACGAGATGAAGGCACAATACGAGCGGGCAGCGCGCTATCCCACCGCCTATTACGGCCAGCTAGCGCGAGCGCGACTCGGCTTTAACGAGATTGCGTTGCGTCCGCCACCCTTCCGGCAGGCTGATCTGGAAAGCGCGGGCAACGATGTGCCCCGCGCGGTGGAAATCCTATATGCGATTGGCGAACTCGACCTTGTTTTGACCTTTGTCACCGAGTTCGCTGAGAGCAGTACCGACCTTGCCACGCTGAACGCGGTTGGCGAGCTGACCGCACACCACCACGATGCTCAGGCGATGCTCGTTCTGGGAAAGACGGCCCTCGCCAGAGGTCTCGCCATGGAGCGGTACGCGTTTCCCGAGGTCGGCGTGCCTGGCTATAGCCCAATCGCGGCAGCGATCGATCACTGTATGGTCTATTCGATTGTGCGCACCGAGAGCGGTTTTGACCAGCGCGACACTTCGCCGGCCAATGCGGTGGGGCTCATGCAGGTTACGCCGGAGGCTGGTCGCGACACCGCGCGACGGTTTGGTGTTGTCTACGACTGGCAGCGTCTCGTCGCCGATCCGGTCTACAATATGCAGATGGGCGCCGCCGAGGTCAGCGCTCTGTTTAAGGAGTACATGGGTTCGTATCTCATGACATTCGCTGGCTACAATGCTGGCCGCGGCCGTGTCCGACAATGGGTGGTGCAGCACGGCGACCCCCGTGATCCCAAGGTTGATGCGGTCGATTGGGTGGAGCGCATACCAATGGCCGAGACGCGCAATTACGTTCAACGGGTTATGGAAAACCTGCAGGTCTATGCGGTACGCCTGGGCACTAGCGTTGCAACCGTCGAGCCTAACCTACACCGCGTGACAACGATCGAGCCAAGCGCCAAGCCAACATTTGTGGATGCCATTCCCCACTAGCTATTTTGTGCTCCGGCACTTGCCCTTGGCAGGATCGGGGAACTGTTGTCAGAGAACGCTCATTCTCCTTTAGTAGTGCAGCACTCCTTGTCGCTCGTTCAACCACGCCTGCTCATCGGACATAGCCAGGGTGTCCAGATCTTGTGGCGTCGCGGACGCATCATCCACCCATTCGCGTAGTAACGGGCCGCCATTGATCACATCGATAGCGGGCTTGCCGCGCTCATACTCATAGGCGAAATCGCGCCATAACTGGTAGTCGGGATACAAACGTCGGATCGCCTTGAACGCGAGCGCCTGGACACGCCATGGCTTGAACGCCTAGTGATCGTAACCGGCACCTTCAGTGTGGATCTGAATGCCGTTGCATAGCTTGCCGACGTGCTTGTGAAACGTGGGTTCAAACCAGCAATCGCGCAGCCGGCAACCGCGTAACCACTGCGGTGCAAGCGAAGCCATTTCTTTCATGACGGCCCGCGTATTGATATCAGGAGCGCCAAACACCTCGAGCGGTCGCGTGGTGCCGCGGCCTTCCGACAGCGTTGTGCCTTCGACCATCACCGTGCCCGCATAGGCGCGAGCCATCCATAAATTTGATGCATTTGGACTGGGATTGATCCACGTCCGCTCGCCAATCGGCCAACCGAATCCTGGCGCAGCATCGGGCTGCCAGCCTTGCATCTCGATAACACGATACTCTACATCGAGCTTGAGGGTTCTGGTGAACCAGGAGCCCAGCTCTCCGAGCGTCAGGCCGTAGCGCATCGGCAAGGGTCCGGCGCCAACAAAACTTTGCCAGCCAGATCGCAGCATCAAGCCTTCGATGGGTCGACCGACTGGATTCGGCCGATCTAACACCCACACCGTTTTCTGACGTTTTGACGCGGCCTCGAGAACATAGCGGAGCGTCGTGATAAACGTATAAATCCGGCAACCCAAATCCTGCAGATCGACGAGGATGACATCGCATGAATCCATCATCTCATCTGTCGGCTTACGCACCTCGCCATATAAGCTAAACACAGGGATGTGGTGTATCGGATCGTTGAAGTTCGGCGACTCGATCATGTTGTCTTGCTTGTCACCGCGCAAGCCATGCTGCGGACCGAACGCAGCCGTGATCGTTATGTCACCACACGCGACCAACGCATCAAGCGAGTGCGTCAAGTCGGCCCTGACCGAGGCGGGATGCGCAAGCAAGGCGACGCGCCTGCCGCGAAGCGGCGTGCGCAAGGCGCGTTCGGCAATGAGCCGATCGATGCCAAATTGCATGGTCGTACGTGTCAGCGGACCTCAATCGCAAAGCAATCGGAATGATGGAAATCGGCCTTGCCGGGTGGATGAGCCAACGCCCAATGTGATTGATGGCCGCTAGTTTCCTCGATTACCGCCGAGACGCCGATGCGCCATGTCGCACCTCCGGAGAGCTATGCATGATCCAACTCTAGCGAGGCTCGCAGGATGTAACGGTCAGGACCAGACTCCACTGCGATTTGGGGCGGGCTGATTTCGGTTGCAACGCGCATACCGGCGCGATAGCCGCTGAACCGACAGGCCGCCCACTGCGTCGAGGGCGCAAAGTTGAATTCGTAATATGCGACGTCTGGGGGGCTGCCAACGAAGGCCTCGAAGCAGATATGCCGCCAGAGTTCGTCTTTCCGTGCCGCCGTGACCACGGCTGGTATAGCCAGATCACTTATCCTGCCGGTTACGGCATAGGCAAACACCAAACTACGGTCTCGCGGACGTGCAACTTCGACTTCGATGTGTGTCACTGCTAAGCAAGACGAGTCCGGGTGAAGTCGCAACGTCTGGCGCATGTCGGAATTGAATTTGAGCCGATGGCGAGGGCAAGTTCGTCCTGAAATACTTTCTGATCGGGCGCTCGCGACGACGCGCCTAGCGGCGCGGTTGCTGTCGCGCAATTTTCACAAAAACGGTTCAAGCTGTACTCACACAAGGTCGCTCCCCTGCGTCCCCAAACAGCAATCGGCCTCAACACCAACTCGTTGGGGCCAGTTTTTTGCCGGCTAAGCTACCGCTAGCTGCGCCAACCCATGTAGCCGTAGTGTGGGACGGGATAACCCAGAACATAGTAGGGCGTTCCATAGTAGGATCGCGCATAGCGAGGTCGAGCGTAGTATCCATAATAATCGTAGTAGCCGTAATAGCCGTAAAGATTCGGGTTTTTCGTGCCCGGTGGGTATCCGCCGGTGGCTGGGCCATTTTGACCCACGGCAAACGTAGCGCCGCCCAGCAACAAGGCCGCCGCCAAACCGATCCGTGCTGATCTCGTCATGATCTTCTCCATGCCGATTTCCCGAACCACCGGAAGAACATCCGACAGGCAGCGGTTGTTCCCAGACGAAGCGCAACGGCTCCACAAACTACCGGCTAATATCCACCCCAATAATAGGGGCGTGGATAGACATAGACTGGTTCAACAACAGGCGGCCCTGGGATCCGATTGCCTTTGGCCGCCATGCACTGCGCATAAACGGTGTCATATCTCGCTTGCAGCGAGCCACCGGCGGCGCGAGCATTCCCCGTTCCCACAGCACTGCCTGCGACCAACCCAGTACCAGCGCCAATTGCCGCGCCTGTCCCCATATGTCCCGCCGCTGATCCAAGTGCAGCACCTGCCAGAGCGCCTAATGCGGTGCCAACGGCTGCGCTGCCAACTGCAGCGTCATTCGCCGCCTGGCCGGGGGATTGGTAGCCTATCGCTTGCTGAGCGGAACCCTGGCAGTACTGATCGTCGCCCCGGAAAGACTCATAAGACTTGTTGGGGCCGGGCATGGCTGCGAACGATGGAGCGGCCGGACCGCTATAGGCGCATCCCCCACACGTGAAACAGAAAGCCCCTAACGACGCTAGAGCGAGAGATTTCTTGAACACCGCTTGCCCCCAACCCGCAGCAACGACAAAGCAATTTGATCAGGACCGAATCGTGGCAAGATAAGAATAACAAGAACTTAATCGACTAATAATTTCTTTGCCGTCAGACGATTCGCCTCCTGGGGCGCTAGGCGTAAAAAGAAGGCCCCGACACCCTTGCAGGTCGAGGCCGTTTGCGCCTCTTGGCCATATGGGGGACGTTCACCACCGGCCTTTGGATGTCAGACGCACACCGATCAAATATCGGATCGATTTTGCGCGATGTGACCGCGAGCACAAAAAGGCCGAGTTCACACACAGCAAAGCCGCCGACCATGTGAGAAACCAGCGGCTTCGCCTTGTCCCCCATACGTGCCGTTTTCTCGGACAGCAATCGTTGGGTTGTCGAACGGGGGTGAAGTATTGGTGATGCGCGTTCTTCACCTTCGTCCCCACCCTTCCGCTCAAGAAAAAGGGGGACGGCCAGTCCGACAAGCCGAAGTTAGCGGACGTGTGACGGCTTTTTTGCGGCCTCGTATCCGCGTGTCGTGCCTTCGTTGTGGAAAAAAGGAAGGCCCCAACGAAGCGCCACAGTAAGCTCGCTAATCGCAGCACAAGCTCGCGCTCGACAGCCGACTGAGCGTCATTCTGATCGAATTCGTTGACGAGAACGGCGGTGGAAATTCGGGATCGATCGCCCCGAGCGCGTTTGGAAGCATGACTTGCCATTACAACTTACGCGAGTACGGCTTAGGAACGCGATGGCGGCGCGCAACAAGCTTTTCGGATTGATTTCTTTATTGATAGAAAATCAAAGAAACAAAAAAATAGGCGGAAAACAGGGGGTCGATCTCATTAAATCAAAAGCGAATTGTATGCCGGCGCGGGTCGATTTCTGGATCAGCGCTCGGGCGACATTTTCTTAGAACACGCTTAGGTAGCACCCACTGCCTTGAAAAAAACCTTGTTACTTTAGCAATAAATAGCCACTCCGAATTTTGGAAATGTCGGTGGGACCGCGCTGGCAAAACGGCTTGTAGCGGTCGCGCAGCTCAGGTCCGGGTGGGCGTGTCAACAAGTGGCGGCCAGCCAATTGGATTCATCTCGTGCGCGTGTTTTGCAACAGCAAGAATCTTCGGCTCGGCAAAGCGCGGCCCAATGATCTGAAGTCCAATCGGAAGCCCGGCAGTGGTCTGCCCACACGGCACCGAGGCGGCCGGAAGACTGCTCAGCGTCACTAAAAAAGTCGGCGCAATCCAATCGATGTAGCTGGTCATCTTTCGGCCGGCGATCGTGTCTGGATAATTTTGTTCGACTGGAAATGGTGGCACTGGTGTTGTCGGTGTGAGCAATAAATCGATCCGCTCGAACAGTGTGCGCCAACGACGCCACAGCTCGGCACGCTTGTGCTCGGCCTGCGCAATGTCGCCGGTCGTCAGCTTTGAGCCGGCCTCGATATTGCCCTTTAGATTTGGCCCAAAGTTTTGGAGTTCGCCCAACGATTCAAAAAACCGCGCGACCATGGTCAAGCCGCGCAGCACCAGATAGGCCTCGAGTCCGTCAGCCACCGAGAATTCCAGTTCGTCGACGGTTGCGCCGTAATCGGCCAAGCGCATGGCGGCGGCTCGGCACGCCATGCTGATTTCGGGATCGATTCCCAACCCTGCGATATCCGACGCATAGCCGATCCGTAATTTTTTCAGATCGCGGCTTTGTGCCACCGCCGTCGCCACACTTTTCCACGGTGGGGTCACCGAAATGGGCGTGAGGCCGTCATCGTCACCCATCATCGCTTCGAGCAGCAAAGCCGCATCCTCGGCATTGCGCGCCATCGGTCCGTGCACGGTGCCCACATCCCATGGCAGCGGGGTGGGATATCGAGGCACCAGTCCCGCGGTGGGTCGCAAGCCGACGACCCCACAAAACGCCGCCGGGACGCGCAACGAGCCGCCAAAATCGGTGCCTTCAGCGAGCGGCAGCATGCCCGACGCCAGCGCCGCGGCGCCGCCTCCGCTCGAACCGCCCACGCTCAAGGCAAGATCCCAGGGATTACGAGTGGCGCCAAACACGCGATTGACGGTATTGGCGCCAGCGCCGAATTCCGGCGTGTTGGTCTTACCCACCACGATGGCGCCGGCTTGCTTGATCCGCTTCACCACGGCGGCATCTTCGCTCGGGACGTTATTAGCAAAGAGCGGCGAACCGAAGGTGGTGCGAATGCCGGCCGTCGGCGTGAGATCTTTGATGCCGATCGGCACGCCGTGAAGCAAGCCAATCTCGTCGCCCGCCATCACGGCACGTTCGGCGCGCTCGGCCGCCGCCATCGCCGATTCGGCCGCCAGCGTGCAGATCGCGTTGATCTTCGGGTTGAGTCGCTCAATTGTTTCAAGGCAGCTTCGCAATACTTCGACCGGGCTGATAGCTTTGCTGCGAATAAGGCGCGCGAGCTCAGTTGCGGGCCGCCAGCTCAGTTCATCGGCAAGGCTCATCGGATCGTTTCCTTAACCGCTATAGGCTTATGAGGCCTTGTCGCGCACTCGGCGCCTAATTTCTTCGATGACAATGCTGTTGTCCTTTTCGCTTTCGCCGTGGCGGACGCATGCCTCAAGCACGGCGGCGTGGATCTCAAGAAGCGGCAGCTTCTGTTCGAGCTTACGCGCCTGGTCCATCATGAGATGCGCGTCTTTGAGCGTCTGGCGTACGCGGCCTTCCGGAGTAAAATCGCCGACGACCATTTTCGGCCCTTTGGTGTCCATCACTTGCGAAGCGGCTGCCGACGCGCGCGCCACTTCCAAAAATGCCGCAGCGTCGAGACCAAGCCGTGACGCAAAGACCAGGCCCTCGGCAAGCGCGAGGCGGTTGAGGCCGAGGATGAGATTGATGGCGAGCTTGGCGCGGCCGCCGTCACCGACCTTGCCGATGTGAAAGCGCTTCGGAAACAGCGCGTCGAGCACGGGTAAGGCGATTTGCGCGGTCGCTACTTCGCCGCCGATGAGTCCAACGCCGTCGCCGTGACGCACCTGCGCGCTGGTGCCGGACACCGGCGCTTCGAGAAAGCGAATGTCGCGCGCGACGCGGGCGCCGAGTGCGGCAATGCGATCCGGATCGCAGGTGCTGGTGCAGATCACCAGTTTGCCAGCCGCGGCCGGCAATAGGGCGCGTTCGATCACATCCTCGACTTGGTCAGTCGACAACACCGCGATCACAATCGGATCGCACTGGCGGGCGATCTCAGTGAGTGATCCGGCGCGCCCGCCGATCTGTACAAGCCGTTCGTTGCGCGCCGCATCAGTGTCGAATCCGATCACGCCGAATCCGGCGGCGATCAACCGCCGCGCGTAGACTTCTCCCATCAAGCCGACGCCGATCAGGCCGACGGGTATCTGCGGGGGCATGGCTTTTCCTTACTGGGACTCCGCGACTGACTCGAACGATCGTTCGCTCGGATCAAACCGCCGACAAGAAACGGCGCGTGTATTGGACGCGGCAAACTAGGGCAGCCCCGCCACCTTAAGCTCGCGCGCCACCGCATCGAGAGTGTCGCGCAGCGCTTTCGGCATCGGAATGCCATGCGCGCGGCGGTCGAGCCGCTTGGCGTTGCTTTGCTCGCCGGGAAGCCAGATGCGGTCAACGCCGGGCAGCCGCTGCGACTGACGAATGTCGCGAATGAAACCGTCGGCGGCGTGCTTGAACTCAGCCGGGGACATAAAGGCCTCGATGGACAGCGCCATGATCGCCTGGCCGGTATTGGTTGCCTTGCCGGTCTCTTTGACAAAGTCGATCACCTCGCGTCCCACCGCGGCGCGGTTCAACGCGCCGGCAAGGAGCGCGATGATGAGGCTCAGCCCATAGCCTTTATAATCACCGATCGGGAGCAGATGGCCTTCGTCGGCGCGCTTGGCATCGGTCAGCGGCTTGCCCTCGCGGTCGATCATCCAGCCGACCGGCATCGGCTCACCGCGCTGCGCCTTGAGCCGCACCTTGCCGTAGGCGGCGACGGTTGGCGCCATATCTAGCACGATCGGCGGCTCTTCAAATGCTGGGACCGCCACCGCCATCGGATTGGTGCCGAGCAGGCTTTCGCTGCCGCCCCATGGCGGCAGATGATTGTTGCTGCCGACCGCGAAGTAGAGACCGACCATGTCATGTTCGAGCGGCATTGTGACATAAAGCGCCGCGGGCCCGGCATGATTGCTCATGCGCGCGCCAATCCAGCCAACGCCGGTCGCCTTGGCTTTCTCGATTGCCAGTGCAGCGGCGCGGCGCATCACCAGATGACCCATGCCATTGTCGCCGTCGATCAACGCCACCGACGCGCGATCGCTGATGAGCCGGATGTTTGGTTTGGCGTTGATGCCGCCGGCGCGCAGCCGGCGTACGTAAAGCGGCAGGCGGATCACGCCATGGGTGTCGCTGCCGCGCAAATCGGCTTCCACCATTAAAGCCGCGACCGCCTGCGCGTCGGGTTGCGGCAAGCCGGCGGCGACGAAGGCGCACGCCACAAATTCGGCGAGCCCTGCCGCCGGCACTCGGGCTTCGTCGGCCGTCATTTCCCTGGTTCTTATGCTCTGATCCATTTTTAATTCATTTCCAATCTTTGCCAAAGCCATGATGCGGCAGGTGACTGGTGCTGCCCCCCGTCAGATCATAAGATCAATCGAAGCAATGAGGTAAGCCATTATGGCCACAATGACTGCCGAGAAAATCGCGACCCTTGATGCCTGTTTCGGGACATACCCGCATACGCGCGCGCTTAAGGACGGCGCGATCACCTCCGATCGCGTTGCCTTGCGTTTCAATGAGGTCGAGCCGATCAATAAAGCCTTCCTCATGATGGTGCGGCAGGAAAAGTTCGACGTCAGCGAAATGGCGATCGCGACATATTTGCAGGCGAAGGCCTATGGCAAGCCGCTGACGCTGTTGCCGGCGTCGATGATGGGACGTTTTCAGCACGGCACCATGTTCTACAATTCGGAGCGCGGGACCGTGACCCCGGAGAGCTTGCCGGACCGCCGTGTCGGCGTTCGCGCGTTCTCGCAGACGACCGGAGTGTGGCTACGCGGCATTCTCTGGAAGGATTACGGCGTCGATCTTAACAAGGTGAAATGGGTGACCTTCGAGGATGCCCATGTTCCCGAATACCGCGACCCGCCGGGCGTCGAGCGCGCCGCTCCCGGCAAGTACATGACCAAAATGCTGCTCGAGGGCGAACTTGACGCCGCAATCTTCGGCGGCAAAATTCCGACCGATCCGCGGCTCAAGAGCGTCATCGCCGAACCGGAGGCGGCGGCGAAGGAGTGGTACAACAAGCACGCGACTGTGCCGGTCAATCACATGGTCGTGGTCAAGACTGCGCTCGCCAAATCCGATCCCGGCGCGGTGCGGGAGATCTTCCGCATGCTGGCAGCAAGCAAAAAAGCCGCAGGCCTGCCGAAGCCCGGGGCCATCGACACGATTCCATTCGGCTTCGAGGCGGTGAGACCGGCGCTCGAATTGATGTCGAGCTACGCGCTGGAAATGAAAATCATTCCGCGCCGCTTTAGCGTCGAGGAGTTGTTCGACGACTCCACGCGCGCCCTCTAGCCGGGGTCGGCACCTAAGCGGGGTTCGGCAGGGATATTTTTCTGATTTGAATCAGAGCGTTACCGAAATCGCCGATCAATTGACGGATAAAGATACTATCTTTAGTATCTGGTGCCAGCGGAGACTTTTTGCCAGCGGAGCCTTTTGCCAATGGCGCTCGAGCCAAACACGAACGGGACAGCCCGCATCATGCTGGCGGGCCGCTCGTCGTCGCTGTCGGCACAAGTCGTTGCCGAGGTGCGCGATGCGCTGTTCGCCAAGCGGCTGCGGCCCGGCGATTTTCTCGGCACCGAAAAAGATCTGGCGGCGCGGTTTAATGCCAGCCGGATCGTCGCGCGCGACGCGCTGCGAACGCTTGAAGCCCTCGGCATCGTCGAAATCCGGATGGGCAAAGGCGGCGGCGCGCGCATTGCGCACGGCAATCCGCGCCTGTTTGCCGAAGCGCTTGCGGTGCAGCTCGATCTCACCAGCGTGAGCGTTGCCGAAATCATGGACGCGCAACGCGCCATCGAGACGCTCGGCGCGGAACTTGCGGCGGAAAGCGCCACCGCGGCCGACATCGAAAAACTCCGCCGCTTATTGCGCGAGGCCGAAGCGGCGATCGGCGATCTCGATGAATTCACGCGGCTGTCGCGGGACTTTCATCGCGCCGTGGCCGAGGCCTCTCACAACCGCGTCATTCTGGTGCAGCTCGTTTCGCTCGAACATGTGTCCTGGCCGCGCCGCAATGTTACCGCGACACCCAAGCTGGCGCGGCACATCCTGGAAATTCACACCAAGCTTGCCGACCTGATCGAGCTTCGCGATCCGAGCGGCGCGCGCGCCTTGATGGACGACCACGTCAAGATGATCCGGGCGCGGCGCGTCGCCGAGCGCGGCCAAATGCGTCCACAAATGCGCCGCAACGGTCGCCTCAACGCCTGCTGAAGAAAGGGAGAGAAAGCAATGGCAAAATTCATCATCGAACCGCATTTCCGTCTGCACGAATGGGTCGCGGAGGAAAAAGGCTACTTCCGCGCCGAAGGGCTCGATTACGAATTTCGAGAACTGGTTCGCGCGACCGGCGGCAAGATCCACGACAAGGGCGACAAAGTCGGCGCGTTCCAGTCGTTCGAAGAGGGGCGCAAGTCGAACATCAGCTGCGCCTGCCACTGGACCGTGAACGTTGCCGCGTCCAAAGGCATCGGCCGCATGTATACCGACGTCTATTCGGTGTCGCCGGCCGGCATTTTCGTGCCGCATGAGTCAAAGGTGAAATCGCCGGCCGATCTTGCCGGGGTGCCGATTTCGGTCGGTTACCAATCCGGCAGCCACTATGCCACCGTGCAGGGGCTCGAACCTTATCTCAAGCCCGACCAGATCAAGCTAAATTTTGCCGACGGTATGCTGTTCAAGCGCATGGAGCAGCTGATCGAAGGCAAGGCGCCGGCGGTGAGCCTGTTCAGCGGTCCTTATTACTTCGCCGAGCAGCTCGGCTTCCGCAAAGTCATCGACACTACCTTCATGATCGCAACGATGATCCACGGCGATCCCGATCCGGAAGACTTACGGAAATTCTTCCGCGCGCTGCGCCGGGCGCAACGCGACATCGACCTGCGGCCGGAGCTCTACACCCATTATTATAAGAACGAATTCCCCGATCGCTTCCATGCGCTGATGGATACGCGGCGCTGGGGTCCGGGCGAGCGGCTGGTGTTCGAGCCGTATACCAAAGAAGTCTACGAGCAGTCGTTCGAATGGATTGCCGCGCATGGCATGTTCGCCGATAGCGGTATGGGAAGCGGCGATTATGAAAAGGCGACGCTATCGCTGAACGCCTAACCGCCTAGGCAAGGTCGCGCTGAGAACGAAAGCGGCGCGAGGTCTGAAAGCCGCATGACTTTGCGGCAACGGGCCTCGCGCCGTTTGCTTGATGGAAGCCCGGTGAAGGGCTCCGAATTGGCGCGAAGCGCAATCGTGGTAAATCCCGCCGCAGCGGCGAACGGAAAGATCTGGCCGCGCCCGGATCGAGCGGAAACGCGTCCACACGGCATTTATCCTTAAATCCGGCAAACGCCGCCGCAGCGCATTGGTTCGGCAATCGCGCCTGCCGGCGTAAACCTTTGTGGCAGGCGCCCCAACAATACCTCACATTTCGACACAATCGGAC
>JBAQBC010000437.1:0-2333 GCA_049286035.1 Xanthobacteraceae bacterium
GTCCAGCATCTGGTTGTCCCAGTCATCGGCTGACAGCGGCCAGCCATGGCTGAAGACGATGGGCTGACCTTTGACCGATATAATAAATCTCGACGCCGTCCTTCGTTTTGACGCTCATGTCACGCTCTCCTTGACTATGTTATTCGGTTCTCGCGCCGGTCGAGCGTCGCGTCAAACGCCCTCATAAACCAATCTGGCAAAAAAGCCGGGGTCAATAGGGCCATTGCCCCATTTGGTATCAAAAGCTGCGCTCGGCTTGGCCGCCACGATCTTGTCCCTCGATTTCCCTTTTTTCTTGATGGCGGCAATACTTTCCCGGACGGCGACGAGCATATCGCGGAAATCCTGGAGCTCTGATTTGTTGCTGACGGGACCGCCATGTCCCGGAATGATGATTGTCTTGTTCGTCGTGGCCGCCAAATTGGCGTCGGAGGCGGCGATCATCCCGTCGATGCTGCCACCGGTCGAATAGTCGATGGAGGGATAGATGCCATTCCAATAGGTATCGCCGGCATGCAGGACGTCCGCCTCGCCAAAGGTGACGGAGATGTCGCTATCGGTGTGTGCGGGCGTGTAATGTTTCAGCCGGATGGTGGCGCCGTTGAGCTTTAGGGTGTGTTCGGCCGCAAACACCTCGCTGGGAATTCCGCCCGGGCGCAAGGGAAGGAAATTATAGTCCCAGTCCTCAACGCGCTGGACTTCAGACAGATACTTGCGGGTGTTCTCTTGGGCGATAATCTTCGCGCCGGCGGCATGCAGCCATTCGTTGCCAGAGGTATGATCGAAATGCCAATGCGTGTTGACCAGGTGCGAGATGGGATCGGCGCCGAGATCCGCCAGAGCTTTGGTGAGTTGGGGACGCGACGCACCGATGCCGCCATCGATGAGCACTTTGCCGTCCGGCCCGGTCAGAACGGCGATGTTGCCGCCGGAACCCTCAAGCACGCTGATATTATTCCGTAGCTTATGCGTCGCGATCGACGCTACCGCGGCATTATCTTTGAACAAACTGACGAGGCCTCGCGCCTCTGCAAATGCTTCGCGAGGCGTAAGCCATCCCCCCGTTGCCGCATAAGCCGCGCCGCCGACGCAGCAGAGGCAAAAGCCTCGTCGCGACATTGACCTTTCGCGTGAAAATCGCATGGAATGCTCGCTTTCCTGGCTGGGCCCGCGCGAACTGAACCATTATAGACGTTAGCGCGCCTCACAAGATGGGGGTCTTTGACGTCAGTGGGCATGTCTGTTTCTGGCCCTGAACTGACCTCGCCCGATGTCCGTCATAGGTCCGCTATCGGGAGCTAACCGGACGTGACTTGGACATCGGATTTTGTCCGTTCATGATCCACAGCAGACACCGGATCTGTGTGGTCTAATTCGGTGCGTCCTTTGCGGATCTTTTTAGGGGAACCGGTCGTCTTCTTTGGATTTAGATTACAGCGACGGGCGACTGGGTCCACGACGCGCAGACTGGATCGGCTTACAGGCGGACGCCATGACGCTCGTTGCGCGTACCGCCTTTGCGCAGAAGGGCAAAGTCGGTCGGCCGCCTACGCTCAATTTAGTTTGATTCGATCTGCCGCCTTGTCCCGGGGCGGACCTGCGACGAGAATTCATCACGCTTACATTAGAGGCGAACATGATCTGTGCGGCATTTCCGTATCAAAAGCAGCGGCGGCGGGTCCTCGGCAGGGAGATGGCGTATGTAGATGTGGGAGAGGGCGACCCCATCGTACTGCTGCACGGCAATCCCACCTCATCGTACCTCTGGCGCAACGTCATCCCCCATCTGCAGCCACTCGGCCGCTGCATTGCGCCCGATCACATCGGCATGGGTGATTCCGACAAGCTGCCTGACAGCGGGCCGGGCTCTTATCGGTTCGCTGAGCTGCGCCGTTACCTCGACGCCCTGCTCGAAGCCCTGAATGTGCGCGAGCGTGTCACCTTGGTCATCCACGACTGGGGTTCGACTCTCGGCTTCGACTGGGCCAATCGCCACCGCGATGCAATGAAGGGTATCGCGTATATGGAGGCAATGGTCGGGCGGCAGTATTGGGACCACTGGGACAAGTTCGGAATGCGTCCGGTCTTAAAGGCGTTGCGTTCCGAGGCCGGCGAGCAGATGGTCCTCCAAGACAATTTCTTCATTGAGAAGGTCCTGCCGGGGGCCATCCTGCGTAAGCTCTCCGACGAGGAGATGGCGGAGTACAGACGGCCGTTTACTGAGTCCGGCGAGGGACGGCGGCCGACGCTGACGTTCCCGCGGGAAATCCCTATCGAAGGCGACCCCGCCGACGTAACTGCGGCCGTGGACGCTTACGCGGACTGGCTAAAGA
>JBAQBC010000438.1:0-2094 GCA_049286035.1 Xanthobacteraceae bacterium
GGCAAAATCGGCAACGTCGGCTTTGTACGCTTTGGCCTTGCCGCCCTTCGCAACAATGTCTTTGACCAAAGCGTCCGCCTCTTCGCCCGAAGAGCGGTAATTGACGGCAACGCTCGCGCCTTCGGCGGCAAGGCTCAGCGCAATCTCGCTGCCGACGCCACTGGTCGCGCCGGTCACCAAGGCGATTTTTCCTGTCAGATTGAGATCCATGTTCGCTCTTTCATGGTTTGACCTTTAAAGATTTGGTCTTTCAAGATTCAAGATTTGGCCCGCGCCGCGTCGATCAGGCGAAACAGGCGTTCCGGCGTTGCCGGTAGCTCGTTGATGTCGATGCCGAGCGGGGAGAGCGCATCGGTGACGGCGTTGGCGATTGCGGCCGGAGCGCCAATGGTGCCGCCTTCGCCCATGCCGCGAAAGCCGCCGAGCGTGGTCGGCGACATGCTATCGAGATGCATGACTTGCATCGGCGGTATCTCGCAGGCCGAGGGCACGATGTAATCGGCCAGGCTCGCGGTCGTGATCTGGCCTTGCGCGTCGTAGACGACTTCTTCGTAGAGCGCGGCGCCAATACCTTGTGCGACGCCGCCCTGGACTTGGCCGTCGACGATCAGTGGATTGACGAGCTTGCCGCAGTCCTCAGCGACCGCGTAATGGCCGATGCGGATCTCGAAGGTTTCAGGATCGATCTCGACGGTGGCGATATGCGTCGCCGAGCTGGTCGTGCCGAAAACCGGATCATAGGTCTTGCTCGCGGTAAGCTCGTTTCTGGCATCAGCAGGCAGGCGGTGGATCTCGGAATAAACAGCGCGTGCCACTTCCTTGAAGGTGGTGGACCGATCGGTGCCGATGACAGAGATTTTGCTGCCTTCCGCGATCAGATCGGCGGCTGCAGCTTCAAGGAGATGCGACGCTGCATTAAGGACCTTTTCGCGCACTGCCTGCGCGGCAAGTGTGGCCGCGCCGCCCGCCAGAACCAGACTACGGCTCGCATAAGTACCGGTGCCGCCGGGGACCGCCGCGCTGTCACCATGCACAATTCTGATATCTTCGATCCGCGCGCCGAGATGTTCCGCAACGATCTGCGCCAGCGTGGTTTCGAGTCCTTGCCCGTGCGAAGCCACACCGAAACATGCTGTCACCGCGCCCGTTGCATCGATGCGTACGATCGCCGTTTCGGTCCCGGTATTAATCGGCATCCCGGGCGCTACTGAAATGCGCGAGCCGATACCGGTGAGCTCCGCATAAGTCGCGATGCCAATGCCGCTCCATTGGCCTGCCGCCCGTGCCCGTTTCTGAGCCGTGCGCAACTCATCGTAATGGATCAGGTCACAGGCGGCGGTGAGACATTCTTCAAAACCGGATTTGTCCCAGACGATGCCGGAAGCGACCTTATAAGGAAATTCTTGCGCAGTGATGAGATTACGCAGCCTGATTTCACGCGGGTCGATGCCGAGCTTACGCCCAGCCATGTCCATCAACCGTTCCATGACGAAGGTCGAGGTCGGCCGGCCCACGCCGCGATAGGGACCGACCGGCGCTTTTGAGGTGGCGACGCCACGCACTCGCCCTTGATAGTTTGCAACGCGATAAGGCCCAGGAAGAAAGCTTACGACTTGGATCGGCTCGAGCGCCGCCGTCCATGGATAAATCGAATATGCGCCCACATCGCCGATAACATCAGCGCGCAGCGCCAGGATTCGCGCCTCGCCATCGAGCGCGATTTCGGCATCAACGATTTCATCAAAGCCCTGGCTATTGGCGAGCAGGTCTTCCATGCGGTCGGAGGTCCATTTGATGGATCGCGACAACCGTCGCGCCGCTGCGCAGACAAAAATCTCTTCCGGGTAGAGCGATCCCTTGCCGCCAAAACCGCCGCCTACATCTTGTGCGACGACACGCACCCGATGGCCCGGAACATCGAGCGCTTCGGCGATCGCGTCGCGCACGATGCTCGGCACTTGCGTTGCCGAGTAAAGTGTCAGCGCCTCTCGGCCCGCGTCATATTCGGCGAGACAAGCGCGCGGCTCGATTGCGACTGGCGTCTTCCTATGCATACGAAAACGCGCGCCGACGCGCACGGGCGCGGTGGCAAAG
>JBAQBC010000439.1:0-2182 GCA_049286035.1 Xanthobacteraceae bacterium
GGCGCCGGCTGCGCGCCACGGGTCGAGGATGGCGGCGGGAATTTCGAACGGCGGCGCGTTCCAGCCAAGCTTCTCGCGCGCGCCGGCGATCTCCTCGGCGCCGAGCGGCGAGCCGTGGCTTTTTTCCGTGCCGCCCTTGGTCGGCGCGCCGAAGCCGATCGTGGTGCGGCAGGCAATCAGTGACGGCCGCTCGGAGTGCCGCGCGTCTTCGATGGCGCGCGCGATGGCGGCAGGATCGTGCCCGTCGATTCGGGTCGCCGCCCAGCCCGCCGATTCGAAGCGCTTGACCTGATCGACGGAGTCCGCAAGCGCGGTCGCGCCGTCGATCGAAATGCCGTTGTCGTCGTACAGCACCGTCAGCTTGTTCAGTTGCAGATGGCCGGCGAGTGCGATGGCTTCCTGGCTCACGCCCTCCATGAGATCGCCGTCGGACGCGAGTACGAAGGTCGCGTGATCGACGAGATCGCCGCCGAAAATCGCGGCGAGATGGCGCTCCGCGATCGCCATACCCACCGCATTGGCGAGCCCCTGGCCGAGCGGGCCGGTCGTGGTCTCTACCCCCGGCGTGTGGCCGTGTTCGGGATGACCGGGCGTGATCGAGCCGAGCTGGCGAAAGCGTTCAATCTCCTCGATCGTCATGGCTTCGTAGCCGAGGAGATAAAGGAGTGCGTAAAGCAGCATCGATCCGTGGCCGGCGGAGAGCACGAAGCGATCGCGATCGGGCCAAGCCGGGTCGACCGGGTCAAATTTCAGAAACTGGGTGAACAGCACGGTGGCGATGTCAGCCGCGCCCATCGGCAAACCGGGATGACCGGATTTGGCCTGTTCCACCGCATCCATCGCCAGCGCACGAATGGCATTGGCCATGCGATCGTGTTCGGGGCGCGAAAGCGGTTTCGCGTTCGGATGAGCGGCGGCGGCGGAAAAAGCAGACGTTTGGGCGATTGCACTCGCCGTGGGAAGACGGTCCGGCTTGGTCATGACGCCTGCAATGGGACCCGCAATGGCGCCTGCGATGGGACCCTGCAATCGCGGCGCGATGCGCGGTGCCGCTGACGTGGGAACAGGCGGCGGACTGATAACATGCGAACCATCCAAGTCAATTCCGGCCGGGCTCGTTACCATCGTCATGCACAGGGTGAACGCCGCGGCGTTGACGTTTTCCCGCGACAGGACGTAAGCTTCTCGCCATAAATAGTTGCGGTCGCACGCTTTTCATAGAACGTGCGGCGGCGTTTTTGGCCCGGCGGAAGGCCATATGATCGACACCGATCCGATCGAAGCAGCGACGCGGCGCCTGTCCCAGGCGCTCGAAGCCCTCGAGGCCGCAACCGAACGGCGGCGCGAGGCCGATCGCGCCGATGGCGCGCTGGCGGACCAGGTTCACGTCTTGGGCAGCGACCGTGCCCGGCTTGCCAGCCAACTTGACGAGGCGACCGCCCGCGCCCGGGCATTGGAAGCCGCCAACCGCGAAGTTGCGCAGCGAATCGATCAGGCGATCGAAACCATCCGCGGCGTTCTGGAGTTCGGTAACTAATCTGCGCAAATGGGCCGTTGAGAAGCGGCCCTAAGAATAGTGAGTTTAACGAAACGGCCCAATGAAATGGCCTAGAGGAAATCTCCCAAGCGAATGTCTCAAGTCAGCGTAACGATCAATGGCCGGCAGTTTCGGATGGCCTGCGAGGACGGCCAAGAAGGCCATTTGATGAATCTCGCGCGCGAGCTCGATAATCGCATCAATAACCTGCGCAACAAATTCGGTGAGATCGGCGACACCCGGCTGACGGTGATGGCGGCAATCACTGTCGCCGATGAACTTTCCGAGGCCGGGCAGCGTATCAAGCGGCTCGAAGAAGAGCTCGCGGTTCTGCAAAACGCCCAAGTCGCGACCTCCGATCGCAACAAAGCGGCACAGGCTGCGATCGCAGTCGCGCTCAGCAAGGCGGCTGAGCGGGTCGAAAATATAACCAAAGCGCTCAATGCGACGATCGCCAATAGCGGCGTCGCGCTCGGCTAGTTCGTTTTTACGAAGGCTTTTTGCGAAGGCTTTCTACGAAGGCTTGGCGTCGTGCGCGGTTGCGCATTACATTATTGGTGCGGGGCTGCGCGGCGCGTTAGGAGCCATAATCCCCGGGGCCTTATCGATCCTTAAGGGAGCTGTCCCTGACCGGGCTCGTGGGCT
>JBAQBC010000440.1:0-22568 GCA_049286035.1 Xanthobacteraceae bacterium
GGTCGAACCATTCCTTGAGCGGCGAATTGGCGAAGCGTCCGTCGTCACGCGCGAATGAGTGGTTTGGAACGAACAGAGTGATGCACAATATAACGACCGCCATGGTGAGTCTGTCCAACGTGGTCACCACAGCATCGACTGCTGCCGCGTTCGGATTAGGCCGCATTTCGAGGGGCAGTTTAGTGAGTGGCCACTCGTGGACCGAGTGGCCACAGCGTTGACGGCTGACGTGAGCAGTCAACCCACAAATGCGACCCGCCGTTGAGCTTCCACCTCAACAGCTGTCTTAGGCTCCGCCGGTAATTGAAGAACCGTAGCCTCCTGACCTTGTCTGAGACATGTCAGGAGTGCGATCTGACCGTCTGGAAATTCCAGCGCATCGTGATGGGCCACGACCTTTTCTCTGTTGATTTGCCGAAAGATCGCCGTCTTGTGCCTGATCGCCTTATCCCGGCAACCCAACATACCAATCGGTTGGCACGTAACCTCGCGAGCAAAGGACAACTCGGTTCCCGGTTGAACGCAGACGGCCACGTTCGCATCTTCTGACGCAGCAAATCCTCGTGTGCCTGTACCAAAGTCGCGTGTCGTCAGCTTGTCGCCAACCTTCGCAGGGCGCGATTTGATGCTGTGGAGGCTGTAGTCGCACATCTCGGAACTCCCTATTGGGAAAGCCCCTCAGCCAACTTGAGCTTAGTCCTACTTTATGTCGCCCTTAAAGCAGCAGTGTGGCAGGTCAATTCGCGATGTCCGGTCTGATGTCTATGTGGTGCTCACCAGCCTGTGATCGCCGCGCCGCAAGAAATCCTATGAATTGCCGTTGGGCTTTTATCTTTTCGTCGCAGACAAGCGGTAGCGGTCCGCCCTCCACAAAGCTAGGAGTCGGCCTGATGGGTGTTCTTATGATTCGTTGCTCGAAAACCGGGCGGGCAATTTCCACCGGCACATACGTTGAGTCCGCGGTTTTCCGCTCTAGCCCTGTCTTTTTCGGGCAGACCTACTGTCCGCACTGCGATACAACGCATGAATGGTTTGCGAGAGACGCATGGGTCTGCGATTCTGAGCCTTGCGACGAAACCGAACGCGAGCGACAAATTGTGTGGAGAGACGGAGAGACGGCTCGTACACCCTAGAACACTCAAAGTGAGGCCGCCGAGAGGCGATTGCATGAGTGTTTGCCCCTCTGATGGATCGTTCTCTGCCGATTGACGATGTCTCGGGCACGTCAGCTTTCTCCTAACTGCGGAAGTCTGAGCGATTACGCCAAATCTACGTCAAGGGTCATAGATCAGCGCTAATGAGCTAACCGCATGCGGCCCATAATTCAGGGAATCGTTGTGATTTGCAGGGACGGTTTGGATCACGTTCCGCTGTCAAATAGCATTCCCGATAGCGAACTGAGACCGTTCGCAACGTTGCTATTCAACCGGATAAAGGCGGATGATAGCGAAGCTGCACTTCGCAAGACCGTGCCGATTTTCAAATCAAACTTGGACTGTCAGTAAATGACTATAGATGCGCGAAGGTAGTCTCCCGCGCAGTCGCATTGGTCAAGGAAAATTTAAACTGAGAAACGAGCCGAACTTTTTGAGTTTTGATGGGAACTCTTTTTGATTTGTGCAGACCATTCGCTGTCGCGGGCATAATATCCGACGAAATTCGATGTCCGAGATAAGTCCGCTTTACCCCCGAAAGCGGACATTCTCGCCCGCGAGAAGGAACGCATCTGGAATTTCGGCGCCATAGCTCGTCAGCCCGCCCGGGAGCTAAACTGGCATCGATCTATCGACTACAATGACTCGTTCGGCATGGAGCCTTTGCGATGCCGCTTCAGCGAGGCGACGTTCAGGGCTACGACTTCAATCGGATGGTCGTTGAGTTCACGATGCTCAATCAGAGCAAAGTGATCCCGTGCGCGATCAGCACTGCGGCAATGGACGACCTTGAGGGTAGGCGTGACGTGAAGCCAGAACAGCGGGTAGATCAGTTTATGAAGCTGCGCGATGTAATTGAAGAGCGAGCATCGCGTAAGTTCTTCGAAGAGCAGGCCCAGGCCGACCGACCCGTAGTTTTGCGCTGCGCCGGCCCGGCTCATCCTCGAAATGGATATACGCAAGCTGCTGGCCGCTGTGATCGCGCACGACAAAGCAGGCGTCTTGTTCTTCAACAGACCAAGGTCGCGGGAAGCGTCGAGCAGGCAAAGATCAGACTCCGTTGTAATTTGAAATCACCGTCGCGGGTGATTCGGTTCAGGCGTTTTTCAAGGGGGAGGGGGGCATGCAGACTTACGACGAATTGGCCAAGTTGGCTCTCTTTTGCGCCAATCAAGCACGCATACACTACTCGATCAAAGATGCTGCGCGTGAGGCGTGGCGTTTGGCCGTTGAGTACCGAGGCCAGGCAGCAAAGCTCGGCGACGCGCCTGACATTGGCGAGAGACCGCCCCGCGTTGAGGAAACTTGAAAGATAACTTTTGGGCGCATCGTCTGCGTCCGTAGCCCTCGCCATTCCCAGTTTTCCAAACCAATCGCTGAGTAGAAAAGCTCATCTTCCAACAGATGGATGTAACCTCGATTATGGCTGTCTTTTCCTTCTTGGTCTTAGATTGAGCGTCGCGAAACTAGGAACGCTCTGGTACCGCTAAATCTCCATAGCTCAAACTCAAACAGACTCGTCTGACCGTGAAGACTGCCGAGCTGCTGGATCTATTGCTCGTTATTAAAGACAACTCCAAAATCAGGACCCGGTTACAATGTCGACCTCAGCTAGGTCCGGATCTGATTTTCAAGATGTTTGAGTCTTCGTCATGCGAATATCCAACGTCGCTCGTGCGCCTGAGCAAGTCGGCATTGAATCCGCTACAAAACACGCTACAAAATAGCGATCGTCTCTCAAAGATTTGTGAGTAATTTCAGAATGATACAGCAGGATCTGCAGAATCCCGCCGTCCGCACCAACGAAATCAGCCTCTTATCTGCACAACAGCTCCGAAGTTGAAGGCCGCCACACAAAGCGCAAGCTTTGAGGCCGCCATTTGGCGGCCTCTTTGCGTGGACGCACAGAGAAGCCGCGCAATTGTTTGACTCGCTCTTTTGGGCGTTCGGCGCATTGGGTGAAGATCAAAACTCCGGAAAGCGCCGGCGGTTAAAACGCGAGGTCGAGAGCCCGATCAGTTGCCGTTTTGGAGCGACCGAAAATAGGGGTCAGGCGTGGTGTAACGGTTGCTCTGGCCGAAGGTGCCCCCTTGCTGGACGCCGAACTGCACCACCGGACCACTCGAACCGAACGGCTTGGTGCCTTGGCTGGAGCTTTTGCCGTCCGAAGTCGTCGGCTGCTTGTCCGGATCGCCGAATGAATAGTTGCCGCCGTCGGGCGAAACGTTTTCCCGGCTGAATGCCCATGCCGAGGCAGCGGTGAGCAAGACGAGGCTTGCCGCAAATAGGCCGGCCGCCAACCTGGGTCCCTTAAATCGTACAATCATGGTTTCCCCACTCCCTCGAAGCGCTGATTGTAAGCTACGCAACCTCTCCTGCGTCAAGGAAAATTGGCGCTAGGAAGGAACATCAAAATTGTGCCGGCTTCTTGGCGATTCGTGGGCGCTTCGTACGCTCCGAGTCCTCGCCGTAAGCCGCAAAATCGCGATCTGCGCCAAAGTAAGGCCGAGGCTCACCTGCTTCAGGTCAATCACCCCATCGGGTAAAGTCCAAACCCCCAAGGGCTGTCCTTCGCACCATGTGGAGGAAGGATTGGGGGATGCATTCACGCTAGAAGAATCGGCAAATGTTCGCGCCCAATCCAAACAGGCGGCTTCGGGAGACAATCTTCCTAGGAGGCGTGGTGATCGGCGCCGCCGCGCTTGGCGCTGTTGTTCTCTATGCGGCCACAAGTTGGCTGTGGCTGGTCGCACATCAGGGGCTGCACTGACTATGCGCCGCTTCCCATAGGCCTGCCGAATTAACGCCGAACTCCTGCATTGATGTGACGCAAATCGTCAGGCGCTCGGCTACATTGGTTACCTCGGAACGGGAATGGCTAATCGCCGTCTGAAAGCGAAGATGCCGGTGGTCAGACGTAATTCTATTTTGTCTATAGGTTTTATCGCTGCATCGATGCAGACGGGTTGCGTGCATTCGCCAGCTCCACCGGTGTGGGGCTATTACGATCAATGCGCCGCAGATAACCCCTCATTTCTTGCAATCGCCGAATGTGGGAGGCAGAAGCGTCTGGCGGAGTGCGTCCCCAATAACACTTGTTCGCCAGAAGGTACGGTATTCATGGAATACGTAGACTCACTGGCGCTGTCGGTAAAAAACAAGAAAATGACCGAAGCCGAAGCGATGCGCCGTTACGCCGAATATAAATCCGGTGGGGCATCAACATGCACTGCGGTCGGCGATGCGGTGAAATGCTAGCAGGATGAAGCGGCGACGGGACCTCGCGCAACTAGGATCTGACCACCCCCGCGTCCGCCGGCACTATGCCGCCCTCTTGCGTCGGATGATTTTGCGATTCGATGTCTTTTGCCTGACGGTCGAGACGGTCAGCCAGATCCGCAAGTTGCAAGCGGCTTGGATTATTCCACGATAGCCGGCTCGCAATTCGAAGGCAGAGCGCGGCTTTTTCTCTGAGGCTGAGTGTATCCATGGTAGGTCCACCACTCAGTGCGAGGCGCGAATAAATACCTGATTCGTCAACTTGCAAAGTTAATTTGAGTTCAAGCGCGCCCGTGGACCCGTGCCGGCAGGGTGACAAAGGTCACAGCGATGTCGATGAGGCCCTGCTTTGGTGATGATCGCACCGTCCCCCGGCGGTGCATCACTCCCTTGGGCCGCCCAAAGGCGGCCCCTTTTTTTCTGAAAGTCACTGTCGGGCGGCGCGTTCGATTTGCGGCGACCCCTTCGCCTCGCTCTAGGCGCCGCTGCGCTCCGCCATCGCGGTCTCGAAGCTTTCGACGAAGACAAGGCCGATGCCCCGGGTGAGCGCGCCGGCGGTTAGCGCGGCGGCGCCGAGACCCCAAACCAGCCCGCCCGGAATGATCCACATCAGGGTCGAGGACGCCGCGAGCCCGGCGCCGGTCGGCACCGCGCCGGCGATCAGCGCGATGATCAGCGAGCGGGTGCGGTCGCGCTGGAACGGCACGCCGTAAAGTTCGCTGAGCCGTTTCACCATGCGCAGATTGATGGCGGTGACGCTGGCGATATTCGCCGCCGGCAGCGGCACGAGTCCGCCCATGGCCGCGTAATTCTTATGCCGATCGACAATGCGCCGCGCCAGCGCGCGCCGGCGCGCGGCCAGGGGATCGGCGGCGCGAGCTTTTGGTTCAAGCTCCAGGGTGTCCGCGCCTTGCGCGGCGCGTGTCATGTCGGGCATGGACCTGGATTCAATCTTGGGCTCATTCTTCGGCTCGGGCTCGACGGCGTCGAATACCACCGATGGCGCCGCGGCTTGTCGCATAACATGAGGCGGCACCCGGCCTTGTTCATCCGCCGCAAAGCCGGCGGCGATCTGTTGCAAATTGGCGATCGATCGCGTGATCGCCTTGGGGAGTGGTTTGCGCCTCATGCGGCGGCCTGCTGGGCGCCGAGCACCATGTCCAATTCGTCGGCGATCGCGGCAATCTCGCGCGCGGCCGGTCCCTTCCAACTGATCAGGCTCGGCGTCGCGCCCCACAAGGACGCTTCCGGATAAGCAACGCGATTGGCCATCTCACTGTGGAGCACCGGCAGGCCGGCGGCGACGAGTTCGGCGCGAATGTGTTTGGCAATCACGGACTCACGCGTGGTCTGGGTGAGAATGCAGCGGAACAGCGGTCGCCGGCCGTCAGCGCGTTCGGTCAGGATGCTCAAAGTGTCGAGCATGCGATCGACATCGAATGGCGACGGCTTGACCGGCACGAGCAAAAAGTCGGCCGTGGCGAGACAATCGAGTGTGGTCTTGGAGCGAAAGCCAGGCGTGTCGATGATGACCAGCCCGCCGCCACCGGCGAGCCGCCGGGCGGTGTGTGAAGCTTCCTCGCTGGCGTCCTCGACCACGGCGACGCCGCCGAGCGCGCGCTCGCGCGCGGCAAGCCGGGTGATCGAGCGTTGCGGATCAGCGTCGATCAGCGTGGGGCGCCGGCCCCGCAAATGCCAGTGCACGGCCAAGCACGCGGCCAGCGTGCTCTTGCCGCTGCCGCCTTTCATGGTGGCTACCGTGATGATCATGCGTCGCACCCCACGGTCTTGCGATAAAACCGCGCCAAGCGAATCAGCACACGGAAAGGTATCGGATTCGCGGCAAACTGCCTATTGCCGCGGAATTGGTTTGGAGCCGATCGCGCGCAGCCCTCGAGGCGAATCAGCGGGAAGAGCGGATCGTGACGGCGACCGGACGGCGCCCGGCAGGCTTGAACAGCGGGCGCCGCACGCGGTAACGCGGCAGCAGATGTCTGACCAGGCCGAAACCGCCGAGCAAGAGGCTCGCCCATACCGCGATGCTGAAATAAAGCGACATCCAGGGGATCTCGTCCCGCCAGCGTGCGATATCGTGGGTAACAATCCAACGGCTCGCCAGATCATGCAGTCCGGCAAACAGCCCGAGCACCGGGTGGCCGCTGGCCATCGCCGCCTGCCAGCGCTGCAGATACATCGGCACGTCGATCGTCACCATGAACAGCACATAGCCTGCGGCGCCGGCGGCAGTGACAACGATGATCCAGCGCACGATGCCATGGAAGCTTGCGGCGAGGCGGATCAGCGCCGCGGCGACCAGCGCGAAGGCGATCGTCCACAATGAGTTTTCCAGTACATTGCCGAGGAAATTCGTCGAGATTACCGCGTACCACGAACAAATTTCGGCAAGCGCAATCAGTGGCACGAACAGCTTCGCAATGTTTTTAGCCGTGTCGGAATGCGCGACGCGGCCGAGTTCGCGCAGAATGATAGCCCATTGAATGGCGAAACAAAGCTCCGCCACCGTCGCGACCGACCGGCCGACCAGCACGCTCGAAAGCCAGGTATTGAACAGGCAAATTCGCTCGACATCAGCGCGCGGCAGCAAGGACCGAAAGGCGCAGCCGAAGACATAAACGGCACTCAGCAGCGCCAGTGGCTCCGCGGCGAAGATTGCATTTGCGGCGCCAAACGGATTGCCGCGGTAAACGGCACGCAGGCCGACGAGAAGCGCAATGTTCAGCGCGCTAACGGTGACCAGAAAACTCCACCACAACGCCACCGGATTAGACCAATCGAACCAATCAAAATGCATTTCCCGCTACTCAATGCGCGTCACCTCCCCCTCATCGGACTGTAACAGTAACGACACATATGGCTAGACTGAGACTGGTGAAGATGGGCGTCATGTCATTCATTTCCAGGCCAACACCGCGTCGTTCGGAGAGCGGCCGACGATGGCGGAACGCGAAAAACCAAGGCGCTTCGGTGACTTGCCACATTTGCGGCGCATCGGGCTGTCAGAGCGGGACAGCCTTTGGCAAGGACAGCCTTTGCACAAATGATATCGCGTGGGGCGGGTAGGGCGACGGTCCTCTCGATGACAAACCCGAACAAGTTCGCCGATCGGCGGCCACCAAAGGCAGTGTTCGTTCATCGGGGCTGCCGCGGATGGCGCGCCGCGCTGTCGAGCTTTGCGATGTTCGCGCTCACCGGCTGCGGGTTGAGCGATGGAGCCGGCGCCCTGTTTGTGGATCCCGGCCGCTACACGCTTTACCACTGCGATGATCTCGCGGCGCGCCGCAAACTGCTCATTGCGCGCGAGAACGAATTGCGCGGACTTATTGAACGGGCAGGCGAAAGCCCGGGCGGCGCCGTGATCGGTTCGTTCGCCTATCGCAGCGACTACGATTCCGTGATCGCTGAGGAAAAACTGCTGCAACGCAATGCGGCCGAGAAGAATTGCAGCTTCGCCTCTCCGCTGCAAAGCGATCAGACTATCCGCTGACGGGCCGCTAGAGCGAAATGATTTTAAGTTGAATCACCATTTCGCTTTAGTTTCTTCTTTGAGCATGATCTTTTCCGAACCATGCTATCGCGCGCGCATCACTGCAGGATGAGCGCGTAGGCGGCTGCGAATCCGCCAATGGCAAGCGCCACCAGCGCACCGGCACTCGCGGCGGTCGCCTTGCCACCGGCGAAACCCGCGGCATAGACAGCTTTCAAGATATTGTTGGAGGAAGCCGCGATCAGGATTGCCGCGGCAAGCGCGGCGTTCTCGATGCCTGCGACGCCGCCCTGCGCCAAGTTGAGCACAAAGGGATCGATGTCCGAGACGCCGACAATCGCGGCCAGCGCGTAGATGCCGGAAATTCCGAGCTGCGATTTCACCAGAACGGTAATCACCGACACCGCGACGAAGAGAAGGGCAAAGATCGCGGCAGCGCCAAGTTCGAGCGGGTTAGCGCTCGCGGCAAGATGCATGGCTTGCGCAGATTGCTGGTTCGCGCCGGCGCGCCATCGATATTGCACGGCGCAGAATATGAAGCCCGCAAGCGACAGCGCGCCGAGCGGCAAGATCAATTCGCGCGCCAGTCCCAGATTGAAGATGGCGACGATCGCCAGGATGCGCAGATACATGATCGCGGTTGCAAGCGTAATGCCCGCTTCCGCCTGCCGCCGCAGCGCCGGTTCGGCTTTGGCTTGGCGGGCCAGCACCACGGTCGCCGCTGTCGACGAATAGAGGCCACCGAGCGCAGCCATCCAAAGGCCGCCGGCGGCCGCCGCCCAATATCGCTGCGCCAGATAGCTGACATAGGAAAACGCGCAGACGACGACGAGCGCGAGCCACACTTGGCGTGGCGTGATCGGGGTGAGCGTCGTGACCGGCTGGTTCGGCAACAGCGGCAGCACGATGCCGGTCAGGACCAGAAATTGGCCGGCGGTGACGATTTCCTTGATTTCGACCCGCCGCGCCAGCGTATGCAATTGCTCGCGGCCGGTGAGCAGAAGCACCGCGACCACCGTCATCGTCACCGCGATCCAGGGCGGCAGCGCCAAGGCCACCGCGCCAAGGACATATGCGTAAACGTTGAGAACCGGCACGACGATGCCGGCATTCGGCTCGCCTTGCTCGTCGAGGGCCCCGACATAGGCCCGGTAATAGACGATGAGCCACGCGCCGAGAACGACAAGGCCGCCGGTAAACGGAATGAATCGGCTCGGATCGAGCAGATAAAGAACGCCGCCGGCAAGCGCGAGCATTGGAAAAGTCCGGATGCCGCCGGGCCGCCGCTGCGTCGACTGCGCGAAGAAACCTTCAAACGCGAGCCCGAGGAAGAAACTCAGGCCGAGAAGCAGCGCAATGCTGGCGGGTGATGGTGCTGTGAGCATAAGGATTCGTGAAGTTGATCTGGCGGATCAAGAACGCGACTAAACTATAAGTGAAACAAAAGAAATTGCGAGTAAATCAGTCGGGATGCCGCGGCGAAGGAGACGTTACAGCGCAAGCCGGCGCAGCCGCAGCGCATTGGCGACAACGCTGACTGATGACAGCGACATCGCGGCGGCGCTGATCGCGGGCGAGAGCATGACTCCCAGCAGCGGGTAAAGGGCTCCCGCCGCGATCGGCACGCCCATGGCGTTATAGATAAACGCCAACAGTAAGTTTTGCCGGATATTGCTCATGGTGGCGCGGGACAGCGCGCGGGCGCGCGCGATGCCAGCAAGATCGCCTTTGACCAGCGTGACGCCCGCGCTCTGCATGGCGACGTCGGTACCAGTGCCCATCGCCACACCGACATCGGCTTCGGCAAGCGCTGGGGCATCGTTGACGCCGTCGCCGGCCATCGCGACCACGCGCCCTTCGCTGCGCAGGCGACGCACGATCGCATGCTTCTGTTCAGGAAGGACTTCGGCCTCTACGTCGCGAATGCCGAGCTTAGCCGCGACCGCCTGCGCGGTGGTGCGGTTGTCCCCGGTCAACATGACGATGCGAACGCCGTCCGCCTTAAGGCTGTCCAAAGCTGCGGGCGTGGTCGCCTTGATCGGATCGGCGACCGCAATGATTCCGGCAGACCTGCCATCAACCGCGACAAACATTGCGGTTGCCCCGTCGCGCCGAAGCTCATCGGCGCGCGTCTCAAGGCTTGCGTTGTGGACTCCGACATCCTCCAACAGTCCGGCATTGCCGACCGCAATTTGGCGCTGACCGATTTTTCCGGTGACGCCTTTGCCGGTTACCGAGCGGAATTCGCTCACGGCGTCGATCTTTATGCCGCGCGCTGTTGCGGCAGCGACGATTGCAGCGGCGAGTGGATGTTCGCTGGATCGTTCAAGGCTGGCTCCGAACGATAAGATCATGGTTTCGTCGAAGCCTTCAGCGGGTACAACAGCGACCACGCGCGGCTTGCCCTCGGTCAAGGTCCCGGTCTTGTCCACGACCAGCGTGTCAATCTTCTCGAAGCGCTCCAGCGCCTCGGCATTCTTGATTAGGACGCCGACGCTCGCGCCCTTGCCGACGCCCACCATGATCGACATCGGCGTCGCCAAGCCGAGCGCACAGGGGCACGCGATGATCACGACTGAAACGGCAGCCACCAGTGCATAGGCGAAAGCCGGCGGTGATCCGAACATCATCCAAGCGATGAAGGCCGCGACTGCGACGATGATGACCGCCGGCACGAACCAGGCGGACACAGTATCGGCAAGTCGTTGGATCGGCGCGCGGCTGCGCTGCGCTTCCGCGACCATGTGGACAATGCGCGCGAGCACCGTGTCGGAGCCGATCTTCTCCGCGCGCACGATGAGGCTGCCTGTGCCGTTAAGGGTGCCCGCAATGACTTTTGCGCCAGGTTGTTTCTCAACCGGCATGGATTCGCCGCTCACCATGGATTCATCCACCGCGCTGTGACCCTCAATCACCGCGCCATCGACCGGCACACTATCGCCCGGGCGAACTCTGAGGCGCTCGCCAATCTGGACCTGTTCGAGCGGCACCTCTTCGTCGCTGCCGTCATCACGCGGCCGTCGTGCGATTTTTGGTGTGAGGTTCAGGAGCGAACGGATCGCGCCTCCGGTTTTCTCCCGCGCCTTCAATTCGAGCACCTGTCCAAGCAGTACAAGCACGGTGATGACGGCGGCGGCTTCGTAATAAACCGGGACGATGCCGTCGTCGCGTAAATTGGCCGGAAACAGCCCCGGAGCGAAAGTTGCAGCGAGGCTATACAGATAGGCGGCGCCGATGCCGAGCGCGATCAGGCTGAACATGTTGAGCGATCGATTGCGCACCGACGCCCAGCCGCGTTCGAAGAACGGCCACCCGGCCCACAGCACGACCGGCGTGGCGAGCAGGAACTGCAGCCAGACTGATAACTGCGGTGCGATGAAGTGATGAAGGTTCAGGCCGGGGAAGTGCCCGCCCATTTCCAGGACGATTACGGGAACGCTTAGCGCGGCGCCGATCCAGAAGCGCCGCGTCATTTCGGTCAGTTCGGCACTGGGACCGGTGTCTTCGCCGGTGATCACAGGCTCCAGCGCCATGCCGCAAATCGGGCAACTGCCAGGCTGGGTCTGCCGGATCTGCGGGTGCATCGGGCAGGTATAGATGGTGCCCGCAGGCGAGGTTGGCGGGTTGCGGGTGCCCAGCGAGAGATGTTTTTCCGGCTGCTCCACGAACTTCCCCAGACAGCGGGCGGAGCAAAAATGATACAGGCGCCCGCCGTGGGCATGGTGATGCGCCGATGTCGCCGGATCGACTTTCATCCCGCACACCGGATCGATCTCATCTGAAGACTGCACCGGCTGTTGCACGATCCTACGCCTTGAAATCGGATACCCCGAGGGGGTATATAAGCGGAATGCAAACACTTGCCAAGACTTCTGCTAAGACTTCTGCCAAGACCTCCGTCAAGACTTCGGTGCTCAAGCGCTTGCGGCGGATCGAGGGCCAGGTGCGCGGCCTTGCGCGCATGGTCGAAGACGATCGCTACTGCATCGATATCGTCACCCAGCTTTCGGCGGTACGTGTCGCGTTACGGCGCGCCGAGGAGGAAATTCTGGCCGATCATGCAGCGCATTGCGTTGAGAATGCCATCGCGTCCGGCAACAAGACCGACCAGCGCCGCAAGGTCGCCGAGCTGATCGACGTCATCTCGCGCAGCAATCGATGAAGAGGCCGAGCCGCAGCGCGCGCCCGTCGCGAGCGAAAGACGAAATAGCGGCGAAGCTCAGCCGAATTTTCTGCGCGCCAGCGCCGCGCCGCGAGCGAGTGCTGCGAGTTTCGCCGCGGCGATGTCGCGGCGCATCGGCGCCATGCCGCAATTGGTGCACGGAACGATCCGGTGCGGCGGAACAAATTCAGCCGCCGCGGCAATGGCCTCTGCAACCTCTTCGGGCGTCTCGATCGCGTCATTGGCGACGTCGATCGCTCCGATCAAGACATCCTTGCCCTCGAGAAGCTTCAGCACACTCATCGGCACGTGCGAGTGGATGCACTCCAGCGAAACTTGATCGATGCGGCTCTTGGCCAGCGCCGGAAAAAACTCTTCATACTGACGCCATTGGTCGCCGAGCGTCGCCTTCCATTGAATATTGGCGGGGATGCCGTAGCCGTAGCAGATATGGACCGCGGTCTTGCAGGTGAGCCCCTCGATGGCGCGGTGCAGCGCCTCGATGCCCCAGCCGGCGGCGGCTTCCATGTAAACGTTGAACGCCGGCTCGTCGAATTGGATGACGTCAACGCCGTCGGCGGCGAGGCCGCGCGCCTCCTCGTTGAGCAGCGCGGCGAAAGCCATCGCCATCTTCACCCGGTCGCCGTAATGGGCATCGGCGATGGTATCGACGATCGTCATCGGGCCGGGCAGGGTGAATTTGAGTTTTTTTCTGGTATGGGCGCGGGCGAGCTGCGCTTCGCGGGCATGCACGCGGGCACGCAGACGCAGCGGACCGACCACGGTCGGACACATCGCCTTGTAGCGGTCGTTGCGGATGCCCATCTCGACGCGTTTGTCGAAGTCGATGCCGTCCACCGCTTCAAGAAAGCCATGCACGAAGTGCTGGCGCGCCTGCTCGCCGTCGGTGACGATGTCGATCCCGGCATCCTCCTGAACTTTGAGCGCCAGCAGGGTGGCGTCATCCTTGGCGCTGGCAAGCTCCTCGCCTTCGAGCCGCCATGGCGCCCACAACTTCTGTGGCGCCGCAAGCCAGGCCGGCTTGGGCAAACTGCCGGCAATCGTCGTCGGAAACAGTGTTTCGCCGATGGTCATGGTGCTGCTTGTCGCGCCGATCAGGTGATCGACAATCCGGCGGGTGGGCGCCAATCATACAACCAATCGTAATTCTGCAAGAGCCGTTCGCCGCCGAGGAGCCGCATCGCCGTGTTCCGCAACATAGCCGCGGCGCCGGTGCGGTGATAGCGCTTGCCATTGCGCGCGGCGAGCCGCTGTACTTTGCGGGTGCGGCCGCGTCTGATCGCAGAATAGCTTTCCCAGGCGGCAGCCGGATCGTCAGGCATCCGGGCGAGACACTGCGCCGCAACGGCGGCGTCTTCGATGGCCATGGCCGCACCTTGCGCCAGGAACGGCAGCATCGCATGCGCCGCATCGCCTAGGAGCGCCGCCGCGCCTTGCATGAAACTCGTGAGTGGCTCGGACTCATAGAGCGCCCATTTCAGCCAGGCATCCGGTGCTCTGAAGACGGAATGCGCTTGCGGGGCCCAGGGCCGCGACGATAGCCGCGCCAATAGATCGATCCGGCTTGCCGGTTCGCTCCAACCCGGTCCGCTCCAATCATCGGCGGTGATCATCACGACATTGATGAGCTTGCCGCCCTTCACAGGATAATGGACCAGATGCGCATCGCGCCCGAGCCAAAGATAAACGATTGGGTCGCGGAATTCGGGCGCAAGCTGCGCCGCCGGCACGAGCGCGCGCCAGGCGGTTCGGCCGGCAAAACGCAGCGGCGCTTTCGAGGCGATGCGCGTCCGCGCGGCGGACCACAGCCCGTCGGCCGCGATCAGTGCATGCCCATGCTCGGTCCATAGACCTGTGGTGCCGCGTGCGGAAACAGTGACGCCATGCGGATGCGTGGCAAAATCCTCCATGCTGATCCCAAGCCGAAGCACGATATTAAGGTCTTGCACCGCCGCGTCGCTCAGCGCCGCCTGCAGGTCGCCGCGATGAATGACCCAATATGGCGCGCCGTAGCGCTGCGTCGCTTTTTCGCCAAGCGGGACGCGCACGATCTCGCGGCCGCTGCGCCCGCCAAGCACGCGTATTGCCGCCGGCGCCACCACGTGCGGCCTTAAACTGTCGGCCAGTCCAAGACCGATCAGGATACGCGTGGCATTCGGGGACAATTGGATCCCCGCGCCGGTCTCTTCCAGCCGGTCGGCTTGTTCGAGAACAAGCGCGCGAAAGCCATTGCGAGCGAGCGCCAGCGCCGCGGTGAGTCCGCCAACACCCGCGCCCGCGATGATGACAGTGCGCGACGTCGGCAGTGCCATACTAATCGGTCAGACCGGTTCGGTTTTCAGCGCGCATTCCGGCGGCCGGGCTTCATTGGATTTGAGCGCCGGATTGTAGCGATAAAGCGTCGAACAATAGGGGCAAACGTATTCGGCATCATCACCCATGTCGCAAAAGACGTGCGGATGGTCGAACGGCGGCATGGCGCCGATGCACATGAATTCCTTGGCGCCGATCTCGATTTCGGCAACGCCAATATCATTATGGAAATGCGGAACGACGGGTTCGGTCATGCTGCGGAGGGCTCGCTCGGCTGTCTCACATAGAACAAGCCACCTTAGCGGGAGGAACCGGCCATTTCCACACGGTGTTTTGAAAAAGCCGCAAACGCCGCTTATCTAATGCGAGATCTCGACCGCAATGAAAAACCTGATACCGGCCAGCCTCATTGATCTCAGCCGCCATCCGGCGGCCGCCACCGCGCTTGGCGCGCTGTTTGCGATTGCCGCGGCCTTTTTCCTGAGCGGCGGCATTGCCGCGCACCAGCGCATGGCGGCAAACGACGATCCAGTGGCCATCACCGACCAGGCGCTTGCCGCAAGCTTTAACCGTGATGTCGCCGAGCGTGAGATCCGCAATGCGCTTGCCGCCGGCGACGTCGATTTGGCACAAAGCTTTGTCGATCTCGCGGCCGAGCGCAACGTGGCGATCGATCCGGCGCTTCCGAGCAAAGTGAACGAAACCGATGCGGATCAGCATACGTTTGCCAACGCCGCCGGCCGCTTCGTGCACGGCCTGTGGACCGGCGAACCGGCGGATTTCGCCAGCCTTGCCGGCACCGCTTTTGGCGATCTGTTTGTGTTTGGCGATATCCGCGATGCCGCGCGCGAAGGCACGCGCTACTTGACGGGCCAGCAATACGATCCGTGGATTCTCGGACTTGCCGGCGTCGGCATAGCGATCACCGCCGTCACCTATGCGAGCTTTGGCGCAACGGCGCCTGAACGTGTCGGTGTCTCGCTCTTCAAAGCGGCGCGCCGGACCGGCCGGCTTAATCCGGCGCTTGCCGTGCGCGTCGCGCGCGAGGCGGTGAAGGTCGAAGGCGCCGGCGGCCTCGTCGGACTTGCGCAAAATACCGGGCGCATCGAGGCCAAGGCCGGCAGCCAGGCGGCTTTGGACAGCTTGGCGATCGCACACGAGCCGGGGGACGTGTCGCGCATGGCGCGGCTCGCCGCGGCCAAGGGCGGCAAGACGCGGGCGATCGTCAAACTTCTCGGCCGCGCCGCGATCGTGCTCACCGCAAGCGCGCTCGAGCTCGCGTCATGGCTGCTCTGGGCCGGCTTCGCGCTTCTCGGATTTTGCGCGTCCTGTAAAACCGCGGCCGAGCGGGTGACACAGCGCTATCTCGACCGCCGCAAATTGCGCTACGCGACCGCGCAGGCGGCGCTCATCCTTTGACCAGCGGACAGGCCGGATTGGGCGGACCGAAGGCCTGTTCTCCGGGGATGCGAGTGAGGATCTGATAATAGTCCCACGGGTACTTCGAATCTTCCGGCTTTTTGACCTGCACCAGCATCAAGTCGTGCACCATCAGTCCGTCCTCGCGCAGATGCCCGTTGTGTGCGAAGAAATCCTCGACCGGCATGTCGCGCATCTTAGCCGCGACCTTGAGCGGCTCGTCGGTACCGGCCGCTTGGATCGCCTTGAGATAATGCATCACTGACGAATAGACGCCAGCTTGCCACATCGTCGGCATCCGGTTGATCTTGGCGAAGAACCGCTTCGACCATTCGCGGGTTTTGTCGTCGGTGTCCCAGTAAAACGACGTCGTCAGCAACAGGCCCTGCGCGGCTTTAAGCCCGAGCGCGTTGACGTCAGTAATCAGCACCAAGAGGCCCGCCATTTGCTGGCCGCCCTGGAAAACGCCGAATTCGCCGCCGAGCTTGATCGCGTTGACGTTGTCGGGCGGGCCGCTGGCGAGTCCGATGATCTTGGCCTTGGACGATTGCGCCTGAAGAATGAAAGACGACAGGTCGGGGGTCGAAAACGGGTGTGCCACCGAGCCGAGCACCTTGCCGCCGTTCTGCACGATGACCTGTGTCGCATCGCGTTCCAAGGAGTGGCCGAAAGCGTAGTCGGCGGTGAGGAAAAACCACGTATCGCCACCGCGCTTGACGACCTCTTGCGCGGTGCCGACGGCAAGGGCGTGCGTGTCAAACACCCACTGCATCGTATAGGGCGAGCAGAATTTGCCGTGGAAATCGGCCGTGCCGGTCGAATGGGTGATGAAGAGCTTCTTGCGGTCGTTGGCCACCTGCTGAACCGCCAAGCCCACCGCCGAGACCGGCACGTCAACGATCACATCGACCTTGTCGACGTCGTACCATTGCCGCGCGATGCCGGCGGCGACATCGGGTTTGATCTGGTGGTCGGCGGAAATGACGGTAATCGGCTTGCCCAAGACCTTGCCGCCGAAATCTTCGGCTGCCATTTGCGCGGCCGCGACCGAACCGGGACCGGTTGCGGTCGCCGCCGGCCCGGACAGGTCGGTCAAGACGCCGATCTTCACGACATCATCCGAAACTTGGGCGTGAGCGGCGCCGGCGGAAAACAAGAGCAGAGCCGCAAGGCAGGCAAGCCGATGCATGAAGATCCTCCCGTTCTGTATTGCCGCTAAAGCGAAATGATCTTGAAGCTGAATCATGATTTTGCTTCAGCTTTCTGTTTGAGCATGATCTTTTCGGACTTGGCTACGCCCGCCGAAGCGTCAAACGAAACAGCAAGCGACTGGCGAGGCTTGGTGCAGGCGCAAAACCGGTATCTACTTTTCCGGATCATGCCATAGCCTAGCCCGATCCGAAGCTGACATCACCTGTGTTCGCCGACATCTCCTTGCGCCTTCGCTTCTGGGCGGCGGGATCGTATGGTCCCGGGCATGCCGCAGTTCACGCATGAAGGCGTGGAGATCGCCTTTATTGACGAAGGGGAGGGCGAGCCAATTGTGCTCGTCCACGGCTTTGCGTCGAACAAAGAGATCAATTGGGTCGCGCCGGGCTGGGTGACGACATTGGCCCGGACTGGCCGCCGCACGATCGCGCTCGACAATCGCGGGCACGGCGCTTCCACGAAACTTTACGATTCGGCCGCCTATCACAGCGCGATCATGGCCGAGGATGTGCGAGCGCTGCTCGATCATCTCGGCCTGCCTCGCGCCGACGTCATGGGTTACTCGATGGGGGCGCGGATCACGGCGTTCCTGGCTTTGGCGCATCCCGATCGGGTGCGCGCTGCGGTCTTGGGCGGGCTCGGCTTTCGCCTGGTCGAAGGTGTCGGATTGCCAGATACGATTGCCGAGGCGCTCGAAGCGCCATCGCTTGCCGAGGTCGTCGATCCGACGGCTTACATGTTCCGCGCTTTTGCCGAGCAGACCGGATCGGATCTGCACGCGCTCGCCGCCTGCATGCGCGGTTCGCGACAGACGCTCAACCGCGGCGAAGTTGCCAAGATCGCGGTGCCGCTCCTGGTCGCGGTCGGCGAGAACGACCGGATCGCCGGCTCCCCGGAGGCGCTCGCTGCGCTGATCCCGGCGGCGAAAGCCCTTGTTATCCCTGGGCGCGACCACATGTTGGCGGTCGGCGATCGGGTATTTAAGTCCGCCGTGGTCGAATTTTTGGCACAGCGGCCATGATGATAACGCACCATAGGCCGTTGAACCAGTTCATCATTCATTGGCCCATAGATGTGGGCCTTTGGCCGGGTCTTGGTATTGGGCATGGTCCTGCCCAATATGATAGAAGGTCCCGCCAGTTTCCGGAGGCTTTGCAATGGCGCAGCATCAAATGCGGCCGGCCATCGACAAGCTCGATCCCGTATGGGCGCGCATCCGTCGCGAGGCCGAAGATATCGTGCGGCGCGAACCGGAGCTCGCCGCGTTCATCTATCCAACTGTCCTGCACCACGACACGCTTGAAGCCGCGATTGCGTACCGATTGGCCGGACAGATCGATCATCCGACACTGTCCGGCGAGTTAATCCGCCAAGCGTATGGCGACGCGCTCGAGGACGTTCCGGCGATCGGCGAGGCCTTTCGCGCCGACATTATGGCGACAGCCGATCGCGATCCCGCCACCCATCGTTTGATCGAGCCGGTTCTCTACTACAAGGGCTTCCACGCCATTCAGACCTATCGCTTGGCGCATTGGTTGTGGACCAGAGGCCGCCGCGATTTCGCGCTCTATCTGCAAAGTCGCGCATCGGCGGTGTTTCAGTGCGACATCCATCCGGCGGCCAAAATCGGCCGCGGCATTTTCCTCGATCACGCAACCGGGCTTGTGGTCGGCGAGACCGCAGTGATCGATGACGATGTTTCCATGCTGCACGATGTGACGCTCGGCGGCACCGGCAAGGAAGCGGGCGACCGCCATCCGAAAATCCGCTATGGCGTCATGATCGGCGCCGGGGCGAAAATTCTCGGTAATATCGAAGTGGGCCATTGCGCCCGCATCGCGGCGGGCTCGGTGGTCATCAAGCCGGTGCCGAACAACGTCACGGTGGCGGGCGTACCGGCCAAAGTGATCGGCGTTGCCGGCTGTCCCGAGCCGGCGCGTTCGATGGACCAAATGTTTCAGGACGAGCTATGAGGGGACGATCGCTGCCGCGGCGTCATAGGCCGGCAGCGATCATCGGATATTATCAGGTTCAATTCCCAAGCTCGCCATGAGCTTGCGGACCATGATCGCGGAGATAGGCGGTGGACGTCCAGGAAGTTCGCAAGCTTGACGCTTATTTGAAAAAGCTGTTCGGCAATGCCCGCATCCGCGTGGTGCCGCGGCCGAAGAAAGAGGACTCCGCCGAAGTGTATGTCGGTGAGGAGTTCATCGGCGTCTTATTTGTCGACGATGAGGACGACGAGCGCTCCTACAATTTCCAGATGGCCATTCTCGGCGCTGATCTGGAATAGCTCCTTACTTTCTGTCCGGGTGCAGTTGCGCCGCCAGCCGGTCGAAGCCCGCTGCAACATTGCGCCAATCGCTCAGCCAGCCGCGCGGAAAACGAATGCTGATCTGCGCGCCATCGAGCGCGCGTTCGCTGATGCAGGTGCCTGGGACCGCACCGGCGGCGCGTGTGCAGCGGGCTAAAAACTGCTCGGGATTGTTCGCGGCATAGACGAGTTCTTCGCCGTCGTAAGGCGTGCCGCTGCGGAACGGCAAAACGGCAAGGCCGTCAGGGCCTGCAGCCGCTTGCGGGACGGTATAGCGCGGATAGATCGTGCGTAGCCGCTCAAGGGGCGGCAGCACGCCAGCCAATCCGACAATGGTCACGAACACCCGGTCGTTTTCCGCCTCGGCCGGCGCCGCCGTCGCGTTCTCCTCATCGATCGGACGGTCGTCGCGCACGGCGCGATTGTTCGGCGGCGGCGACAATTCAGGCCACAACAAGACGAGGTCGATCCGTTCGTGCTGCCCAGGGTGGCGCTGCAGCTTTGCCCGGATTGCCGTGGGCGGTACCTCGAACAGCACGCCGCCGACGGTGACCGGCAAGGCCGGCACATCAAGGGCGAGCGGATCGCTCGGCCAGGTCGGCCACAGCAGGTAGGAAACGCCGGCCGCCACCGCCGCCACTATCAGCACGAGAAGAAGAAAAGGCCCGGTGAGCACGGCAGCCTTGCCGCGGCGAGTCTTTGTTCGGGGAAGAGCATGCGCAGTCATGCTGCTGCCGGTTCGAAACGAATCACGGCCCGCAGTATTGCACGTGCGACTTAATTGCTAAGGCTTGGGCGGCGTCGGCGCCGCGGCTGACGGTGATTCCGGGGACGGCGCTGAAGTTTGCGCTGCCGGTGCCGGCTTTGCCGCCGTAGTGATTTGCGCGGCAAGCGTGGCCGCTATTTTTGCATGTGCGGCGGCGTTAAAGTGGATACCGTCCCATTGATAAAAGTCGCGCGGCACTGGATCCGGATCATAGACGATGACACGGATGCCGCGCGCGTGCAGGTGCTGCACCATCGCCGCGATATTTGCGGTGCGCGCCTGCTTGGTGCCGAAGAAACGCAAGTCATTGGCGCCCGGCTGCAGAATGACGATATCGGTGCCCTTTGGCACGGCGGCGTCGAGGCGGTTGCGCATGCCGGTGGTGACGTCGCCCCAGACGCCGGCATTGGCGACATGCGCATCGATTCCTTTCTGGCGCAGGAGCCGCTCCAATACGGCCGGATAGGCGTTCTGCTCACCAACGCCCAAGCCGGAGGTGTTGCTGGCGCCGATGGCCACGATAGTGAGCGGCCGCGCTTGCAGCGGCGGGGCGGCGAGAGCGAAGACGGCGGCAATGACGCAAGCGCATAACCGCAAAGCCATCTGCAAAACTCCGGCCAGAACGCGTGGATTGTCGTTACGCCCTCGCATCTCCTAGCGAGGCCAGACGGTCGCTGCAATGGTTGCGCTTAGCGGCGCCGGAAATGGACGGCTTGCCGGAGCGCCGGCAATTTCCGATCTTGGCGGGGCTTTTTGGCAGGGCCTTTTGCCAGGGCCTTTTGGATTGAACGCACGCATCAAGGCGGTCCAGCCATGATCTATGAACTCGACGGAATGCGTCCGGAATTACCGCAGGAGGGCGGCTATTGGGTCGCGCCTACGGCTACACTGATCGGCAAAGTGCGGCTCAAGCGCGATTCCAGCGTCTGGTTCGGCGCGGTCTTGCGCGGCGACAATGAATGGATCGAGCTCGGCGAGCGGGCGCAGATTCAGGACAATGCCACTTTGCACACCGATCCCGGCTTTCCGATGACGATCGGGCCGGACTGCGTGATCGGCCACAATGTCATCCTCCATGGCTGCACGATCGGCGCCAACAGCTTGATCGGCATGGGCGCAATTTTGCTCAACGGCGCGCGTATCGGGGACAATTGCCTGGTAGGCGCCGGAGCGCTGATCACCGAAGGTAAGAGTTTTCCCGAACGATCGCTGATCGTCGGCGCCCCGGCCCGCGCGGTGCGGACACTCGATGATGCCGCGATTAAGGGGATCGCAGCCGCCGCCGATATTTACGTGCGGCGCTTCAAGCAATACGCGAAGCAGCTGAAACCGATCGGCTGATAACTTCGGGCGGCTTTCTCGGCTCGCTCGCCGGACACAGCCCTCGAATGTTGCAAATTCAATAGCTTATGCGACGAACTGAAAATCTGCCGGCCTCGAAGGGAACTGGAACTTGAGCCACAGCGTTCCCAAAACGCACAGTCCAAAATCGAACTCATCTAAAAAGGCCCGAGGACAATCGGGATAAGAGCGAGCAGAAGCTGGCGGAAGCAGAGGCGGCGCGCCAACGCGACCGCACAATTCGTATTACTAGGGACCGCGCGCCGACGGCCGGGAAATGCGATGTTACACAAGATGTTTTGAAGGAGAGCGCAAATGACTGCCCAGGAAGCCAAAGTGCTGCGAACCGCTCCACTGGCAACGCCGACGGACCTCGAGCCGAATGCGGTGCGTGACCTCGCTGGCGCGCTCAATGTCCTGCTTGCTGATATGTTCGGACTATACCTGAAAACCAAGAACTTCCATTGGCACGTGTCCGGTCCGCATTTCCGGGATTACCACCTGATGTTGGACGAGCAAGGAGACCAGATATTTGCGACGACCGACGCCATTGCCGAGCGGGTACGCAAAATCGGCGGCACCACGCTGCGGTCGATCGGCCACATCGCGCGTTTGCAGCGAGTCCTGGACAACGATGCGGATTTTGTGACGCCAATGGACATGCTCGCCGAATTGCGTGACGACAATAAGCAGCTGGTAACACGCATGCGCGAGACGCACGATGTGTGCGAAGAGCACGGCGACGTCGCCACTGCGAGCTTGCTCGAGGTTTGGATCGACGAGGCGGAGCGTCGCACCTGGTTCCTGTTTGAAGCGTCGCGTGCAGGTCAGTAATCCTGCAGGTCAATAATCCTGATCGTCGCGTCCGTTCCGCTGTGGAACGTTCAGGACCGATCGGCTTTAGGTGATGGGCGCCGGATTGAACAACGCCAGTGCGCTGCGCAATTTCCGTTTCTCGGTCCCGCAGCGCAGGCGGCCGCTCGCAACACCGATATTCGGGGAACCCTCGCGGCTACCAGTTAGAATAATCCGATCTGCGCCAAGAAGGCCGTGGAATAGCCCCAACTATGCTTCCAATGCGTTCC
>JBAQBC010000441.1:0-7987 GCA_049286035.1 Xanthobacteraceae bacterium
GTTCCCCTCCCCCCTGTGGGGAGGGGTTAGGGGTGGGGGTGGAGCGGTGATGGAAATGCGTTGTTGTCTGACGTGAAACCTCTCGACCGCCCTCCCTAGCCTCCCCCGCAGGGGGGGAGGGATTAGAAGGACGCTGCGCGCTCGATTTGATTCCCGTCTGCGCGCCGATACCGGCGCGGCCCTGGCCGATGCCGGGATTGAGCAAGTCGGCCAATGACGGGTCGAGCACCGGCGTATCCGGACGTGCCGCCTTGGCGCGCGTCGGCTTCGCTGGGTCTTTCTTCGAATGCTTTGCCGGATCGCGCCGGTGCGGCGCCGGCGGCCGATTGGGGCCTTTCGCCATCGTCACAATATGGGTCGAGTCTTGGTTCGGTGAAAGTGAGATAACTGATGACGTGAGCGCCCATTATTGCGCCCTCTCCCGCAAGGGGAGAGGGGCACGCGCTCGCGCCGCAGTAGTGGATTATTCCAGCCTGATTCCGGCGCGCTTGATGACCTCGCCCCATTTCTGCGAATCGGCGGCAATCAGCGCCGCAAACTCTTCGGGCGTTCCGCCGGCGGGCTCATCGCCGATCGTCGCATAGAACTGGCGCATGGGCGGCGAGCCGAGCGCGCGATCGATCTCGGCATTGAGCCGATCGACGATCGGCCGCGGCACGCCCGCGGGCGCGATCACGCCCGCCCAGGTCGGCGCGGAATAGCCGGGAACGCCGGCCTCGGCCACGGTCGGCAGATCGGGGAACGCCGTCGAGCGGTGATCGCCGCTGACCGCCAGCGCACGCACCGCGCCGGAACGCGCGAATGGCGCAATCGAATTGAGGCTTTCGAACATCAGCTGCACGCGCCCGGCCATCAGGTCATTGATCGCCGGCGCGCCGCCTTTATAGGGGACATGGACGATGTCGGCGCCGGTCATGAATTTGAACAGCTCGCCGCCGACATGGCCGGGCGATCCATTGCTTGACGAGGCGTTGAGGAGCTTGCCGGGATTTTGTCTGGCGTAGGCGATCACCTCCGGCACGGACTGGAATGGGGTCGCTGGCGACACCGCGAGCAGAAGCTGACCGCGCGCCACCAGCGCGATCGGCTGGAAGTCGCGCTGAATGTCATAAGGCAGCGGCACCACCAGATGTCTGGTGATGGCGAGCGCGCCAATCGGACCCATGCACAGGGTATAACCGTCCGGCGGCGATTTCGCGGTGAGATCGAGGCCGAGCGTGAGCGCGCCGCCAGGACGATCGTCAACCACGACCTGCTGATGCAGCTCGTCGGACAATGCCGACGCAAGCACCCGCGTGAGCGTATCGGTCGCGCTGCCGGCGGCCTGCGGTACGATCATGCGGATCGGGTGGTCGGGATATTCGGCCGCGGCCTGCGTTGCGGACGCACAAGCAATGAAGAGCAGAAGCAATTGAACGCGGCGCATCGTGCTCGCTCCCGATTACGGGACCGCTATTCCAGTTGAATCGCGATGGCCGGGACAAGCCCGGCCATGACGCGCTAATGTCCTGGACAAAGGGAGAAATGTCCATGGCCGTACTGGATTTCGCGTCGCTGTTCGCGCCCGGCCTGCCGCCGCCGGTCGCCAAATGGACCGGCTCTGCCAAATACAATTTCATCGGCGGCCACAACGATGCCGACCAGGTTTCGCTCGAGACGCTGATCAAAGCGGCGAACGACGTGCTGACGCGCGAGGGCCGCACGTTGGCGACTTACGGGCTTTCCAGCGGTCCGCTCGGCTATCGTCGCTTGCGCGAATTTCTGGCCGGCAAACTCGAACGCTCCGCCGGCATTCGCTGCGACGCCGACGAAATCCTCATCACCTCCGGCTCGCTGCAGGCGCTTGATCTGGTGAACGGAATACTGCTTGCGCGCGGTGACACCGTGATCATCGAGCAGGCGACCTATCAAGGCGCGCTGACGCGACTGCAGCGTCTTGGCGTCGCCGCCGTCGGCATTCCGCTGGATAGCGAGGGCATGCGCGTGGACGCGCTCGCCGCCGCGCTCGATGATCTCAAGCGCCGCGGCGTGCGGCCGAAATACATCTACACGGTGCCGACCGTGCAAAATCCGACTGGAACGATCTTGAGCGAACCGCGTCGCCGCGAAATGCTCCGCCTCGCCGCGCAATTCGGCGTTCCGATCTTCGAAGATGATTGCTATTCGGATCTGATCTGGGACGGCAAGCGGCCGCACGCGCTCTATGCCATGAGCCAGCACGGCGGCGTCATCCATATCGGTTCGTTCTCCAAATCGGTCGCGCCGGCCTTGCGCGTTGGCTACATCGTCGCGCCGTGGCCGTTATTGGCGCGCATGCTCGCGCTCAAGACCGACGCCGGCTCCGGTGCGCTTGAGCAGATGGTGCTCGGCGAGTTTTGCCCTAAGCATTTCGACGCCCATGTGCCGGCACTCACCCGCGCGCTGCGGGCGAAACTCGAAACCTTGATGGAGGCGCTCAGCGAGCAGTTCGGCACCGCGGCCGAATTCGAGGATCCCAAAGGCGGCATTTTTCTCTGGGTCAAATTGCCGGATCAGGTCGATACGCAAAAACTGTTCGCGCCGGCGCTGGCCGCCGGCGTCGCCATCAATCCGGGCGCCGAATGGTCGACCGACAAGAATCACGGCAGAAGCCGCACGCGGCTGTGTTTCGCCAATCCGTCGCATGAGGCGATCCGCGCCGGCGTCGCGACGCTCGCCGAGGTGTGCCGGCGCGAATTCGGCGTCCCGGCGCGGATTGCCAATGTGGAACGAGCGAGGGCGTAGACTTCGTAGTACTGTCAGGGCCGGCTGCTATTGAGCAGTGGTGGGCGGCCGCAGGCTGATCGCGGCGGTGCCAACCACGAGTACACAAACAATGGAGGCCTTCAATGATCGTGGGTATGTCGATCGGAGCGTTCACAATTTTACATGTCGCTATCACCCTGGTCGCGATCGGAAGTGGGCTGATTGTTGTGGGCGGGATGTTCGCTTCGCACAGGTTGCCGGTCACAACCGCACTGTTTCTTTTCACTACCGCACTCACCAGCGTGACCGGGTTTCTTTTTCCCATACACGGGTTCACTCCGGCTTTGGGCGTCGGGCTTTTGGCTTGCGTGGTCCTGGCGGTCGCGCTGTTTGCTTTATACAAAGAGCACTTGGTAGGCGCATGGCGCTGGATTTACGTGATCACCGCTATCGCGTCTCTCTATTTGAATATCTTCGTTCTAGTCGTGCAGAGTTTCGTGAAGGTTCCAGCTCTCAATGCGTTGGCTCCCACGCAATCCGAGCCACCATTCACGACCACACAGGCCGCTGTGTTGGCGGTTTTCATTCTGATTGCACTGATTGCCATGCTTAAATTCCGGCCCGGCACCGCTGTTAAGGTGTAGCGGCTCGCGATTCCGGTTTTGGCGCTTCGGCAACATTGGCCAATGCCATGCTGTTTGCGTCGCCACCTGGAAAGAGCTGACCTTCAATTCACGCGCTGGGACTTGATCTCGTTAAATCTTAAGGATGCGCGTTCAAACTTGTCGTTGAACAGCCACATCGCGTCGAGAATTTCGCGAAACGCCGCCGAAGACCTTGTCCTGTCAGCATGCCCGAACGTGAACATGCTGTTGTTGCGCAAATAGCCCATGATCGTCGGCTCGGAAATTCTGTAGTTCAACAGATTGCCCGATCGAAGGGCCGCCCGCGTTGGGCTAGGAACGATCTGGATCAGTTCAAAGACCTTCATTTGATCGATCGGATCGGGCAAGGCTTTCACAAGCGCCGGTATTTGCAGGAAAAGATCGGCATGGGCGCTCATCAGGCCATCCCGCACCGCGGTCCAGTGATTGAACCGATGATCTAAATTGCCGGCCCGCTTCTCTTCTTCGGCGTCGCGGGCGATCAACGCGGGATCAAAGGCGGCAATCGCCCCTTTTATCGCCGCCCATTTCCGTTGACCGATCCGATCTTCCGATATCCCGGTTTGCAGACTTCCCTTGTAGGTATTCGACCGCGCATTGCCGATATTTTGATTGCCATTGGTCTCGGCAAAGAACAGCCCGAGGCTGATGCGGCCCGCCGCTTCGGCGTTCGACCGATCGAGGCCCTTGGCTCTTGCAATAGCGATGCCCAGATTGACCACGTCTTTAAACGGCGTGTCGGATTTTTGCGCGTAAGCGGGCGGCGCCTGCATGACGTTGAAGAGGGCGGCGTACTCGTCGAGAAGCGGCTCATTGTCGGCATCGAAATAGGCCGGAGGAATTTTGAACTTGTTCGACCTTCCGATTCTCGACGGCAAAACGTCGGTAAGATCCTTGTACGTACTGAGCATGTCGTTGCGCGCGAGGTAGAGCGCCTGCCCCGGCAAATCCGGGAGCGGTTGTTTTGAATCGATCAGCGCGCGCCGCTGCCGCAACACAGATTTAAAACGGCTTACGGCGTCGTTGTATGAATTCATCGCATCGGATTGTGTTTTGGTCAGCGGAACAACCTGACCTGCTGCGGGGGAAGTGAAGCCGACATGCGCAATTGCCCCAACAACGAGCAAAACCGCGGTGAGGATCATAGCGATACGCAATACCCTAATATTGATCATCGTCGAGGCTCCGTCGGCCAACATGACGTCACAGCTGTAGAGATTTCGCTCGATCGACAAATCGCTTCACTTTTTGCAAATCTTTGGTGTGGCTGCCATCGTCTTTGTCCGTCTTCGTCTTTGAATCGACGCCCGCCGGCTGCACCGTTGTAATGGCATCGATAATGTTGTCGGGTCCGAGTCCGCCCGCGACGATGACCGGAAGGCCCACGCTCTCGACGATTTTCCTGTCGATTTGCCAGCTGTGGGTCACCCCGAGTGCGCCGATTTGCCTGTCGCCAGGCCGATGGCTGTCCAACAGCAGCATGTCGGCTATTCCATTATAACTCTGTGCGACGGCGATGCTTTTTTCGTCGATGACCGGGATGCTTCGCATCAATGTGACGGCGCCGCATCGCCTCTTGAGTCGCCGCACCGCCGCCGGCGTGAGCAGATCGCTCGCCGCGCCAAGATGCAGGATCGCTGGTTTCAGCTCTGAAACGATATGCTCGATAAGCCTTATGTCGGCGGAGAGCGACAGCGCCACCGCCTTGGACGATGGCGACACGGCCGAAAATATGCGGCGTGCACGCTCGAGCGATTGTTCGCGCGGAAATGAACCGTCGCCGACGAGGACACCGATATGGTCTACGCCAAGCTCGCCGAGCGTGCGCGCCTCTTCGGGACTTGAGACTTCATAAATCTGGACAAGCATGTGGTGCGGCGATGTCTCGTGTGTTCATGCGATTCAAAGGGCGCGCAAAGAATAGTCCTCAGCTCCAGGTTCCCATCTCACGGTCATAAGCGATACGATCGTTGCGGCGGACTTGGATTGTCAATGAGGCTCATGTTGGCTTTGCCAAAGCGGAAATGTGACTGACTCGCAAGGGGGCAATATGCGCCGCTTCGGCCTATTGATCTTGAGCCTCATCGCGGCTCTGTCGCCAACCATCGGCCGCGGCGGCAGCTATCCTGATCGGCCGATCAGGCTGGTGGTCGGCTTCGGCGTTGGTGGGCCGACCGATATCCCGGCGCGGTTCATCGCCGACAAGCTCAGCGAGGCGTTCGGCCAACGTGTCTTTGTCGAGAACAAGCCGGCCTCGGGCGGCATTGTCGCGACGCGTGACGTGATCGCGCGGCCGGCCGACGGCTACACGCTCCTTCTGTGTACACATTTCGAGCCGATCAACGTCGCCGCCTACAAAGATCCTGGCTTCAAGCTTGGCGATTTGGCGCCCATCTCCCTGATCGCCAAATATTACTATGGGCTCGCGCTGTCGAACGCGATTGCTCCGACCGACATCCGTTCGTTCATCGCCTATGCCAAAGCGCATCCTGGCCAGGTGAACTACGGCACGGTCGGCTTTGGCTCAGCCCAGGAGATTCTGGCCCGGCAGTTGGAGAAGGTCACGGGCATCACCATGAATCAGGTGCCGTTTCGCGGCGGCGCGCAGCCCGTGCAGGAGATCGTCGCCGGGCGCATTGACTTCTACACGGCGCCGCCGCTTGCCCTGATCCCGCACTACCGTGACCAGCAGCTCAAAATCATTGCCGTCAGCAGTCCGGAGCGGCTGGACGTTTTGCCGGAGGTGCCGACGCTGGCGGAGGCGGGCACCAATTTCTTCCGCTCCGGCTGGCTGGGCATCTGCGCGCCGGCGGGCACGCCCGCAGCGATCATAGAACTTCTCAACCGCGATATTGCACCGATCGTTCGCTCGCCGGATTATCGCGCACTCATCGAGAACGCAGGCTCCATCGCCGCGGCTTCGACGCCGGACGAACTGGCAACAATCATGCAACAGACGCTGGCCGAAGTAGCGCCGACTATCGCCGAATTCCACTTGCAGCGAGAATAAGCGGACGACGGCGCTAAAAGCCCCGCACCACCTCGGTGACGTGCTCCACTTCCGGCGGCGAAGCGAAGCAATGGCCGACCAGCTTGCGCCATTCCTGGAAGTCCGCCGAGCCGCGAAAATCGTTGGTGTGGTTTTCGACCGTGTCCCAGCCGACAAACAAGCGATAGCGGCCCGGCTTTTCGATCGAGCGGCGCAGTTCCATGCTGCGGCAGCCCTTGGCGCGCTGGAAAATCGGAACCGCTTGCTTCACGCCGTTTTCAAATTCCGCTTCGGCGCCCGGCTTCACATCAATCTGCGCGATTTCGGTAATCATGATCGGTCCTTGCTTGTGAGTATCGTCGACAATCTCGTCGCAACGCGTCGTTCCGCCGCTAACACCCCGCTGGCGAGCGGGCGTGGCCGGAACCGTCCATCATGACGCGGATAACACGAATGCGCGAGACGGGCTTCATTGCGCCGCCAAGGCGCGCTAGGTTGCCGTATCAGCATCAGCATCCACCGACGGGTTGACCATGATTGACGTGCATTATTGGACCACGCCGAACGGCCACAAAGTGACAATTTTTCTCGAGGAAGCCGGATTGGAGTACAAAATTATTCCAATCAATATCGGCAAAGGCGAACAGTTCAAGGCGGATTTTCTCGGCGTCTCGCCGAACAATCGCATTCCCGCGATTGTCGACCATAAGCCCGCCGACGGCGGCAAACCGATCTCGGTTTTCGAATCCGGAGCGATCCTGGTCTATCTCGCGGATAAGACCGGCAAATTCATCCCGAAAGATTTGCGCGCCCGCACTGCGGCGCTGGAATGGCTGTTCTGGCAGATGGGCGGGCTCGGCCCGATGTCCGGGCAGAACAATCATTTTGCCCACTATGCCGTGGACAAAATCCCGTATGCGATCGATCGCTATCGCAACGAAGTGAACCGGCTCTACGGCGTGATGAACAAACGGCTTGCCGGGCACGAATATCTAGCCGGGCCATATTCGATCGCCGACATGGCCTGCTATCCGTGGATCGTGCCGTGGGAACGGCAGGGCCAGAACATCGCCGATTTCCCGCATCTCAAGCGCTGGTTCGAGGCGATCAAGGCGCGGCCGGCGGTGATCAAAGCCTATGAATGGACGCCGAAGATCAATCCCGGCCAGGGTGGCATCCGCACGGCGGAAGAGCGTGCGATTCTGTTCGGTCAGACGGCGCAGTCCGTCGCAGCGATGGCGGGTAAGCGGTAAGCAGAACCAACGCTCTGACGCGTCGCAGCGAATCGTTTCCCGGGCGGAGCGCAGCACGTAGTGATGCGCTGCAGACCCGGGATCGTCGCGAACTCAAAATCCGGACTGCTATTGCTGCATGGCGCCGCCGAGATAACCGGCAATCTTCCAGGCGCCGCCTTGCTTGCTGTAGCAGATTTGATCGCCGCCGAGCGGCGAGACTGATTGGGCGTCGACGTAGCCGGCTTTGCCGGACGGCGTCGCCACGTGCAGGAAAAACGGCTGGTTGGGATTGGCGGGCGGGCTGGTGTCGGGCAGGACCCGCACCAGATAGGCGCCGAGCTTCTCGATAACTTGCGAGCTCGGCTGCGCCGCCG
>JBAQBC010000442.1:0-2286 GCA_049286035.1 Xanthobacteraceae bacterium
GGCCCACACCACAGGCGGGCGCGCCGGCATGTCGCGCAGCTCCGACGGCCGCCTCGAGGTCAGGCTGTCGCGGCCCGGCAGCCCGGGCACCGGCACCAACCCGGAGCAGCTCTTCGCGGCCGGCTGGTCCGCGTGCTTCGAGTCGGCGATGGAGTTCGCCGCGCGCAACATGAAGATCACGCTGCCGGCCGAGCGCGCGGTCGACGCCGAGATCGATCTCGGTCCCGAAGGGAGCGCCTTCAGTTTGGCGGCTCGCCTCTACGTGACCCTGCCGGGAATGGAGCGCGCGACGGCGCAGCGCCTTGTCGAGGCGGCCCACCAGGTGTGTCCCTATTCGCGAGCAACGCACGGGAACCTAGCCGTCGAAACATTGGTATCCGTCCACACGGTTCCAGGTGAAGGGCCATGATCTACGAATTACGGATCTACCGCTGCGTGCCGGGACGCGGGCCGGCGCTCCTGTCGCGGTTCGAGAACGAGACGCTGCGGATCTGGGAGAAGCACGGCATCCGCCAGGCCGGGTTTTGGACCACGCTGATCGGCAAGAGCAGCCAGGAGATCATCTACATGCTGGCCTGGGACAGCATGGCCGAGCGCGAGAAACGCTGGGGCGTTTTTCTCGCCGATCCCGAATGGGCCGCGGTGGTCGCCAAGACGGAGAAGGATGGCCAGCTCGTCGAGAACATCAGCAGCCAGTTGCTGACGCCGGCCGCGTTTTCTGCCGTGAAGTGAGACTCTGGATGCGAGCATGATTCACTTGTTGCAGAGTCGCGAGTCGGCACTCCTGGGCGGTGACTTATCGCGATCCTTTTTTGGCATGGACACACAGGAACTGAAAATGAATCGGCCTCCACTTCCGCCGTTCACCGCAGAAACGGCCACGCAGAAGGCGCGCCTTGCCGAGGATGCCTGGAACACGCGCGACCCCGCCAAAATAGTGCTTGCCTATTCAGTGGATAGCATCTGGCGCAACCGCGTCGAGTTCATTCGTGGACGCGAGGCCATCGAGGCGTTCCTTATACGCAAGTGGATTCGTGAGCTGGAGTATCGCCTGATCAAGGAGGTCTGGGCGTTTGGCGACAACCGGATAGCCGTGCGCTTTGCATATGAATGGCATGATGATTCTGGCAACTGGTTTCGTAGCTATGGCAACGAGAATTGGGAGTTCGACGAACAGGGCCTTATGCGATTGCGGATCGCCAGCATCAACGACCTGCCAATCAAAGATAGCGAGCGCAAATATCACTGGCTCCTCGGTCGACGCCCCGATAACCATCCATCACTCAGCGATTTGGGCCTTTAGAGGGGATAAACAAAGCGGCCACGCCAATATCAATGCAAGGCGAATGAACACAACTGCCGAAGTTTCGTAAGGAGGATCATGCCCCGCGCATTCACCCAATTGGCATTTTCAACCGCTGTCAAAGCCGCCCAAGTGCGCTACGGTGCGCGCGACCATGGCGCAAAGCTTGAGCGAGCAGAGCCGTCTCGCAATTGCTTGAATGATGACCTCATCGCGTATGTCGCCCAGGCTGACAGCTTTTTCATCGGCACCGCCAACAGCGAGGGATGGCCGCACGTGCAGCATCGCGGCGGACCGGCGGGCTTTCTCAAAGTACTTGACGACCACACACTCGCTTTCGCCGATTATGCTGGAAACAAGCAGTACATCACGACCGGCAATCTCACGGAAAACGACCGTGTTGTCCTCTTCCTGATCGATTATGAACGCGGTCGACGCTTGAAAATCTGGGGCCACGGCGTTGTGGTCGACAATGACGCGGCGCTTCTCGATCGCGTCAAGGATTCGAACTACCCAGCAAAGGTCGAGCGCGCCATCCGCGTTGATGTGACTGCCTGGGATCTCAATTGCGGTCAGCACTTCCCGAAGCTGATGCGCGCGAGCACACATCCCAATTCAATGGCTTGATGTTTGCTAATGATCCTGCGCGCCGGTGAGGGATTCTGCTTGCTGCGGTGCACGAGGCAGTTACTGGCACAAAGCGGACATTCGGCGAGTACCCGTCCATGTCCGCTTTTGGGTGGATAGCGGACATTAGCGGGCGACAATCCGATGCCTGCTTTTGACCCATATCGACCGTTCGCCTTGAGGCATCGTGCGATGCAGCATGGGCAGCGTGCAGCTATCCCGATCATTTACTCAATCACCTCGTCGGCGCTCGCCCGCACCCTCACCCGCCGCCCAGCCGCTGCGCCATCAGCACGATGGTCTTGCGGTAGACCTCGGAGTGATTCCACTCACGCATCGCCACCTCGAAATTCGGC
>JBAQBC010000443.1:0-21760 GCA_049286035.1 Xanthobacteraceae bacterium
ATCGATAATATCCTGCGCAAAAATAGGAAAAACTGGAATGACCTAATCGAGTTTCTGCAAATCGGCTCAGCCGATGCGTGGGATGTAGGCGAAGATGAAAAACCGCCCGCAGGACAGCCAGGGATACCGGGGGATAAGCCAAAGGATATTTGCGCCCTGGAACTGCTTCTCTACATCCTGGAAAAATACCTCGATCTGAAAAAGCACGAATACATGGGGGTGGCGCTGTGGATTCTGCACACGCATGTGTTCAACGGCTTTATGGTCTCTCCCCGGTTGGCACTCACTTCTCCGGTGCGCGGGTGCGGCAAGACGACCCTGCTCTCAATTCTGGAACTTCTGGTGCATCGAGCCGAGCGCACCGATGGCATCTCACCGGCCGCGATTTATAGGCTGGTCGATCAAAGGCATTGCACCCTGTTGGTCGATGAAGCGGATAACGCCGAGCTTAGACTCAATGGGCCGCTGCGGGCCGTGTTGAATTCGGGACTCCTTAAAGGGGGAGCCATCACGCGGATTATTAAGGATATGCCAAAGCGCTTCTCGACATATTCGCCGATGGCAATCGCGGCCATTGGCAGCTTGCCGTTACCACTCATGCACCGCTCAGTTGTCATCCACATGGAGAGGACCGACAAAAAGCTGGAGCTAACCCTCGACGACAACACCATCAATGATCCGCAAAGCAAGATCAACCTCATCTACCGCCAAGTGCTGCTGTGGGTCTCCAAGCATCCGCCCCTCAACTCAAACCCGGAAATCCCGCCCGAACTGCGCAATCGCCAAGCAGATAATTGGAGAGCGCTGTTAAGCATCGCGGACAGTTTCGACCCCGGCTGGGGAGCCGCCGCTCGTGAGGCCGCCGTTATATTCGCGCGCGGTTATCATGACGAGGACATCGGCGTAGCGCTGCTCAAGGAGAGTTCGCCTTGCGATAGCTTACGCGGCCTCTGGTCGTCGTGAACGCCTCGCCATTCTGACCATTCGGCATCGTCCAAATTAACAAGAGCTTCGATGATGGCCTCGCTGGTGAGGCGGTCAGTTCGCATGGTGCCGCCCGCGCTCGATCTGGCCGATACGGCGGCGAGCCGACAGCAAAAGCCGGAAGGGATATTATCGCTCTCAATTCGAATTGGTATGGCGCAAGTACTGCCAGGAGGACGGCACACCGGCACAGGACAGTAACGTCAGGTACTTACGCAGGAGATAAGGCGGCACGTATCTCAGCGACGATCTGAAAAAGCCCCCGGCAGCACCACGACGCCGGGGGTTTTTCTTATGGGTAGATTTATGGGTAGCGACGCCTAGCCACAATTTTTTCATGACCAATCAGAGACTTAAGTGTAGTACCTGCTCCTAAGCAGGAGCGCAAACCATGCGCCTCAAGAGTGCCCTGTGGGTCGCGGCCTATATGCGACGCTGCCAGGTCGAAGGTTGTTCGGCAGTCGTGCGTCGGCGTGGCGCTGAAGAAGCCGGTGCGATTTTTGTCCGCATCTGCCGGCTGGATGGAACATCGGAGCTGTTCGGACCCGCGCCGCAGAGTGCACTTGAGCCTGGTGCCACTGATCGCATCTTTGCGGCCTGCTTGGCTTCACAACCCGCACCTGATCCGGAGATCGAAAACTATTTGTCGCGGGAGGCGAAGTTTGATCCCGATCTTTGGATTGTCGAGGTCGAGGACCGCGCCGGCCGAAACTTCCTCAATATCGTCCGCTGACCGTTCTGGGAAAAGCGCGCCGGAGCCGAGCAAGGCTAAGATGCGTCGCGCTTTTCGAGCGCCGATACATCGGCATGGCGCGCGATCGCGTTTACCGTTCGCGGATGCATGGTGGAATTGTCTTCCCAGAGCATGGGCTGATGCCGCTCTGCCGAGCGTTCGACTTTGGGCAACGATTGCCAGATTGCGACCATGTGTTCGGCGGTCTGCGCCGGCAATTCACGATGAAGCTCGGTCAGCGCCTGAACACGCGCCACCGAGCGACCGACATTGACGAACAGCAAGATCCGATAGAGTGCACCGCGCCGTATGTTGAGTGCTTTGGCGGCTGTCACGATCGGCTCGCCGAGGTCGTCGTCGGCCACGCGCCGCGCTTGCACACGGGAAATGTGCAGAGCCTGGGCCAGATGCTGAGCGAAGACTTCGCGATTACGGGACAAAACGGCGGCTTCCAATCGTTTGCCTAAATTGTCGTCACGGGACAGTGTCATGCGTCCCACCGAGTATGGAGCGATCACATCCAGGTTCAAAAGAATGAGACGCCGCTCGTCGGGATTGGACGCAAAGAACAGTTCGTTGAGCGTGGTCGCGACGTGGACGGCAATTGGCGCCTCGCGTGTGAGCCCACCGTTGACCATCGTCGAGCCAGAAGGCCAGGGGAGCTGCCGTTGCCCATTAAGGTTGGAAACGTCGCCGGCGAGGCGTTCGACAACGCGGCGTGGCGGTGACCTGTAATGCGCCAAGCGCTGCGCCACCGCGGCACGGGTGCTGATATCAGCCGCATCAAGAAGACGGAGCGCCAGTTCGGTATAGTGGCGCTCCTCGTCCGCCGTATGCGTCGGTTTTTGTACGTAGAGCTCGGTGAGCACACGCAGGAGCGTAGGACGCATGTCGGGGTCACCCGGCACTGCAAAACGGGCGAGGTGATCCAGCCCCCAGCGGCTTGCGCTCTCCATGCTTCGTGACTCGAAGGCAATAGTCCGGTTGAGAAGGAGACAACGAAAGAAGTTATGCGGCCGCCGTTAGCGGACCGTTAACCTTGCATGCCGCTTAATCGCCGCCGATGCCGCTTGCGCGCATTGGAGCATCACGCTCGGGCCGGCGGCAGAGGAAGCGGCTGGGTGGGCACCGTTATCAAATTCCCGGACGATGGGCGCATCGTGCGCTTCGGCCGTGAGACCGGCGAGTCCGCAACAATCATCATCCTTCCGGTGATCCGGATCGAGCGATATTCCGATTCATTCGACGGTATCGAGCCGCAGACGCAGCCGCCCACCGAAAATGGCGGCCGGCGGCGCGTGAGGCGGCGTTGACTAGGTTCATTGCGCCGCCGAGGCACACCGTCCGCGGCAGCTGAGCGCATTGTCCTATTGCGACTGAATCCGACACGTTGCGGCGGCCAGCGCTTGTCGCGCCATTGCCATCAGGCCTGGTTCAGGCGCCAAAGCGCGCAGGACGATGAGACCCATTGTGGTCGGCGATTCGATAATGAGCCGGTCAGCCGCCGTGACTTCCTCATCCTCGGGCACCTGCGCGTGCTGTGCAGCGGTCATGAGATCGAGTTCGATTGTGCGCCGGCCAGCGGCGCGGTCGTTGATCGCGTAAAAGGCGACGCTCCTGCGGGTATAGAAGGTCACCGAGGTATAGGCTTGGCTGACCGGGGCGATCAGCTTGAGTGGACCGCTGCTGAGGTCGTAACGGCACACCGCCGCCCCAAAAGCCGGATCCATGAACGGCATGATCTCGGCGCCCGGTTTGGTCGCCGCGAGCGGCACCATCGTATTCACCGGCGTAAGCGGTGCGAGGCGTGAATAGGCATCTTGCTTCGCCGCCTGCGGCATAGCCAGCACGGTCGAGAGATGCACAATGCCGCCGAGCAGGACCGCGGCGAGAATCCACAATAGACCGCGAACCATCAGCAACCCTTTCGCTCGATCGCAGGCATCGGACCTTCCTTGGTCGTGCGGGTGGCGACCCCGATCGCGGTATCGTAAAGCCTCCACACCAGTACGAATTGTTCAATCCCGCCGGTCGGCAGCCAATTGCCCGGACGGGCCAGCGGCGCGACCGCGATGGTGAAGCGGCCGTCGTTATCGCGAACGATTTCCTCGCTCGTGAAACCATGCCGATCGATCGTGTTGGCCACGAGCCGCCCTTCTGGAGTGTAGAGCGTTACGGTCCAATATCGTGCCGTCGGCGTCATGCCGCTGATGCTGAACGTGCAGCGACCGTCAAAGACATTCCCGACATCGTCGGTACGCGCATAAAAGGCGACTCCGTCGCCCATGCCGGTAGGCAATTCGCCGGTTCTGGCGACCATGGCCCGGGCATAGGGGTCGATATCCGCCGAGCCGCTCTTCGGCCATGCCTTCCAAGCGCCGATGGTCAGCGCTCCGAATGCGACGCCACGCGTGAGCGTGAACCAGGTCGCGCCAAGTCCGACCGCCGCTGCGATCAATAACGTGAAGCATGAACCGAACAAAAGGCGCATGATGGCGTGGGTTTGACCGTTCGTTCGGATCCTTAAGCTCAGTCGCCGCGTGGACTGGCGGAAGCAGCGCGGTCAGCCGCCGTCGCCAAAGCGCTCGACTGGCTTCCGGTCTCGTTCTTCGTACCGCCGTCGAGTGCCCCGACCGAAGTCTTGGTTGCAGCCTGTGACGACGGCATATGAACGGCGTCGTCTAATATGCGCTCCACATGAAGAAGTGCCTCGGTTCCCTTGCGCGTGAGCAGCACCGCATGCGGTTGATCGCCACTCTTCAGTGAAGCGTCGGCGATCGCCGGAGCATGTTGAGGCGGCGACAGACCAGGAAGAGGCCGCAACTCAACGCCTTGATGCGCATAGGCCATGATGTTGTGCCATGTCGCCGCCGGCAGCGTGCCGCCGGTCATTCGTTTGGTTGGCGAATAATCATCGTTGCCCATCCAAATCGCGCCGACGAAATTGCCCGTATAGCCGACAAACCACGCGTCGCGCCAATCATTGGTGGTACCCGTCTTACCGCAGGTCGGTACTCCGTCGAGCTGCGCGCGTCGCCCGGTGCCATTTTCGACGACGGAGTTCATCATCTTGATCATGTCGATGGCCACTTCCGGGCTGATCACCTGCTTCGGTTTCGGGCCGTCGCGGTCGAAACGCCAGACTAATTGGCCAGCATCGGTACGAACCTCGAGCGCGGCATGCGGCACGACTGCACGGCCGAGATTAGCGAAGGTGGCATAAGCCATTGCGTGCTCGTAAACGTAAACTTCATCCGCGCCGATCGGCAAGGAAGGCGTATCCGGCAGCGGCGAGTGAATGCCGAAATTGCGCGCGGTTTGCACGATCATGGCGCGGCCGAGCTTTGGATTGCCGTTGCCAAGCATGATCGACAACTTGACGGGAATGACATTGATGGAATGGGTGATGGCTTCCAAGAGCGTCACCTGCCCGGAATAGCCGCCGGAATAATTGTGCGGACACCAATTGCCGATGCAAACCGGTGAATCGGCGACGACCGAGGTCGGCTTAAAGCCGTTCGCCAACGCAGTCGCATAGACATAAGGTTTGAACGAGGAGCCGGGCTGGCGCAGCGCATCCGTGGCGCGGTTGAATTGACTGGTGCCGTAATCGCGGCCGCCAACCATGGCCCGGACTCCCCCGTCGAGGTCGCCGATCACGGCAGCCACTTGGCTGGCGCCATAATCGCGCCCGTACTGGCGCAATTGGGATTCCGCCTCGTGCTCGGCATAGTGCTGCAAATTACTGTCTAGCGCCGTGCGCACCGTGAATGAGCGTGAGGTGACCGACTTCGGCAAGGTATCGACGAGTTTGCGCATCTCGTCGAAAGCCCAATCGAGATAGTAGTTCGGTGCATCCTCGATCGCGCGATCGATCGTCGTCGCTGGATTGCGCCGTGCACCATAGACCTGGCCCTCGCTCATAAAGCCATTCTCGACGAGATTATCGAGCACGACATTGGCGCGGGCGCGGGCGGCCGGCAGATTTATCAGCGGAGAGAATTTGGTTGGCGCTTTGAACAGTCCGGCAACCATTGCGGCTTCGGCGAGATTGAGATCGCGGACCGATTTGCCGAAGTAATAGCGCGCTGCCGCGTCGACGCCGAATGCGCCGCCGCCGAGGTAGGCGCGGTCGAGATAGAGTTTGAGGATTTCATTCTTGGGCAGATGCGCTTCCAACCACAGCGCTAGAAAAGCTTCGTTGATTTTGCGCTCATAGGTGCGCTCGTTGGAGAGGAACAGATTTTTCGCCAATTGCTGCGTTATGGTGGAGCCGCCCTGAACCACGCCTCCGGCTTGGGTATTCGTGACAAAGGCGCGGAACACGCCTTGGATATCGATGCCGAAATGCTCGTAGAACCGGCGGTCCTCGGTCGCCAGCACCGCCTTGATGAGATGATCCGGAAAATCCTCGAGCGGCACCGATTCAGTGTGCTTGATGCCACGGCTGCCAATCTCGTTGCCGTAACGGTCAAGAAACGTCACCGCGAGATCGGATTTCTTCAGCCAATCGTCATCGGAAGTCTGGCGGAATGAGGGAATCGCGAGCGCCAGCAGGAGGAGCAATCCGCCGGTGCCGAGCGTCGCTCCTTCCGAGAGTGGCTCGACCAATAGCCAGCGGCGCCAGCCGGCGACATGAGCGCGGTCCATGAAGGCGGTGAACCGCTCGTAGATCTCGCGCGTCCACTTTCCGCTCTGGAATATTGCGGAGTCGATTCGCGCGTCGATATCGAGAAGGAGCCGCCGGAGCCTGGGCCTCCAGTCCTCGCCTGGATCGGGAAACATGTCTGTCACGGCCACTTGCTCCGGGAAACGGCAGGAAGCACAGCAGTTGTCCTTCTAGCGAATTGGCCTCGTGCCGGCCAAGGGGTAGATGCGGTTAGTTGCCCGCGCAAAGTGAATGGAAATTACGGGCAAATTTGGCATAGCTTCGCGCGGAGGCCACCATGGCAAGTAATTCCGACAACTCCGAGGAAGTTCCATTTTGGCGCCGCAAGTCATTGAGTCAAATGACCGATTTGGAGTGGGAAAGCCTCTGCGATGGCTGTGGCCGCTGTTGCCTCAATAAGCTTGAGGAAGACGAATCAGCCGCCGAGACCTTTTACACCGATGTCGGTTGCCGACTTCTGGACGGACACAATTGCCGCTGCCGCGATTACCAAAATCGGCTGGACCTGGTCGATGATTGCGTCCGGTTGACGCCGGAAAGCCTCAAAAAGATTAAATGGCTTCCGCCGTCCTGCGCCTATGTGCTGCTGGCCAAGGGACACGACCTCTATTGGTGGCATCCATTGGTCTCCGGCGACCCCGAGACCGTACACGCCGCCGGGGTGTCGGTGCGCGGGCGCGTGCGCGCGACGGAACTCGACGTGCCGGACCACGAATTGGAAGACCACATCGTCGATTGGCCGCAAAAATTGCCACGGCGTGCGCGCCGCCGCCGATAGGGGAATAGAGGCCCGCCGCACCCCTGATCTGCGCAAAGGCCGGTTGCAAAGCGGAAAGGTGGGCAGCCAAGTGGCGACGACCTGGGTCCCAGCCAGCCGCCCATCATGAGAACCCGAACCGCTCCCGACCGCCTCGTCACCCTCGCGTCCGCCGGCGCTACCACCGAGCTTTCCGCGGCCTCGCCTGCGACAGCCCCAATCGACCATTCGGCGGTGCGCGCAATCGTTGCGGGCATCATGCTGGCGATGTTTCTCTCTGCCCTTGAGCAGACCATCGTCGCGCCGGCCTTGCCCGCGATCGGCAGAAGCCTTGGCGGCATCGACGAATTGTCCTGGGTCGTCACGGCCTATTTGCTTGCGGTGACTGCAACCACGCCGCTGTTCGGAAAGTTGTCTGACATTTACGGCCGGCGTGTCGTTCTGCTCTGGGCGATTGGAATTTTCATCGGCGGCTCGATCGCCTGTGCGCTCGCGCCGACGATCTGGACCCTGATCTTTGCGCGCGGGCTGCAAGGCATTGGTGGCGGTGGCCTGCTGCCGATCGCGCAGACCATCATTGCCGATTTGTTGTCACCCCAAGAACGGCCGGTGGTTCAGGGCCGGACCTCCATCATGTTCATGAGCGCGAGCATTCTTGGCCCGGTTCTGGGCGGGTTCTTCACCGATCAGCTACACTGGTCATTGATCTTCTGGATCAACCTGCCGCTCGGCGCGGTGGCGCTGGTCATGAGTGAACGCGCGCTGCGGCAGCTGCCGCGCAACGAACGGCCGCACCAGCTTGATGTGATCGGCGCCACCCTGATGGTAGGGGCGGCGCTCTCGGTGATGCTGGCGCTCGCCTGGGGCGGCACGCATTATCCGTGGAGTTCGCCCCTTATTCTCAGCCTGCTGGCCGCATCGGCCATGCTGTGGGGACTGTTCGCCACACGCCTTTTGACCGCGCGTGAGCCATTCATTCCGTTGACCATACTGCGCGGTCGCGTCACCAGTACGATCACCTGCGCGGCATTTTTCAGTGTCGGCACGATCATCGGCATCACCATCTACACGCCGCTATATTGCGAAACGGTGCTCGGCCTCTCGGCGAGTTCCTCAGGACTGGCGCTTATTGCTTTCATGGCAGGCACTGTCGTCGGTTCGCTGACTGCGGCACGGCTGATGGTCCGACTCACGCGTTACATGTTCGTGCCGCTGGTGGCGATGCTGTTCGCCGTCATCGCTCTCGGCGTGCTTGCCGTCGATCCCGTCAATCAATCAATCGTGCGACTCGTGTTTTTGCTGTTTGTGCTGGGCTGCGGTGTCGGACCGATGTATCCGATGAGCACCATTGTCATGCAAAACGCGGTCAAGCCGCACCAGCTCGGCACCGCCACCGGCACTCTCAACTTTTTCCGCACATTGGGCGGTGCGATCATTGTCGCGGTGTTCGGCGCCATCGTGCTGGGCAGCGGCGTGGACGGCGCCGGAATCATAACGCTCGAACGCTTGGCTGCGGCGCATGGCGATTTGGCGCCGGCATTCCGCTGGGTCTTTATCGCGGCAATGATCTGCCTGGCGATTGCGTTCGCAAGCCTGCTTGCAGTCGAGGAACGTCCGCTGCACGGCCCGCTGCGCCGATCCGAATAGAGGCTCTGGCGCGACGCCGGCGCAATTACGGTGTGAGTGGAGTGCCGAGTCTTCGCGCAGTGTCCACGATCCAGCCGCGATACCGCGCCAGCGGTGTAACCCCGGTCAGACCGCCGCAGCCTGCCGTCAGGTTCGGTCCTGTCGACCAACTCACCACGCCGAGGATCGCGGGCCCGGCGCTCGAGGGGCGAAACGCTGGAGCGCCGGAGTCGCCAGCGCACGCGCCCAGGCCGGCGCTCAGTCCTTTGCTCACCGGATCAAACAATCTGACTTGCAACGGTCCGGGCTGACCGGTGACGACAAGGGTGGTAGCGCGCGCAGTGCCGCCGGTGCGGCCGTCACCGCGCACTGTCACGCCATAGCCGGCGACCACGAGCGAATCACCGACCGCAACTGTTTCACTGCCGCCGGCAATGGGCGCTGGAGAAATTCGTGCCGGGAGCGGCTGGGCAAGTTTGATTAGCGCAACATCGGCGGTCGCGAGGTGGTTGAATAGTCGCTTTATGTCAAATTGCGGATGGCGTTCGATGCGGATGATGGTCTTGAGAACAGGTGGCTGCCCCGGCTCGCCGCCGAGGAGCTTGTAATCGGCGCCGGGCTGCACGCAATGCGCCGCCGTCAGTAAAAGGTCGCGGCCGATCGCCGTCGCCGTGCACGCCGTGCCGGACGAGCCGAGAATCATAACGACAGAATGTCCATACTCGGCGGGTGCCGGCGGCGCCCCGCCAACCATGGCTTGCGCGCCCTGCGAAAGCTGCAACCCTGTGACTGCGGCCGCCCCGGCCAGCAACAGCGCGGTAATGCGCTTGCCGGCTCGCCGATCTGTGGCCCTCAATAGCATCGCTTCTGTCTCATTTTGCCCCTCAGATACTCGTTTTGACGGCCAAGCAACGGGTTCGCCTTAAACCGGCCGTTCACGGCGGGTTCACTGCGGCTCGCCTAGGACACATATCATGGCCGCCGTGTACCGATTCGCCTTGGGCGCTCCTTTGCTGCTCGCCTCGATCATTGCGATCGCCACCGCACGCGGCGAGGAGGCGCGTTCGGCCCATGCGCCGTCGGGATATGCCTGTCTTGATCAGAAGGAGCGCCGAGCAGAGATTGCTTCCGGCGGGGTTGTTCGCCTCACGACAGCGATTCATGCGGCAAAGAGCCGAATGCCCGGCGCCGTGGTGCAGGCGCGGCTATGCCATGGCCAGGACGGCCTCGTCTATGTGCTGACAGTTCTTGCCCGCGATGGCAAAGTGGCGCGAATGGTCGTCGACGCGGTCAAAGGCACCCTGGTCGGCGAGCGCTGAGCGGAGCAATTTCTTGCGGCTTCTTGTTGTCGAGGACGACCCCGATCTCAATCGGCAGCTTGCGACCGCATTGACGGATGCGGGCTACGTGGTCGATCGCGCCTTCGACGGTGAAGAGGGGCAATATCTCGGTGAGAGCGAGCCCTACGACGCGGTGATCCTGGATATTGGCCTGCCGAAAATGGACGGTATTTCGGTTCTGGAAGCCTGGAGGCGGGCCGGCCGCGCGATGCCGGTTTTGATCCTCACCGCGCGGGATCGCTGGAGCGACAAGGTGCAGGGCTTCGACGCCGGCGCCGACGACTATGTTGCCAAGCCGTTTCACCTTGAGGAAGTGTTGGCGCGTGTGCGCGCGCTGCTGCGCCGTTCGGCGGGGCATGCCAAGAGCGAGTTCACCTGCGGCCCGGTTCGGCTCGATACCCGCACCGGTCGGGTGGCGGTCGATGGCAATCCCGTAAAGCTCACATCGCACGAATACCGGTTATTGTCTTATCTCATGCACCATACCGGCCGGGTGGTCTCTCGCACCGAACTGGTCGAACATCTCTACGACCAGGATTTTGATCGCGACTCCAACACTATTGAGGTCTTCGTCGGGCGTATTCGCAAAAAACTCGGCGTCGATGTCATTCAGACGGTGAGAGGGCTCGGTTATCTGCTGACGCCGCCCGATGCGCGCTAACTCGCTCGCGGTCCGCTTGTTCTTGTGGGCCACGGCCTGGACGGTGGTCATCCTCATCGCCACCGGGATTGCCCTGTCCACGCTGTATCGTCACGCGGTCGAACGGGCGTTCGACCGCAGGCTCGACGTCTATCTACGGACACTGGTGGCGGATGTCGCCTCGCCCGAGGACAGCGGCGACAAATTTCCGCAGTCGATCGGCGAGCCATTGTTCGAATTGCCGCTGTCGGGCTGGTATTGGCAAGTCACGCGCCTCGACGGCAAAACGCCGGAGGTACACTCTTCACGTTCGCTGTGGGATTCCAATCTGCCGCGGTTGGCGTCGAACAAAGCGACCGGAGAAGCCGAGTCCCGCCAAGGTTACGCGCGCGGCCCGGAGGATCAGGACTTGCGCCTGATCGAGCGCAACATCGATCTCGGCGCTGACGGCCGCTATCTTGTAGCCGTAGCCGGCGATGCCTCCGAAATCGACGACGAGACTCAAAGTTTCAATCGGGCGATCATCATTACCTTTACCGCCCTGACAATGGCGCTGCTGTTGACCACCGCCTTGCAGGTGCGCTTCGGTCTCGCGCCGCTCGCCCGCATTTCCGAGAGTCTTGCCGCGATCCGCTCCGGCCGCGCCGAGCGGCTGGAGGGCGAATTTCCGGTCGAGATCGCCCCCCTGGCGCGTGAGACCAATGCGCTGATCGATGCCAACCGCGAAATTGTCGAACGGGCGCGCACGCATGTGGGCAATCTCGCCCACGCCCTCAAGACACCGTTGTCGGTCATCGTCAACGAGGCGGCAACGCGCGGCAGCGATCGCTTCGCCCAAAAGGTGCTCGAGCAGACCGATATCATGCGCGATCAGGTGGCGCGACAGCTTGAGCGGGCGCGACTGGTTGCGCGTTCGACTCGGATCGGCGCGCTGGTCAATGTTCCTCCCGTTGTAACGGCGCTGGCGCGTACCATGGAAAAGATTCACCGCGATCGCGAGATCGCCATCGACATTGACGTGCCGGAGCGCGCGCGCTTTCGCGGTGAACAGCAGGATCTGGAAGAGATGGTAGGCAATTTAGTCGACAACGGGTGTAAATGGGCACGCTCACGCGTGGCGGTCGAAGTCCTGGCTGATCCGCCGGTCGTGAGCAGCGAAAAAGCGCGGGTGCGCATCATTGTCGACGACGATGGGCCGGGACTGTCGCCGGCCCAGCGCGAGCAGGTGGCGTTGCGCGGCCAACGCCTCGACGAGACCAAGCCGGGATCCGGGCTGGGGCTGTCGATCGTGGTAGAACTTGCGGGATTATACGGCGGCGTTCTCACCCTCGGCACGGCGCCGATCGGCGGACTGCGCGCCGAACTCGCGCTGCCGGGCGAGTGACGAATACCCGCGATCTTGGCCTGCGCTTTACCCCTTGCGCTCGGCGGGATTGCGCATGCACGATCGGCGTTCAATCGCTGACCGACTGATCCATAGGGAGGGCCCGCCATGAAATTAAAAATCACAATCACTCGGCGCCGTTTGCTGGCCGGCGGAGGTTTGGCGCTGTTCGTTTCCACCGCTCCCCCGCGCATCGCCGGCGCTCAGCAGGCGCAGTGGGTCTACAAATATGCAAACAATCTTCCAGAAACGCACCCGATGAACCTTCGCGCGCGGGAGATGGCGGCGGCAATTAAGCAGGAGACCAACGGCCGTTTTGACCTTCAGATCTTCCCGAACAGCCAGTTGGGCTCGGACACTGATACGCTGAGCCAGATCCGCTCGGGAGGCGTCGAGTTTTTCACCCTTTCTGGCCTGATCCTTTCCACGCTCGTTCCGGCCGCGTCAATCAACGGCATGGGATTCGCGTTTCCCGACTACGACACCGTGTGGAAGGCGATGGATGGAGATCTGGGTGCCTATATTCGCGCGCAAATCGCCAAGGCCAACCTGATTGCCATGGACAAGATTTGGGATAATGGCTTTCGCCAGACCACAACCAGCACCAAGCCGGTTCAAACGCCAGATGATTTCCGCGGCATGAAGCTGCGCGTGCCGGTCTCGCCGCTATGGACGTCGATGTTCAAGGCCTTGGATGCGTCGCCGGCCTCGATCAACTTCAACGAAGTTTATTCGGCCCTGCAGACCAAAATTGTCGATGGTCAGGAGAATCCGCTGGCGATCATCTCGACGGCGAAACTTTATGAAGTGCAAAAATATTGCTCACTGACCAATCACATGTGGGACGGTTTCTGGTTCTTGGCTAATCGGCGCGCGTGGGAAGCCTTGCCGGACGACGTCCGCGGCATCGTTGCCAAGCACATTAATACGGCGGGTCTCAAAGAGCGCGACGACGTCGCCAAGCTCAATGCCACACTGCAGCAGGATTTGGCCGCGAACGGGCTCGCCTTCAATCGTCCGGATCCCGCGCCCTTCCGCAACAAGCTTCGGGCCGCCGGTTTTTACACCGAGTGGAAAGGCAAATATGGCGACGAGGCATGGAGCCTGCTGGAAAGGTCGGTAGGCAAGCTCGCGTGACCGCCGGAACGCAGTCGCAGTCTCTCCGGTCGCCGATAGCCGCATGATCAAGGCGCGATCCGCCGCGTCGGCGATCGAATCGCTGTTGGGTTCGGTCGTCGAAATTGGCGCGGGCGGTCTGGTTGTAGCGGAGATCGCGATCCTGTTCGGCGGCGTGATCTCGCGCTACGTGTTCAATCGGCCGCTGGTCTGGTCGGACGAGCTGGCCTCGACGCTGTTCCTGTGGCTGGCAATGCTCGGCGCGGTGATCGCGTTTCGGCGCGACGAACATATGCGAATGACAGCATGTGTCGGCATGCTCGGCGGGTCTTTGCGCGCCATGCTCGATAGTTTGGCAACCGCGGCTGCACTCGCGTTTCTGGTGCTGATGGCTTGGCCGGCCTATCAATTTGCGAGCGACGAAGTACCGATCACGACGTCGGCATTGCAGATTAGCGACGTCTGGCGCGCCACCGCGCTGCCGGCCGGAATCGCCTTGATGATTGTCTTTGCCACGCTTCGCCTGACGCGGGCGCCGTCCGCACTGGCGATGTGTTTATCGATCATCGTAGTTGCCGTCGTGGTCGCACTGTTCTGGCTGGGCACTCCGCTGTTTCATCGCTTGGGGAATCTAAACCTGCTGATCTTCTTTGTCGGCGTGGTCGCGGCGACCGTGTTGGCGGGCGTGCCGATCGCATTCGCCTTCGGGCTTGCGATTTTCGGTTATCTCGCCTTGGCAACCCACACTCCGTTGTCGGTACTGGTCGGCCGCATGGACGAGGGCATGAGCCATCTGATTTTGCTCGCCGTTCCGCTGTTCGTATTTCTCGGACTGCTCATCGAAATGACCGGCATGGCGCGGGCATTGGTTGGGTTTTTGGCCGACCTCGTCGGTCACGTCCGCGGCGGACTGCATTTCGTTCTGGTTGGCGGGATGTATCTGGTATCCGGAATTTCCGGCTCGAAGGCTGCGGATATGGCGGCGGTGGCACCGGTGCTTTTTCCGGAAATGAAGCAACGCGGCGCCAAGCCTGGCGATCTGGTCGCGCTGTTGTCGGCGACCGGCGCGCAAACCGAGACTATTCCGCCGAGCTTGGTTCTCATCACCATCGGCTCGGTAACGGGCGTCTCGATCGCTGCGCTTTTTACCGGAGGACTGTTGCCCGCGGTCGTGCTCGCATGTCTGTTGTGCCTTGTGATCCGCTGGAGATGCCGCCGCGAGGATCTCAGCCAAGTCAACCGCGCCACTACACGCGAGATCGCCCGCAGCTTTGTGGTCGCGCTGCCCGCTCTCGCGTTGCCGTTTTTAATTCGTGCAGCGGTTGTCGAAGGTGTCGCGACGGCGACCGAAGTTTCAACTATCGGCATCGTCTATTCGGCCGCTGCCGGGCTTGTCGTCTACCGGCGCTTCGATTGGGCGGCGTTGCGGCCGATGCTGGTCTCGACCGCCTGTCTCTCCGGCGCCATCCTCCTCATCATCGGCACGGCGACGGCGATGGCCTGGGGCCTCACCCAGTCCGGGTTCTCGCGCACGCTCGCTGCGGCAATGACCGGCTTGCCGGGCGGCGCAGTAGCTTTCATGGCCGCTTCGATCGTCGCTTTTGTCGTGCTCGGCTCAGTGCTGGAAGGAATCCCGGCGATCGTACTGTTCGGGCCACTGTTGTTTCCCATTGCCAAGGCGGTCGGCATCCATGAGGTGCACTACGCAATGGTGGTGATCCTGGCGATGGGCATTGGACTGTTCGCCCCGCCGTTCGGTGTCGGCTATTATGCGGCATGCGCGATTGGCAGGGTCGAGCCGGTCGCCGGCATGCGGCCGATCTTGGGCTATATGCTCGCGCTTGTGATCGGAACGATTATCGTTGCGGCCGTGCCGTGGATCTCGACCGGTTTCCTTGAGTAAGTTTACGGAGACCGGAACAGCATAGCGCGCTATGAATCTTGCGCTTTGGCTCGAACGTGCAGGATCAAGTCATGGGGATCGACCTGCCCTGGGATTGGGCTCGCGCGTCATTAGGCGTTACGGTGAGGTCGCCGGGCGAGCAGCAAGGCTTGCGGGTTCGCTGCGTGACCGTTTCTTGCTGCAGCCCGGTGAACGTGTCGCGATCGCCGCGAAGAATTGTCCCGATTACGTGGAGTTGATGTTCGGGATTTGGCATGCAGGACTGGCCGCGGTGCCTGTCAATGCAAAACTTCACAGTCGCGAGCTCGGTTACATCCTAGAACATTCCGGCGCTCGCGTGTGCTTCGCATCAAATGAACTCGGCGACGAGATCGCGACCCATGCTCCTACCACACTCGAACGTCTGATCGCGATCGGCAGTGCCGAGTACGAAGCCTTGTTTAATGCCGACCCGATCAAAAGCTGTCCCTGTCAGGACGATGATCTCGCCTGGCTATTCTACACGTCGGGCACCACCGGCCGACCGAAGGGCGCGATGCTAACCCATCGTGTGCTCGCGGCAGCGAGCTACGCCTATGTTGGCGAAGTTGACCCGATCATACCGGGTGATGTGCTGCTGCACGCCGCGCCGATGAGCCATGGCTCGGGACTGTACATGATGGCGTACGTTGCGCGGCTTGGCGTCCACGTAGTGCCGGAGTCGAGTTCCTTCGATGCGGAGGAAGTGCTTGGTCTCGTAGATGCTTGGCCCCGCACCTCAATGTTTGCTGCACCGACCATGGTCAAGCGGTTGGTCGAGTGCCAGTCACAATGCAATCCGAATCATATCAGGACGATTATCTGGGGCGGCGCTCCCATGTATGTCGCCGATGCGCGTAGTGCGATCGACCGATTCGGTCCGCGGTTTGCGCAGATTTACGGCCAGGGCGAAAGCCCTATGACGATTACCACGCTGTCGAAGCAGGAGATTGCTGATCGTGATCATCCGCGATGGTCTGATCGGCTCGCCTCGGCCGGCCGCCCCTTTTCCTGCATTGAGGTCATGGTAGCCAATGCCGACGATCAGCCGTTATCAGTCGGCGAGGCTGGCGAGATACTATGCCGCGGCGATGTCGTCATGCCGGGCTATTGGTGCGACCCCGAGGCTTCAGCCGCGACGCTCAAAGGCGGGTGGTTGCACACCGGTGACGTGGGTGCGTTCGACTGCGAAGGTTATCTCACTCTCAAAGACCGGTCGAAGGACGTTATCATTTCTGGCGGCTCCAATATTTATCCGCGCGAGGTCGAGGAGGTCCTGCTTGAGCACTCCCTTGTCCGCGAGGTGTCAGTGATTGGCAGGCCCGATCCGCAGTGGGGTGAGATTGTCGTCGCTTATGTGGTAGGCGAAGTGAATCGCAACGAACTTGATGCCTTGTGCCTCAACAGTATCGCTCGGTTCAAACGTCCGAAAGACTATGTGTTCGTGAACTCCTTGCCGAAAAACAATTACGGGAAGGTTCTCAAGACTGAGCTGCGCGAACGCGATGCAGCCGCCCGAAAGAGAAGCTGAATGGTCGAACGACTCAAGGGAAAAACCGCGCTCGTGGTCGGAGCTGGCTCAATTGGGCCGGGTTGGGGCAACGGCAAGGCTACAGCGGTCGCCTTTGCGCGTGAGGGTGCAAAGGTATTCTGCGCCGATATTAACCTCGCGGCGGCCGAGGAGACAGCTGGGATCATTAGGAGCGAGGGCGGTGAGTCGGTGGCACACCGCGCCGACGTTAGTAAGGCGGCTGATGTCAAGGCGATGGTTGAGGCCTGCGCTTCCGCTTATGGCCGCATCGATGTGCTCGACAACAATGTAGGCATTGCCGAAATCGGCGGGGTAGTCGAGGTCTCTGAGGCCGAGTGGGACCGGGTATTCGCGGTCAATCTCAAGAGCGCCTACCTCGCGATGAAACAAACTATTCCTTTCATGCTCCGCCAGGGCGGCGGCTCGATCATCAATATCTCCTCGATCGCTTCGATCCGCTACACCGGTGTTCCTTATGCGACCTATTACGCATCAAAGGCCGCGCTCAATCAGCTTACCAAAACGACTGCCGTCGAATATGCCAGCAGGCGGATTAGGATAAACGCGATTTTGCCGGGACTGATGAAGACACCGATGGTGGAGAAGAGCGCCGGCCTTGCTAAGAGCTACGCTGGAGGCAACATCGAGGAAATGTGGCGCGCACGCGACCGGCAGGTGCCAATGGGATTCGGTGGCGACGCCTGGGATATCGCTTGGGCTGCAGTTTATCTTGCCAGTGACGAAAGCCGCTACGTCACTGGAATCGAACTCGTCGTCGACGGCGGTATAACGCTCAAATATGTCTAAAGCGGACGTGGCGAATTTATGCGTACACGCCCTAGCGGCGCCACAACTGTTTGGACGCGATCCGGGCGCCATCGCTGAGCGCTTTGAGCTTGGCCCAGACGATCGACGGATGAACTTCTTTTGATCCCGCGAAAGTGGCGAAGCCGCAGTCCGATCCGGCGATCACGTTGTCGCGGCCGACGATCTCGGCGTAGCGAATGATCCGGTCCGCCACCAGCTCCGGATGCTCGACGAGGATGGTCGAATGCGAGATGACTCCCGGAATGAGGATTTTGCCGTCCGGAAGCTTGACGTTTTTCCACACTTTCCACTCGTGTTCATGCCGCGGGTTTGCGGCTTCGAACGAATAGGCGCCGGCGCGAATCGTCAGGATGAGATCGACGATGTCTTTGAGCTCCATGTCGTGAATCCGCGGACCCATATTGATGCCGTAACAGGTATGAAAGCGGATTTTTTCCGTCGGGATGTCACGCAGCGCGTGATTGAGCGCAGCGATGCGCAGTTCAGCCCATTTGCGGCAATCCTCGATGCTCGCCTCGGGGTGGATGATGTAATAGGTCACCAGACGCGGGTCATCGATCTGCACCAGAAAACCGGCATCGACGATCGCTTGGTATTCTTCGCGCATCGCCTCAGCGATCGCGAAAACATACTCCTCTGGTGATTTGTAATACGTGTTCTTCTGCCAGTCTTCGATGTTGGACGGCGAGATGGCAGGCATGAACACTTCTTGGACCGCAACGCCCTGCAGTGCAGATTTGAGATTCTCGATATCGCGCTTGAGCTGGGCATGACCTTTATAGGTGATCGGTCCCGTGCAGATCATGTGGGTGTGGGTCGAGGCCGGGTGAGTCTGCGCGTAGAATTCGGGAAAGGACCGGCCCTCGCGCGAACTTAACCACTGATTGCGCGGACCGGCACGGGTGTCGACTTCGTAGCCGCCGAGCCGTTCATTGATATAGCTGACGAAGCTCGGCTTGCCGTATTCACCGTCGTCGATCACGTCGATGCCGAGCGCGGTCTGCCGGCGCACGATCTCGCTCACGGCGCTGCGCAAGCGTTCGGCATTCGTGCCCTGCTCGAGGGCGGCGCCATCGCCGCTTTTCAAGACGTCGAGAAGCTCCGGCGGGCGGGGAAGACTGCCGGCATGGGTCGTAAGAATGCGATCGACGCTGTGCTTCATTGTTTCTCCCGATCTCGTTTGCCGACACTGGAAACGATCAATCCAGCGTCACATGGGCGGCGGTGATGACGTTCTTCCATCGCTCGGATTCCCGCTTGAGGTAATTTGCGGTTTCCTCCGGTGTACCACCGACCGGTTCTGCGGAAAGTTCAGCGAGGCGCTTTCGCACCTCGGAATCGTGCAAAGCTTGATTGATGCCGGCGTTGACCTTCTCCACGATCGCGGCAGGAGTGCGCGGCGGCGCCGCCGCCGCATACCAGGTGACGGACTCGAAGCCGGGCAAGGTCTCGGCAATCGCCGGCACATCCGGCAGGCTCGTCATGCGCCGCGGTGAGGCGACTGCGATCAGCTTCAATTTGCCGGCTTTGACGAGCTGCAATGACACGCCGAGATTGTCGAACATGCAGTCGACGCTGCCGGCGACGAGATCGTTGAGCGCTGGCGCCGAGCCCCGGTATGGCACGTTCTGCAGTTTCACATGCGCCGTCATCTGGAACATTTCGGATGTGAGCTGCGAGGTAGTGCCATTGCCTTGGGTTGCGTCCGTGACCTTGCCGGGATTGGCCTGCGCATATGCGATGAAGTCTTTGATACTATTTGCGGCGATTCTGTCCGGACTCACCACAAGCGCGTTCGGCACGCGCGCCATGACGATGATCGGCACGAATTGCAACGGATCAAATTCGAGGTGCGGATAGAGATTCTGATTGATGACCAAAGGCGGCGGCGGCGAAGCAAGCAGCGTGTAGCCGTCAGGATCGGACTTGGCGACGAGTTCGGCGCCGATATTGCCGCCAGCGCCGGTGTGGTTTTCGATGATCACCGACCGGCCCCATTTGCGCGACAGCCACTCCGCAAGAATGCGCGGCATGACATCGGCGGTGCCGCCGGCGGGGAACGGCACCACGATCTTCACCACCCGCACCGGATAGTCTTCCGCGCGCACGGCCGAGGCGGTCAGAGCCGCGGCGATGCACCAGAGCATCAGGGCGTAAAGCGCGCCAAATTTTTTTGCAGTCATTTTCGTTTCGCTATTTCATCCAGCGTGGCTCGCGTCACTCCGCTCACAACTTAGACAAAGCGTTCCGTGACCGCCAGCGCGGCGGCGCGTTTGTCTTGCGCTAGCCTGTCCAGTTTGATCTTTTAAGCACCGATATCGGGGCGGCCTTTCCTGGGAGAGCCTAACGATGCGCGTGTCGCATTTGGCGCTAACATTGGCGTTGCTCGCCGGCCTCCCCGCCTGCGGCAAGGGTCCGCAAGGCGATGCAGGCCCACCCGGACCTCAGGGTCCCAAGGGCGATGCAGGCCCGGTTGGTCCCGCGGGACCTCCTGGACCTCCAGGCCCGCAGGGTGAAAAAGGACCGCCGGGTTCGCCCAGTCCGAGTATCAGGGTGATCCGGTCGGACTGTGTTTCGGGGTGCTCGGTCCAATGCCAGGACAACGAGATCCTGATCACCGCTTATTGTGGCGCGACGCGCAATCAGGCGCAGTTCCTCAGCGAACGAGGCGCTTCCTGCGGGCCGGTGCCTAGTGCTTCGAATACGCCCTTGGTCGCGGTTTGCGTCGGCTCGCCACAATAGGTGTACGGGCCCTGAGCTTTTCGGCGCTAAGCGGCTTTTGCGGGAAATCGACCGCCACGTTGCGAAATTGCCGCGCTCGCACTCCCATTGCGGCCGTATTCGCGCCGTGATGTAACCGCGCGTGCGGCGCGATCATGAACGCGCCGGCAAGCGAGATCGTCGGCCTTTGCGCACTAGGGCCTTTGCGCACTAGGGCCTTTGCGCACTAGGGCCTTGGCAGAAAAGCTGAGACGCGTTGCATAATGACACTTTGGATCATTTTTGCCGTGATGACCGCTGCGGCACTTCTTGCGGTTCTTTGGCCGCTTGGACGAAAGCCTGGCGATCGAGGCGCGGGCAGCGATAGGCTTGTTTATCAGGACCAGATCAAGGAGATCGATCGCGATCGCGCGGCCGGATTGATCGGCAATGCGGAAGCCGAATCTGCGCGCATTGAAATATCGCGTCGATTGCTCGCTGCCGTCGACGCTGAAAGTGCCATTCCAGAAAAGTCCGGTTCCAGACCGAATGCGCGGCGGCGGCGCGCCGCTGGTTTTGCAATTCTGATTGTGCCCGTTGTCACGCTCGCGCTGTATTTGAAGCTTGGCTCGCCCGATATTCCGGGACAATCGGCGTTCGCTCGGGCGAATGAGTCCGGTGAAGACCGGTCGATCGCGAGCCTCGTAGGCCAGGTCGAGAATCATCTCGCCCGTAATCCGAATGATGGCGCCGGCTGGGAAGTAATCGCTCCGGTCTATTTGCGGCTTGACCGCTTTACCGACGCGGTGATGGCGCGCAAGAAATCGATCGTACTCAACGGCGACAGCCCGGCACGCGAATCCGATCTCGGCGAGGCGCTCGTTGCCGCCGCCGACGGTGTCGTAACCGATGAGGCGAAGCTTGCCTTCCAGCGCGCGGTCGCGGGTGACGCGCATAACGCGAAGGCGCGCTATTTTATTGGTCTTGCCGACGAGCAGGACGGCAATCGCGATGATGCCGCCAAAGAATGGCGCGCGCTGCTCGAAGACGCGCCGGCGGATGCGCCATGGAAAGACCTAGTTCGCGCCGCCGTGGCGCGCGTGACAGGTGGGCCGCCTGCGTCCAGCGGACCGAGCGCGACCGATATGGCGGCAGCCGAAAATATGCCGGAGGCCGAGCGTGCCGAAATGATCCGCGGCATGGTGCAACGTTTAGCCGATAGGCTGCACGCCGACGGCAAGGATGTCGATGGCTGGATGCGGCTGGTTCGCGCCTATGCAATCCTCGGCGACCGCGATAAAGCCAAGGATGCGGCCGCGGACGCTCGCCGCGCGCTGTTCGACCAGCCCGACCAGACCAAGCGCATCGACGACCTCGCCAAAGGTCTCGGGCTCGAGGGATAGAATCGGGGTCACGATGACTCGCAAGCAGCGGCGCCTGGTTTTGATCGGCAGCGCGATGGCCGTGTTGGCTGTCGCCGTTGCGTTGATGCTTAACGCGCTTCGCGGTTCGATCGTGTTTTTTAATTCAC
>JBAQBC010000444.1:0-2425 GCA_049286035.1 Xanthobacteraceae bacterium
GCCTTGGCGCGCTCGGTCCGAAGAATACCTGTTAGTCACCCCAAACTCGAAAAAATGGCCGGCGACGCGCTCGAGATGGCTACGGTGAAACGCGCGTTGACCGGCATCGATGCCGTCACCCAGTCGCTTGGCGTTTCGGCTGGGCCCGAAATCATCTTCGAGCCGACACGGCTTTTCTCGAAGGCAACCCAAGTGCTCGTCACCGCGATGCAGGAGGCTCGAGTCAAGCGATTGATCTGCGTAACGGGCTTCGGGGTGGGCGACAGTCGCGGCAGTGGCGGGTTTCTTTATAACGTGGCTCTCCATCTGCTGCTGGGGCGCATCTATGACGACAAGGACGTACAGGAACGCATCGTCCGCAGGAGCAAGCTCGACTGGGTGATCGTGCGTCCCGTGATCTTGACCAGCGGGCCAAAGACGAAAGCCTATCGCGCGTTAATCGATCCACTCGACTGGACATGCGGTTTCATCTCGCGGGCCGACGTGGCGGATTTCCTCGTCAAGCAGATCGACAACGACGCCTTTCTGCATAAGACGCCGGTGCTCACGAGCTAATGATGAAATGAAGCACGTATCTCCACATCGAAACGCCAGGCCGGCCGTTATTCTCTTTGCGACTGCACTGATAATCCTATGGGGAAATGCTGCCATGGCGATGAGCTTAAATTCACCCGCGTTCCAACAGAATGGTCACATTCCCTCAAAGTACACCTGCGAGGGCGAAGATGTCTCGCCGCCACTTGCGTGGGAGGGTGTCCCCAACGGAGCTAAAAGTCTCGTCCTGATTATCGATGATCCTGACGCGCCCGATCCGAACGCACCCAAGATGGTTTGGGTACATTGGGTCGTCTACAACATGCGCCCGATGCCCGAGAACGCAGGCCAGGCAGGGTTACCGCAAGGCACCTTAGTCGGCCTCAATGATTTCAAAAAGACGGACTATGGCGGCCCGTGTCCGCCGATCAGCCGGCACCGTTACTTCCATAAGCTCTATGCGCTGGATATCACGCTCGATCTAAAAGGCGCGACGAAATCGCAGATCGAGCGAGCAATGCAGGACCACGTGCTGGCTAATGCGGAACTCATCGGCACGTATCAAAAGGGTGACCGGTAGCCACGGAACACGAGCATATTGTCTCACCCTCTGTTGCGGGGTGTTGTCGGCAGTGACATTGCGCGCGGCGGCCGCAGTTCTCTTAGCCGGGGAGCAAGACCTTTAGCGATTCCCACCTTCGTTATTCGATCACTTCGTCGGCTTGCTGCTGGAGAAGGAGAGGAACGTCAAGACCGAGCACCTTGGCGGTCTTAAGGTTGATCACCAGTTCGTACTTGATCGGGGCCTGGACGGGGAGCTCGCTCGGCCTTGCGCCCTTGAGGATGCGATTGGCATAGGTCGCCGCGCGTCGAAAATTATCGGTTAGGTCAATTCCGTTCTGCCACAGTATATTCAGGAGATTGGCAGATCTGTTGTTGCAGCGGACGAGATTTGGGCGAGCTTTTATAAAGATCACCGGGACGCGGCGCCGAGGGTTCGCGTTGCTTCGATTTCCCTTACGATCGCACTGGCATCCCCGCGCAACACCTCAAATGCCGTTTCGGTTTCATCTCGACGGAACCGTATATCGAAAATCTGCTGACCGAGGCGCAGACCTAACATGGTGATATCGGGAAGCCATTTCGGCAAAGCGGGGGCGATCCCGAGCACTCCGCGCGGCGCGTTCGGCCGAAGCCCCAGCATCGCCCGCAGGGTCATGAACACCGATCCGGCGGCCCAGGCCTGGGGCACGTTGGCGCCGACATACTGGACCGGGAAGCCGGTAGGGGTGCGGGTGAGGCCGGCGTAGAGCTCCGGCATCTGGTTGAGCAGGAAGTGGCTGGCTGCCTGGTTCAGGTCGCGAGCAATCTGACTTGATTCCGCCAAGAAGCCGTAACGGCGAAAGCCGAGCGCGATGATGCCGTTGTCGTGGGGCCAGACGGAGCCGTTCTGGTAGGAATACGGATTATAGCACGGGTGGTCGGCGGACAGCGTGCGTATGCCCCAGCCAGACCACATGTCGGGCGCCATCAAACGCGCTACTACGCGCTGCGCGCGGTCGGGCTGTATAATGCCAGACCAGAGGCAGTGGCCAATATTGGAGGCGACGGTGAGCACCCGCCGCTTCTCACCATCGAGGCAGTAGGCGTAGGTGCCGCTGGCCTCGTCCCAGAACACATCATTAAAGTGCTGGTAGAGAACGCTCGCCTTCTCACGCAAAGCTGCGGCGCGCGCCGGGCGATCCAGCGCGTCGAATATCTCGGCCATACGCAGCCAGGCGTCGTAGACATAGCCTTGCAATTCGCAAAGCGCCTTCGGGCCACGCACGAGTGTGCCGTCGAGGTACGGCACGCTGTCGCCGGCGTCCTTCCAGGCCATGTTCTCGTAGCC
>JBAQBC010000445.1:0-1786 GCA_049286035.1 Xanthobacteraceae bacterium
AACGCTCAAGGGCCGGGTCTTGCCCGGCGGCGGCGGCGTCTGCACTCGATCCGCATCCTCGTCAGCGATGCTGGCTCTGGATAGCCGTGGGAGATATTTTGGAGTGAATGCATCGTCCCATATCAAGGAGTAGTAGAGATGCGGGTTATAGTCTCTGTTACGTTTGTGGCTCTACTCTCGGCCACCACCATTCCTGCGCTGGCAGATCAATTTGAATGGGGTCCTCTTGCTACTCAACCAAGGGACGATCAGAACACCATTTGGGACGCGCACCGCAACGATGTTTCGGAACACGTCGTGTCTGGACAATGCACCATTACTTCGGGAAGCGGCACGTCGCAGAACGTCGGCGTAAATTATGAGAGAGACACCTGGACTTGCGTGTGGGGACAGACCGTTATAGCGACGGCACGCGCGCTTTGCGCAAAGTGACTTTTTAAGGTCGCCTGGCGCTCGTTCCAGGCGGCGATTAGGTGCTAAATGAGAGACTGAGCTGGATTTTGTGGGTCAGGCCAAGCGACAGTGCGTCCTCTTTGTTTTTGCTGCAGCAAAGACGAAAGCGGCCGAACATCGGTTCGGCCGCTTAGCGAGATAAAAACCTTACGATGCTCTAAACGAAGCTCACGTTTTCGATTTCGATGAGCTGGCGCCCTTCTTCTTCTTCTTCTTCGTTGCCATAACGCTACTCCTTCTTTTTTGATGAACTTGATCCGGCAGGGATTGAGTTCAAGGCTCCGTCGCCGGACCACAGCAAAACAATGGTGCATTATAAATGAACGCCGCATGAACAGACTTCAAGGTGGTCAGCGTTGGCAGCCACAAGCCGATCAACGCCGAAAACCTCGCGATCAGTGGACCACACAGCTGCTGCCGATCCGATTGGCGCCGGTCACCGCGAGCAGCACGCGACGTCTCATTTCGATTTTCGCGGTAGAGATACCCACACGACATTGGAGCGTGTTCGCCCATGTGCGGCATTACTGCCGGCTAACGCCCGTCAACGCGCCGACCAGCATGAGCAATGAGCCACGCCGCCGTCTCGGCGTCTTGTTCGATCGAACCGAGTCGCCCTGAGCGTCCGCCATGCCCGGCGGCCATGTCGGTCTTGAACAAGAGGTCATGGGTATCGGTCTTGCCCGCCCGCAACTTTGCGACCCATTTGGCGGGTTCGGCATAGCTCACCTGGCTATCGTAGAAGCCTGCGGTCACAAACATCGCCGGATAGCTCTTTTGCCCGACGTTATCGTAGGGTGAATAAGACAGCATGTAGTCGTATTCTCGCTTCACGGCTGGATTGCCCCATTCGTCGTACTCGAGCGTCGTGAGCGGGACCGAGGCGTCGGACATCGTGGTAACGACATCCACGAACGGGACTTCAGCGATGATGCCGGCATAAAGATCAGGACGCAGATTGGCGATTGCGCCCATGAGAAGTCCGCCGGCGCTGCCGCCCTGCGCGAAAATGGCTCGCGGATCGCCATAACCTTTTGCGATCAGCGTCTCGGTCACCGCGATGAAGTCCGTGAATGTGTTGCGCTTATTGAACATGCGGCCTTCGGCGTACCAACGCTCACCTTTTTCGTGTCCGCCCCGCACATGGGCAATGGCATAGACGAAGCCGCGATCAATCAAGCTGAAAGCAGATCGCGTGAACGTTGCATGCGAGCTCAAACCATAGGCGCCGTAGCCAACGATCAACGTCGGATTGCCTCCGAGACCGCGCATGTCCTTGCGGTAGATGATTGTGATCGGAACACGCTCACCGTCGGGTGCAATTGCGCTGAGC
>JBAQBC010000446.1:0-2464 GCA_049286035.1 Xanthobacteraceae bacterium
TTGCGGGGCCTTGTAGCTGGAAGCCGCCAGGAAGTGCGCCGCGCGGGCAAGGTGCGACATTCTGAAGTCGGATTGTCGCATGGCTCGCGTTTGACTCAGGGAAGGTCCGTGGCGCATCGAATGTTGGCGGGCTGTGGCCGCGGACGAATTCTGAGTCAGCGCCCAGTCAGGCAGGGGCATCCGGCGGGGAATCAACGACGTCGCCGTCCGGTAGCTCGCCTACATCGTCCGACACGCCCGCAGTTGCCTCCAGCACAATCGGTGCGGCGGCAATCATCCGCGCCTCGAGGGCGGCGAGTTCGGCGTCGGTCATGTCGCTGAGCCGTTTGGTTATCGCATCCGCCGAAAGGTGGAGATCCAAGGACTGCGCCGGCCGACCATAGCCGCGATCTAGAAGCGCCGTCGCGGCGGCGAAGCGCGTCGAATCCGTGTGAGTGTTCTTCGTAAGTTCAACCAAGGTGTCGACCGCCAAACCAGAATACTTGCGGGCCTCGACCACCAGGTTGCCAACGGTTCGACGATCTGCACCGTCTGGATCGTCCGTATTAGGAGCGAATTCCGGAGGGTTTTTTGGCCGGCCGCCAGGATTCCCACTGCGGCCTTTTACAAAATAGCCTTTGCCCGTTCGGTTCACCACGCACTTCCAGCCTGTTTTCAAGCCGAGGAGCCAGATACTCAACCTCAGAAGGCCTGATATAAACCTGCTCGGTCACTTCTCAAACCTGACGGAGACGGTGCCATTTCGAAAAGAGTGAGGGAGGCGCGCAAAACCAGACTGATGGTTCAATGCGTCATTTGCTCCCGCACCTTCCGTTAACGCATTGATGCCGGTTGCTAATGTTCGAATGCGTCGGGCCGGCTTTGTCGGCGGCGACGGCGGTGCTGTTTCAGCATGTGCTCGGCGGAAACTGGGAGCTCGTGCTGGTGATCTGGGGGCTGCCGGCGCTCGTCGGCGCGCTCGCTGTCGGCCTCGGCTGTTTGCGCACGACGCCGGCATCGGCGTCGCCACACCACGCGTTCTTGATCTCCTTGGGCTTATCCGCGCACGACCACCGGCGGCATGCGATAGATCACCACCGGGTTCACGATATTGGGCCGATCGAGCCCGTACTCACCTTCCACCACCGACCAGGAGACATCGACGCCGTTCTCGAAAATTGGCACGTCCGGGCGGCCCGGGATGACGATATACGGGCCGCGCTGAGCGAGCGCGGGCGAGGCGCTGACTGCAAGCAACACCGCCGCATGAACAAGACGCATGGGGAAAACCCGTGTCTGACAGCGGCACGGTAGCGAGCGAGGCCGAATAAATTGGTTTAAAACCGCAGCAATTGCGCGGTGAATTATCTGGTAAGATTAATCAATTGCTTACAAGGCCGGCGCCGACCGCACCGTGCGCGCACGGGCCGCTCCGATGCCGGACAGGAGCGAAGCAAAACTGACCGCCAAAAAGTCATCCAGCCGGTCATGGCTGTTCAGCCGGTGATTCCGGCGGTGCCGGTCGTGGCGGCCCCGATCGCGGTCGATAATTGGGACACCAACGGCTGGGGTTGCGGTGGCTGTGGCGGCTGCGGTGGTTGTGGCGGTTGCGGCGGGTGCGGCGGATGTGGTCGCTGCGGTTCGACCTTCGGCTATCAAGCGGTGCCGTCGCCACTCTATGTCGTCAACCAAGGTCCCGCTTATGCCGGTCCGGGAATGATGGTCCCCTACGGCACGTATTCGCCGGCCGCCGGCCTCGCCGCTCCAGGCGCTTACCCTTACATCGGGGGTTCGCGCTACGGCTATGGTCCGCGCTACGGTTACGGCCCACGGTTTGGCTATGGCCCACGCTTCGGCTACGGCCCGCGCTTTGGCTACGGGGCGCGCTACGGCTACGGCGCGCACTACGGCAACGGCCCCCGCTACGGCTACGGCCGCGGGCGCGGTCCTGTTTTCAAGTGATCGGCGAAGGCTTGCGCGCTCCGCGCAGGCCTTCGTTTTTTGTGGGCTCTATGCTTTGACCGCGCGGCTTGCGACGTAAAGCGCAAGTGCCGCTGCATTCGAGACGTTCAGGCTTTTGATCGCTCCCGGGAGATCGAGCCGCGCGAGCCGATCGCAGATCGCGCGCGTGCCCTGCCGCAATCCTTTGCCTTCGGCGCCGAGCACCAGTGCGAGCGGTGACGATAGTGCCGTCGCCGCAAGATCGTCGGCGCCGTCGCTGTCCAATCCGACCACCAAAAAACCTTGCTCCTTCATTTCGGTCAGCGCGCGCGAGAGATTCTGCACGATCATGATCGGCACCCATTCAAGCGCGCCGGACGCCGATTTGGCGAGCACGCCGGTAGCTTCCGGACTGTGACGCGCGGTTGTGACTACGGCCCCGATGGCGAAGGCCGCGGCGGTGCGCAAGATCGCGCCGACATTGTGCGGGTCGGTGATTTGATCCAGCACCAGCACGATGCCGCCGGCGGATAAATCCCCCAGC
>JBAQBC010000447.1:0-2472 GCA_049286035.1 Xanthobacteraceae bacterium
GTCTTCGGCGCCGATCTGATTGCCGGCTTCCCGACCGAAACCGAGGACATGTTCCGCCGCTCGCTCGATCTCGTCGCCGAGTGCGGCTTGACCTATTTGCATGTGTTTCCGTTCTCGCCGCGGCCCGGCACGCCGGCGGCCCGGATGCCGCAAGTCGCTAGCGCGGTCGCGCGCGAGCGCGCACGGCGCTTGCGCGAGATTGGTGCGCTGACGTTGCGGCGCCATCTCGAACGCGAACTTGGCGCGAGGCGGCGCGTTCTCGTAGAGTCAGATTGCACCGGACGGACCGAGCAATTCACGACAGTGAAATTGCGCACCGCGTCGCCGCCCGGAACTATTGTCGAGTGCACGGTCGCTGGTCACGACGGCCGGCACTTGCTGGCAGCGTGAGGCCGATACTCGCGAATCAGGAGAGCAACATGAAAGAGAGCAGCGATCATCGCGTCACCACGCTCGAAGCGCTCGCGGCGCTCTATGGCGAGCCATACGGCCCGGCGATCGTCAAAGAGATCGATCACATCAATCCGCCTTACCAGAAATTCATCGAGGCGGCGCCGTTCTTCGCGCTCGCGACCTGCGGGCCGGAAGGGCTCGATTGCTCGCCGCGTGGCGACGCGCCCGGCTTTGTCCGCGTGGCCAATGAAAAGACGCTGCTCATTCCCGACCGCCGCGGCAACAACCGCATCGATTCATTGCGCAACATCGTCAGCGATCCGCGGGTCGCGTTGTTGTTCCTCATTCCCGGCGTCGGCGAAACCATTCGCGTGATCGGGCGCGCCAGTATCTCCACCGATCCGGCGCTCACCGAAAGCTTCATCGTCAACGGCAAGGCGCCGCGCACGGTGATCGTGGTGGCGGTGGAGCGTGTATTTTATCAGTGCACCAAAGCCATCGTGCGCTCGAAATTGTGGGATCCGACGCTGCATGTCGATCGCAAGAGCCTGCCCAGCGCCGGTACCATCCTTGCCGACATCAGCGCCGGCAAGATCGGCGGCCCCGAGCACGACCGCGGCCAGCCGCTGCGGATCAAGGAGACGCTGTACTGAATTTGGGGGCGTATTCATAAAATTGGGGTTGGTCGGCAAGGCAAAGATGTCCGATTTGGGGTCAAAGGCGGACCGACGACAGACATCGCGCGAAGTCCGAGAAAGGCCAATAACGGAGGTTAATCCTCAGGCCGCGAGAACGACACGCATGAGATCGGCCGTATTTTTTGCCCGGCAAAGCCGCCCGCGGAATATTTGGGGTGGTTCTTTATTTTTCGACAGCTAGTAATTTTACCAGGAGATCGCGCGTCAACCGGACGCCCCCAATCAAGCGGTCAGCGCGGGTGTTGTGCATCAGAGCACATTTGAGCGCGCGACTTCCGGGATGGGTCAAAGGTGACTGAGCGGCTGGCGATTGGTGAAGTCCGTTTGGCTCTCGAGGGCGGACATTGACTACGCGATTATGAGCCGACGCCTTGGCTTTCTTCTCGCGCGAAAGCCGGCGGAAAGTGACGCGGTTGGCTTTCATCGCGCCAGCCGCATTGGGTGAGCGCCGCGCGCATATGCGCAGGGATTGGGGCGACGACGCGGATCGGCGCGCGATTTTTGTAGAGCGGTACGACGACTTCCCGCGCATGCAAATGCAGCATCGACCCGTCGTTGCGTGATGCCGTGCCGTAGATCGCATCGCCGAGAATGGGCCAAGCCATCGCGGCACAATGGACGCGCAGCTGATGCGTGCGTCCGGTCATGGGTTCGAGCCCGAGCCAAGTGAATTGATATCCCGCGCTGGAGCTTGCCGAACGCGCTCCCTCCCCCCTTGAGGGGGAGGGTTGGGGAGGGGGGTAACGGCTGGGACGGGAATCTCCAATGGACCCCCCTCCCACGGACCGTCCCAGCAACTTCCATTTCGTCACGGCCGGCTGGCCGGCGGGATCGTGTTTCATCCACCAGCCGCGGGCGACATCGAGCCGTCCAAGCGGCAGCTCGATCTGCCCTTCGTCGCCGCCGGGGCCGCCTTCGACCACCGCCCAATAAGTCTTGCCGATCGCTCCCGACTTGAACAATTTGCCGAGTTGCGCCAGGGCCTTGCGGTGACGCCCGAGCACCAGGCAGCCGGACGTGTCGCGGTCGAGCCGATGCGCCAAAGCCGGCGAGCGCGGTAGCCCGAAGCGCAGCGCGCCGAAGTGATCTTCGAGGCTTTCGCCGCCTTTGGGACCGCGATGCACGGCGATGCCCGCTGGCTTGTCGATGACCAGCATCAGACCGTCGCGACAAAGGAGCCGCAACACCATCTGTTCAGCGGTGACGTCTTCCGGGGGCATGGCGGAACCGCTATCACGGACCGCCCCGACAGCGACAGCGCCAGGCTGGAAGTGAGAGCGAGACGCCGAGACCGGGATGAACGACAGTACGGCTGAAGCTACCGAAACCGCGACGCCCTGGTGGCAACGCCTCGCCGCAGGGCTCAAGCGCAGCTCCTCCG
>JBAQBC010000448.1:0-6358 GCA_049286035.1 Xanthobacteraceae bacterium
CGAAGCCAACAGTCGCCAAGGCCAAGCCCAAACCCGCGCCAGTGAAGAAAGCCGCACGGAAAGTGAAGCAGCCTGTCACTCCGGTAGTCGAAACCGTCGCCGTTGAGGTGATCGAGCAACCCGCTCCGGGCGTAATAACCGTCACGGAAGTCGAGGAGACGCGTCGGGTGAGCTGAACCGGGCCCCTCACAGCCTTGACGGCGTTGGGTCTTGGGCAGAGAATGATTGGGCTTCGCTTGGTACGAAGCACAGTACCTCATGAGTTCTCCTGCAGTACTTCCAAGGCTCGTCGAAGTTGGCGGGCCTTTTTTTGCGCCTTCGGCTCACCACCCAGAAGCGATATGATTGCTCCGCTGCGTTCCCTTGTACGGAGGTACTGTGTACAAATTCAACATCGGCCAGACTGTATTTCTTGAACGTTCTTTAGCCGTGCCGGGCGGCGCGTGTGTCATCACCAAGAGATTGCCAGAACGCGACGGCCAGTTCGAATATCGAGTGAAAAGCGCCAACGAGCCGCACGAGCGCGTGGTGGGCGAAAGCCAACTGAAAACGGAACTCTAGCCGCTAGTTCGTCCAAGTCGTCATCTGGCAGCTTCGCCACTTTCCGCAATCCGGCGCGCCTCATCGCGCTAGGGTCCGCGCCTTGGCTTGATGTACGCCGGGTCAGTCGGCAGAAAGCCAGCCCCACCAGGAAAGAACGCCCTTGAAAATCAACGCGATTGCGGCACCAGCGCCCACTGATATGAAAATCATTTTGAGAACCGCAGAGGACCATTGCCTAAACAGATCGAATGTTGGCTGGTACATCACATCATCGCCGTAGACGTAGTTGGTCATGCACTCCTCAATACTCAGTCGTGAATCGATCTCTGCGTTATGTTGAAAGAGATCGAGAAACCCGCCGGAGCTAGGTGGTTGCACGTCTCGCCTTGCACCGGGGTCAACTAAAATATGCCTACAAGCAGCGTCTGCTTGGCGCTTCATTTCCTCGACAGACAGGCCGTTCTGCGCTGCTCGTGCAGCGGCAAGGGACTGATCCCGCGCCTCGAATGCGTGTCGACGAACTTGGGAAGCTTGATCGGTAGAGATGAACCACACAGCGCAAGCGATCAAGGCAAGTACCGCGCCGGAAATCCCAAGCCTCAATGGCTGGACAGCTGTCATTTCTGCGTTCCTCCAAAGGGCCGCCCAACTATTTTTGGACCACATAGCTACGTAAGAGTTTGAACAATTCAGCAAGCCGCTTAAAATGCGAGGGGCTCGGGTTCTTGAACCAAGCATCGCAGGTCATGCCGATGGCCTGTATGGCATCCACCCTCGACTGAACCATGCGGTTATAGCTCTCCTGAACCGTACTGAAGCAACGCTCAAACTCTTCAGCACCAAGCACCATCAGGACGGCAAGAGAGGCCGCTGTCTCGAAATTCCCTCCAAGCAGCAAGGAAAAATAGTCCGATAATGCGAACGCAAAAAAGCCCGCAGTGAAGCGGTCATCATCGCACTCGACAGCTGAAATTGTGTCGTTGATGATGGCGTTCGTCAGTAGGGCAGCAGCACTCGCGGCATGCTCAGTAGCGTCTTTGCCATAAAGAGGTTTGGTGATGATTGTTGCGATGGCTTGACGCAGTCGATGGAGCCGGTCTCCCTCAGCTGCGGCTCGCACCATGCGAAGAGATTCTTCATCCCGGCGTTTCCTGCCAGAGAGCCAGTTGAACATTGTGCGTTGCCTGGCCGATCAATTTAGCATGTGCAGTGACCCTACGACCAACTCTCGCCTCGGCTGATATCCCCTCTGAGGGTATAGCGCAATCACTACTATCATCCACGGCATCGAGGTGTGGTTGATCTTGAACGAAATCTTTATTTGTTTGCTGCTTATCAACGCACCGAGCCAGTAATCGCGCGGCAAATCTTATCGATCTCAGCACCGTTGAGGATTTTCTTTTTCAGAAGATTTGCAACAACACGCTCCACTGTAGCCCATATTTTTGGTTGTAGGAGAAGCTCGCGAGCACGAGCACGGGCTGCCTCGATATCCCGATCCTCGACATAGTATTTTAATTGAAGCTGTTTGATCTGGCGCAAGTCACCGCGATCATCTGCGTCGCCGAACACGATGCGCTCGGCCTCGCCTCCAGCCCAGCACACGGTGAGCTTATCCACCACCGAACTTAAGACGTCGCTGCGAAAATCAGTGAGGGAAAATCCCTCAGAAGGTGAGGAAAAATCCCTCACCCAGTGCAAGCTGTGCACGCTGGCAACATTTGCGCTGCCACGGCCATCGGCTCTGATCGCAGCTCCCCCGCAAACGAACCCCAATAACCTGCCGCAGACGGCGTGACCGCTCTCGTGATAGGCCGTACGCTTGATCATGATGTCAGTATGGACTTCGCGAGGAGACGTCTGGAAATTTCTCCAGAGGTTGCCAGTTAGCTTGCGAAGTTGCCGGGTTGACATTTGCCACGGCGCGCCATCCCGCATGCCGTCACCGCATTCTCTAACGCCGCGATCAATGTGAACGGCAACTTTGAGATGCCGCCGTTCCGCCCGCGCCGCCGGGCGCGCCGCAATGCAATGTGGGAAACGATTGAGCACCACACGTCTGACGGCGCGCCTACCGGCGTTTGGGCATGCGTCCTAATGGGCACCACGTGGTGCCCATTTCGCGGTGGTTGCCCTGCGGTAGTCCAGTGAGTTTTGGTAGCCGGTGACCCCTAGTTTTACCAGCTAAGTCATTGATTTTCTTGGCGCGCTCGGAGAGATTCGAACTCCCGACCCTCAGATTCGAAGTCTGATGCTCTATCCAGCTGAGCTACGAGCGCAAACTTAAAGCGCGCGCACAATATCCAGTTCGCGGCAAAAGTCACCCGGCTGGCAGCCGTACGCCGCTGTCGACATTTCCGCCGCGCCAATCGCCAGTTCTGCCGCAGGACTCGTGCGACGGTTGATTTCGCCCGCTCTATCGCGGGGCAACCGCTCGCAAAATACTTCGCAAATGCTTCACAAAATCCCGCAGCGGATGCCGGGCCGCGAAAGTTCCATCACAAAAGTGGCGTCAAAGTCGGCGCCAACGCGGCGTCATGTCGGTACCGCGCAGGCGGTATTCGGCAATCGCAGCGGAACGGCACTCTCCGCGGCTTGGTTGACACTTAGCTTAACGATGGACGACGGAGGCCCATCATGTCTGACTATGACTACCGCAACCCGGAAGACCCGTTCCAGCGCGACACCGCATACGACCCTAATGTGCGGACCGGCAACTCAGTCTGGGGCTGGGTCGCGGCCGCTGTATTTGTGGCAATCGTCTTAGCGGTTGTGTTCGGCATGGGACGCCAGCCCGGACAGACCGGAACCAATACCGCTTCCAACGAGATGCGGCCACCAGCGACACAGATGGCGCCGCCGGCAACCAGACCTTCGCCGGCAATGCCAGCGCCGGCAAATCCCGCTTCGCCGGCCAATCCGGCGCCAAATAACAGCGCACAATAAAGGTATCGAAATGTGAGCCCCGGCTTTCGCGCCGGGGCTCATTTTTTACGCGGCTGCGGCGCGCCTATTTCAAACGCCGGATCGATCGGCACGCGATAGCCATTCGCCAGCCGATTGGTTTCGTTTGCCATGCCGACCACCGCCATGAGTTCGCCGAACATCGCTTCGCTCATTCCGGCTTTTCGCGCCGCGGCCGTATGACTGGCGATGCAATAGCCGCAGCCATTGGTGACGCTGACGGCGAGATAGACCATCTCCTTGGTCAAGGGATCGAGCGCGCCCGGCGCCATCACCTCCTTCACGCTCGCCCAGGTGCGCGTAAGCAGCGCCGGATCGTGCGCCAGACATTTCCAGAAATTGTTGACGTCTTCGACCTGCCGCGTGCGCTTGATATCGTCGAACACGGCGCGGACTTCTGCGCTCCCATTGCGGTATTCGATCGGTGTTCGCGGCATTGATTTCTCTCCTGCGGCTAACCGGTCCGTTGCCGATTGTCGCAAGCGCGATGAGTGGGCACAATCGGTCACGAAGAAGCTAAGCGAGCCAAAGGAACGCGACATGCCAAGGACGCTGGATTATTTCGCCGGAAAGACGATCCTCATCACCGGCGCGGCGAGCGGCATCGGCCGCGCCACCGCGCTGATTTTTGCCCGCGAAGGAGCGAATGTCGTCTGCGCCGACATCAACGAGCAAGGCGCGCGCGACACCGCGGCGGCCGTCAATGGCGCCGGCAGCCAGGCGCTCGCGCTCAAGGCCGACGTCACCTCGCGCGAAGACGTCGACGAGATGGTGGCGCGCGCGGTGGCCGCCTTCGGCGCCGTGCATTTTCTCTTCAGCTCGGCGGGCGCGGCGATCCGGCGCGCCAAGTTTCTCGAGATCGACGACGCGCTCCTCGACAAGACCTTCGCGCTCAACGTCAACGGCACGTTCTACGCCATGCAGGCGGTGCTGCCGCACATGCTCAAGAACAAGCTCGGCGTGATCGTCAATATGGCGAGCATGGCGCATCGGCGCGGCGGTCCCGGTTCGTCAATCCATTACGCGGCGGCCAAAGGTGCGGTCGTGTCGATGACCATGGGCGTGGCGCGCGAATTCGCAACGCAAGGGATCCGCGCGCTGTCCATTTCGCCGGGACCGATCCAGACGCCGTTTCAGGCCGCGGCGCAGTCGTCGCCCGAACTCGTTCAGCGTTTCCTCGAAGACGTGCCGATGAAGCGCTTCGGCGAGCCCGAGGAGATTGGCGAACTTGTCCTGTTCATGTGCTCCGACGCCTGCCCGTTCATGACTGCGGATACGGTTTATGTGAACGGCGGCGGCGGATGGAGATGAGCCTTTCTCCAAGCAAAACATTCCTTAGCGTGTTGCGTGTGGTATTGTAATTATACTACCATTGCGTGTGACTCTTTTGAATCTTCACTGGGAGATCGAGATGAAACGTTTCGTGACGGCCTTACTGTTTGTTTTTGCGACATCGGTGAGCGCTTTTGCGCAGAGCTTACCGATACCGTCCGGCTGGCTGAACCAGCGCGGATCCATCATGAAGCTTTACGCAATAACGCCCTCGGGAGACTTCACCGGCGTCTATTTCAACAACGCGGCTGGATTTCAGTGTCAACGGACCCACTAACCCGGTGCCTTATACGGTAAATGGGCACGCGAGCGGCAATTCGGTCATTTTCAATGTCGTGTGGAACAACGGCATCGTGAACTGCAATTCTAAAACTGTCTGGTTTGGAACGCTGCAGGGCCGAACGCTTACGACGAAATGGACTCTGACCGGCCGAGGAATCCCGCCGATGCATGGCACTGATATCTTCCAGCAACACTGGTAGATCGGCCGCAAACATTTAAGCAGGAGCAGGCACGGCGGCCCCGGGTGGCGGTGCGTCATGCACGCTCATTCCCGCGAAAGCGGGAATCCAGCCTGGGTCCCCGCTTACGCGGGGACGAGCGGCAATGTGCAACGCTCTACCCGCGAGCGGCAATGTGCAACGCTCTACCCGCTCCGCTCTTCCACCATGCTCAGCTTATCGCGCGTGCGGGATACGCCATGCGGCCAGGCCGCGTCGAAGTCCGCGACCAGAGCTTTGAAGCCGTCCGATGCGAGCGCCGCATCGAGCTTCGCCATATCGGCGAACTGATAAGCCGCGTAATGCACGCCAGCTTCGGCGGCGCTCCAGAACCGCCAGCATTTCTCGCAGTTGAATTCGGCGAGCGCCATCGGCAGGTGATGGCTCGAATACCATTGATCGAATCTCTGCCGTAGCGGCGGTTCGACGATGGAGCGGACGACGAAATAAGCTTTGGGCATCACTTGGCTCCTTCCAGCATCCCGTCATCCTGAGGTGCGAGCAAAGCGAGCCTCGAAGGATGAACGGCCAACCGAAATCGGCTTTCGGATTTCGGATCATTATTGTCCAAGTCGGCAACAGCCGACTTGGCTGCTGTCACCCTTCGAGGGCCCCTTCGGGGCCACCTCAGGGTGACGGATCTGCTACTCCCCCCTGATCCCCGCCGCCTTGATGATCGGCCACCATTTGTCCATCTCGGCGTTCTGGAAGGCGGCGAGGCCTTCCGGCGTCTGCTGCTCGCGCGCGGCGACATCGAGGCCGAGTTGCGCGAACCGCGCTTTGACTTGCGGATCGGCGAGCGCCTGCACCGCCGCCGCGTTGAGCTTGCCGATGACATCCGCCGGTGTGCCCTTGGGCGCATAGAACCCAAACCAGCCGGCAATGTTGAGCCCCGGCACGCCGGATTCGCCGGCCGAGGGAATATCCGGCATCGACGCCGAGCGCTCCGGCGACAATTCGGCGAGCGCCTTGATCGTTCCGGCGCGCACCTGGGGCAGCGCCACCGCGCCCTGCACCAG
>JBAQBC010000449.1:0-3195 GCA_049286035.1 Xanthobacteraceae bacterium
CGATGCCACTATAACCTTTATTTTGTTGCGATGCCGTTGGTCTCCTATTGGCACAAAGCGGACATTTCGGGGGTAAAGCAGACATCCCGCACGGGGTCAGCGAAGGTAAAAAGGTGAACTCCTGAGATGTTTGTTCCGCTTGGGTCGCGCAGGCGGGCGTTATGGATCGTAGTGAAAGAGGCGAGTTATGGGCCGCAATATTCTGATCTTCTCCGACGGCACTGGGCAGGCTGGCGGCCTGCTCGTCGATGAAAACCGCAGTAACATTTATAAGCTCTACCGCGCCACACGCGTCGGGCCGGATTCAACCATCGATCCGGCGCAGCAGCTTGCCTTCTACGATCCCGGACTCGGCTCGCAGTCCGACAACGGGCAGATCAAGCTTGGTATCGCGCGCAAGCTTTACAATCTTGTCAGCCAGGGCACCGGCCTTGGCATCACCAAGAACATCATCGACTGCTACGCCGCGATCCTGACCTTGTGGCGACCGGGCGACCGCATTTTCCTAATCGGCTTCAGCCGCGGCGCCTACACGGTGCGCTGCGTTGGCGGAGTGCTTTCAATGTGCGGCGTGCGAACTCAAGTGAAGGACGGTGCGAAGCTGCGCTACGACCCGGATACGATCCGCGCCATCGCCAAGGAAGCGGTCAAAGAGGTTTACCAGTACGGAGCATCGATCAAAGGCGATCCGTTCAAGGAGCTGCGCACGGAGCGCGCCCGCAACTTCCGCAAGAAATATGACTCCGGCGATAATACCCACGCCAACGAATACCCGCATTTCATCGGCGTGTTCGATACTGTCGCCGCGCTGGGAGTCGCGCCGCCGGTGCGCCGCGCGCTCGGCGTGGCAGCATCGCTCATCGGCGGGGGAATCGCGGCGTTTCTGGCATGGCTGCTCTCGCATTGGGCGCTTTCATTCTGGCCGTGGTTCGCGATCTGGTTCGGCATCCCGCTGCTCGCGTTTCTGGCGGCTTACTTGAAAACCCATCTGCGTTACCATCCGGTCCTGAAGCGTTTCTTCCTGTCCGACTGGTCGATGAAATTTTACGATAACAAGCTCAACCGCCGCGTCGGGTTTGCGCGCCACGCGCTCTCGATCGATGAGGCGCGCGCAGATTTCGACCGGGTCGAATGGGTTTACGACGGCGACGACCGCCAGCGCGCGACCGACGAGCCTGAATTGCTCCGGCAGGTTTGGTTCGCCGGCGACCATTCCGACATCGGCGGCAGCAATCCCGAAAACGAGTCGCGCCTGTCGGACAATGCGCTACACTGGATGCTGGCACAGTTAAGGGAATTGCGAGACCCGCTTCTGGTGGATGACGCGGTGCTGCGCGTATACCCATCGTCGGACGGCCCGCAGCACGACGAGTGCCGTAAGGGCTTCCCCGGAATCTGGAAGCGGCTCGGCTTCAAGTGGAAAACAAAGCATCGTGACATCGACCACGACGGGCCCCTGCATCCGTCTGTACTGGGGCGCTTTTCCGCCGGCGCCGTGCTCGACTATGATGTACTCGCTCCGTACCGGCCCGAGCCACTCCGCAACCACGACCAAGTTAAGCATTATTATGCTGAAGCTGCCGCGCCTGTTCCGGGCCGCGCCGCATGATCATGTGGCCGATGATGCCGCCAGTTTGAAAGCGGACCGTTACCGGCAAGTCGATGGAACGGTAAAACGGTTACCTGCTCTCACGCGCCGTCGATGATAAACGGTGACGCGATAAGAACGGTACGCGCTCGCGCGCTGTTCGCGTGCTACCGAGTCACCATCACATACTCGTCTGTTGCAAGCTGGCCACTACCCAAATCAGATCATTTTCGCTTTATGATTCCGGCGTGCCGGATCGCGGCGAACATCGCCAAGCTGCCGGAGCTAATTCGACAAAAGCGGTCAGTAATTACGCCTTTGAACCCGCGTCGCCGAATGCGGACCCGGTGGAGGCTGGTATTGCGTATTCGGTTGACAATTGCTGCCGAGCCCTCTCGCAGTTTCCATGCACTGCTCAAAGGTCGTGAAACCGCAATTCGTCCCGCCGCCCGCCGCTCCCTCGCTGTAAATCGCGCACCACGGGTAGTTTTGTGCCTCGGCGCGTGTTCCAATGCCGAGGATGCCGAGGCAAATTCCCGACAGGAGGAGTAGCAAGAGCTTCATAGTCGGCTCCCAATATTGGGGTTCTCTTTATAAATGCCTATTGTTCGTATTTATTCCAAGCTCACGCGAGAGTGAGGCGCGGCGTAGAAATGAAGCTCGTCACCAGCTATCTGGTGGTGCGGAGCCAGCGTTACTGCAAGATGGGCCGCCATTCGCCGGACAGCCGATGTCGGGAACCATGTTATAAATCGCCGGATGAACGTGGGTGACGCGATGATGGTGTTTGGTCGCGGCCAATGCCGGGAAGGCGGTACCGATCAGCGACAATAGCGTGCCGAGAAGAAGTATTCGAGTGATCGCCATGTTGCCCTCCTGAGAGCAAAGACAATCCCCTCACGACCTCAATGTTCGCTGGCGAATGATAGCAGACAGAGGCTTCCGCAGCCACGCTTGTGGGACCTACTGTAAAGCGGCCGAAATGACCTTGTCAGGCTGGCCCATACAAAGCGAAGCCGGTTTGTGCGAGCAGCTGGTCACGTTGGTGGTGTGCCCATAAAATCGCGTTTTCCGATTTCAACGCCACACTGGCGGATAATGTCGTAAGCCGTCGTGGCGTGGAAGTAAAAATTCGGCAGGCTGTTGCCCAGCAAAAGACTCTGACCCGTGAACTGCCGTGTCTGCCCGCTTGGGAAGGTAATGCTGATGTCCTTAGTCTCGGTGCCGTCGATCTCGTTTTGCCTGATGCTTTTGAGATAATCGATAGTTTTGGCGATCCGTTCCTTCAACTGAGCGATCGTGGTCTCATCGTTCGCAAACTTCAAAAGCTCTTTGCCGGACAAGCGGCCTGCCGCGTTGGCGGCATGATCGGTCGCCGCCCGGACCTGCCGCGCCAAATTGAACATGTCGGGCGATAGTCGCATGTTCAACAAATCAGCCTCGTTCACTTTTCGCGCGGCTGTCCAGCTGGCAGCTTTATCCAGAACAGTATTGAGCCCGTTCAGGTGTTGAATGAATATTGGAATAGAGACGCTGTACATGGAAACGGTCATTGTAGGCATCCTCGTCCGATTGCAATCTGAGATGTCAAGTTTAACCTAATGGCC
>JBAQBC010000450.1:0-5847 GCA_049286035.1 Xanthobacteraceae bacterium
AGTACGTTATCGACTGTTCGAAGGTCTGGCGGTTCTTTTCCTTACCGAGCATTAACTCCCGACCGCGAAGAAGGTAATCGTACGCGGCGAGGTTGGATGTTTTGGCCTCGGCAAGTCGCTCCTTTTCTCTTGGACTGAGCGTCACTTTCAGCGCGTCGACGATGCGACGTGTCACGTCGTCTTGGACCTCGAAGATATCTGTCAAATCGCGGTCGTAGCGATCGGCCCACATGTGCCCGCCGCTGGTCGCGTCGATGAGCTGTGCGGTGATCCGCACCCGATTACCGGCACGGCGGATCGAACCTTCGAGTACCGACTGCACACCAAGCTCACGGCCGATGGTGCGAACATCGATCGAGCGCCCCTTATAGGTGAAGCTCGAGTTGCGCGCGATCACCGTAAGACCAGCGATCTTCGACAAGTCGGTGATAATGTCTTCGCTGATTCCGTCGGAGAAATATTCCTGCTCCGGATCCCCCGACATATTGGTGAATGGCAAAATGGCGATCGCCGAGTGCGGTTGAGGATTGGCAGTATTGGATCGCGGGCCGTTGATGACAGTTGTGTGCGCCGCGCTAGGATGCCACCGCCAGATTCGAAGCGGCCGGTCGATGTTTTTGACATTGATCTGGCCGCCGTCCTGGAAGCGGACGTCGACCCGATTGCCGATGCTCTCGTTGACGATCGAGGAAATGCAAATGCCGCCGGGCTCTGCGACCGGTTCAAGGCGCGCGGCGATGTTTACGCCATCGCCATAAATATCGTCGCCTTCGATAATCACGTCGCCTAGATTGATGCCAATTCTGAGAACAATCTTTGGCTGATGCAAGCCGTCAGGCTGCAATGAGTCGCCAGACCGCTGCACTGAAAGAGCGCAGTTTACGGCATCGACCACGCTCGCGAACTCGGCGATGGTGCCATCGCCAATCAGTTTCACTATGCGACCTTGGTGGGCAGCGACCGCAGGCTCAAAGACCGTTTGCCGATGCCGCTTTAGAGCGGCAAGCGTGCCCTCTTCGTCGGACGCCATCAGCCGGGAATACCCGACGACGTCGGCCGCGAGGATGGCAGCCAGTTTCCGGTTGATGCGTTCTTCGGCCATGAGTCCAGTGAGGGCCTCTCGCCCCAAGATCGAACATGGCAGTACGTAATATCACTTGGCAGAGAATCCACCCGGTTCCGGCCTTTATGGCGGACAGTGGCTGTGGCCGCAGATCGGCATCGTAATCGGCGGCGGCATTATTGCCGCAATCATCAACGCCTTCATCGGCGCGGTTATCCTGTTGGTAAAGCGGACATCGCCATTTAACTGCGTCATGTCCGCTTTTGACCCAAAGCGGACATGGACAGGCTGTCCAGCGACGGCTGCCCGGTTGCAGAGTGGCATCCCACCAAGGCTACTCGCGCGCGCCGACGGGGAGTGAGGGGCTGGGATTCTGCTCCTGCGAAGGAGCACTATATCTTTTAGCCAACGGCTCGGCGGCCTTTCGAAGGTATTCAATGAAAAACTGTGCAGCCGGGCTCAAGGCTCGTTTTTTCAGCGTCGTGATGCTCGTCGTTCCTCGGGCCATGGCGAGTTCCACGGGCAAGACCTTGAGCTGGGAAAGCGTTGCGCCGAAATGGAGCGCCGATTCCTGAACCACGGTGAGAAATTGCCCGGTCGCCAGCAGAGTGTCGCGTATACGTCCTGGCGCTGCCGTGGCGGCTACCCGCGGAGCCTCACATCCGACTGCGCGGAACGCACTGGCCACGATCGACGTCACGGGATGTTCTGGCTCGGGCAGTGTCCAATTTTCCTCGACAAGCTCTGCGAGTTCGACCCGCGATTGTCGAGTCCACGGATTATCGGCCGCCGCGACGATGACCATTCGGTCTTCGTACAACATTTCTGAGACGATATCATTGCTCGCAACAGGATCGAACGTCAGCAAAATGATCAAATCGAGGCTGCGCTCCCGAAGTTCATGGAAAAGCCACTCGGGCGTGGCCTCCACGACATGAAAATTGATGCGTGGATATTTCTGAGACATCTGGCCGATAACGGCGGCGACGATCCCAACCTCCGCGATGGTCGAAGTCGCACCGATGTGTACTTCTCCCATTGTCGGGTCCTTGATGGTCTCGATTTCCCTGATCCCTTGCCGCAGTTCATCGAAGACGGCAACGCCTCGCTTGATGAGTGCACGGCCATACGGCGTCGGTTCGACGCCTTTGGAGCTGCGATCGAAGAGAGACACGCCAAGCGTGTGCTCCATGTCGGAGATGGACCTCGAGACGGCGGGCTCGGAGATCGCAAGCTGTGCGGCGGCCTTCGCCATGCTTCCGGCCTGCGCCACAGCGAGCAGAACCTGCAATTCATGGAGCTTGAGTCGGTTGATGCGGTGGTCGCCATGCATAACGCGACCTATACGGTTTGGTTATATAGACCTCAAAAGATAGCAATTGTTGAAGCATATCTGAATGCTCAGATTGTCCCTGAGGATTGCGCTGTGGGGCCCCCTGCGCAGGGTGATAGTAACGGAAGCCGAAGAGCCGAGAGCGCGGCGCAGCTAACTTTCCCTTTCAGGGTCGAGTAGCTGCTGTTGGATCGGTGTGTTCCGTCAGGCCATCGGCTGAAGGGAGGTAATCGGGCAATGAATACACAGATCAGAAACACAGGCGGTTTCACCAATAGCTTCTGGGTACAAATGGCCGCATTGGTAATCGTGACGCTCGCAGTGATTGCTCTTGCCGCCAAGTACATCTGGTGACAGACGAGATCACCTAACTGGGTCACGAAGCTCGTTGTGCGACCTGCCGACACGTTGGGTCGCTGCGGCAAAGAAAAAACGCATCAGTGGCCTCTATTTCGGGCCCTCAAAGGGAGGCTACTGATGCCTAATAGATTTTTATGTCCTAAATGTCGTGGCCAAAGGATGACCTGCTGCACTCTTTGCGGCGGCAGCGGCAAAAGGTTGATTGCCGGCATCACAATCGGCGACTGCGAGGAATGCAACAGGACTGGCCAATCTCGTTGTGATGTTTGTGGTGGTACTGGCGAAGTTGAAGCGGTCCAGTCACGACGTTCAGACAATCACGCCAGTTTCACACGACAGATGATCCCCTTTTGATTGGAATCTTCGTGTCGCAAAAGAACGCGCGTGGCGCAGCCACAGGATAAGAGACTCTTGGAGGAATTAGCCGAAGCTTGGGAGAAAATTGCCGTCTTACGCGAGCGTGATCTAATCGATGCCAAAGACAGCGATCGCGCCTGACGATCCTAGTTTAACTCCCCGCCGCCTCCCGCGGTTTCCCGCTGACCTGACGACAATTTTGATCCTCAGACTGCTTAGTGCGTCGCACAAGGCCGCTTAACGTCTGCTTTTGGCCCAAAGCGGACATTTAGATTGCGCCGAGGGATGTCCGCTTTCGGGGGTAAAGCGGACATCGAAATTTACGAGCGTCACGTCCGCTTTTGACCCATAGCGGACATTGCCGGTCCGACTTTACTGTGATGCACAACGAGCGTAGTCGCTGGAACGATATGGTAGGCCGCGACCCTCGACCTGAGGGTAACCCATGAGGCGGCGCGAGTTCATCACGCTTCTAGGAAGTATTGCCGCTACGTGGCCGCTCACGGCGCGCGCGCAACAACCGGTGATCGGATTTCTTCACCTCACATCGCCTGAAACGAATCGCGAAAACCTCGCCAATTTTCGGCTGGGTCTGGGTGATACCGGGTACATCGAGAACAAGAACGTTACGATCGAATACAGGTGGGCGCAGGGTCGAAACGATCAGCTGCCGACGCTGGCTGCCGAATTAGTTCAGCAACAGGTGTCCGTGATCGCCGTACTGGAGAGCACAAACGGCGCCCTTGCAGCCAAAGCGGCAACTCAAACGATCCCGATCGTTTTCATGCAAGGTGCCGATCCGGTCGCGATCGGCCTCGTCGATAGCCTGAACCGACCCGGCGGTAATCTCACCGGTATCGGCCTCTTGGCGGCCGAAACGGCCGGAAAGTGTTTTGATCTGTTGCTCGAAGTGGTGCCTAAGGCCACGTCGATCGCTTACCTCCGCAACCCGACCAACCCCGCTTTTGCCGAGAGCGAAACGAAAGAGCTAGAGAGCGCGGCGCGTGCCCACGGAGTGGGGCTCCTGATCTTCAATGCAAGTCGCCCAAGCGAGATCGACACCGCCTTTGCGGACCTTGTTCAGCAGCGGGCTGACGCGCTGCAAGTAAGCAGCGACGGTTTTCTCCTCACCCACCCCGATCAAATCGTTGCCCTGGCGGCCCGCAATGCCGTACCGGCGATTTACGCTTGGCCCCAGTATCCGGCTGTTGGCGGTCTTATGAGCTATGGAACGAACATTCGTGATGCTTGGCGGCAAGCCGGTATCTATACCGGCCGCATTCTCAAAGGTGAGAGGCCTGTCGACCTGCCGGTGCAGCAGGCCACAAAAATTGAGTTGGTCATCAATCTCAAGACCGCCAAGACTCTCGGCTTGACTGTGCCACTCTCACTGCTCGGCCGTGCCGACAAGGTGATCGAATAACGACAAAATTGCTGCAGTGCATGAGTCTGCTTTTGGCCCAAAGCAGACATCCTGATCGCGTGGGCGAATGTCCGCTATTGGGGGTAAAGCGGACATCGCAATTTGATCGCGCCATGTCCGCTTCTGACCCAAAGCGGACATGAGCTGCTGGAATCGCAGAACGGGAACTATGGTATATCGGCCCGCGGGCAGATCGGCCTAGTCCGCCCTAATGTTAGCCGCCCGGATCACCTTGCCCCACTTCTCAGTTTCGTCGGCGATGAACTTGCCAAATTGCGCGGGCGTCATCGGCATTGGCACGTCGCCCAGGTCCGCGAGCCGCACCTTGAGCTTGGGATCGGCAAGGCTCGCGTTAATCTCTCTGTTGAGCCGATCGACGATGTCGGCAGGCGTGCTCTTAGGCGCGCCGATGCCAGAAAACGTGACCGCCTCGTAGCCTGCTACGAATTCGCCCACGGTCGGAATATCCGGCAGTGCCGGCGTGCGTGCCGCCGCGGTCACCGCCAACGCTCGTAGCCTGCCGACCTTGATGTACTCAATCGACTCGGCAATGCCCACAAACATCACCTGCACCTGTCCGCCGAGCAGATCGACAAGCGCCGGGCCGCCGCCGCGATAGGGCACGTGCACCAAGTTGACGCCGCTCAACATCATGAACAGCTCGCCGCAAATATGCGTCACACTTCCGATACCGGCCGATCCCATGTTGATCTTGCCGGGATTGGCCTTGGCATAGGTGATGAATTCAGCGACGCTTTTGGCCGCAATGGACGGATTGACGGCCATGACTTGGGCCGCGCGCCTGATGCCCGCGACCGGTACGATATCGTCGATGAAGTTGAAGTTGAGCTTATCGTAGAGCGCCGGATTGATCGCGTTTGACGTATTGACCAGGAGCAGCGTGTAACCGTCAGGAGGCGCGTGCACGACCGTCTCGGTCGCAAGATTGCTGCCTGCGCCCGGCCGATTTTCAATGACAAATTGGCGACCGAGCTGCTCAGATAGCCATTGGCCTATCAGGCGCGCGCTGATGTCGTTCGCGCCGCCCGGGGCATAGCCGACGATGATGTGTACCGGCCGCGTTGGATAAGTTTGCGCGCCGGCGATGCGCGTCACGGCTGGGAGCGCGGCAGCACCCGCTGCCAGATGCAGGAATTTTCGACGGGAAAGCTTCATGATGATGCCCCGCGACTGAGCACCTCCCAGGCGCAATATCAATCATATCCAACGCGCACCTCAATGTCTGCTTTTGGCACAAAGCGGACATCGCAGAGCGCTCAACCCATGTCCGCTTTCGGGTGTAAAGCGGAC
>JBAQBC010000451.1:0-12774 GCA_049286035.1 Xanthobacteraceae bacterium
CGAAATGCCGATATCGGCATGTTTGGACTCGCCTGGGCCGTTGACGATGCAGCCCATCACCGCGACGTTGAGACCCTCCACGCCTGGATAACGGGCCTTCCATTCCGGCATCGAGTCGCGGATGAAGTTCTGGATACCGGCGGCGAGCTCCTGAAAGGTGGTCGAGGTGGTGCGGCCGCAGCCGGGGCAGGCCGCGACCAGCGGGACGAATGTGCGTAGACCTACGGTTTGCAACAATTCCTGCGCGACCTTCACCTCGAGCGTACGGTCGCCATTCGGCTCCGGCGTGAGCGAAATGCGGATCGTGTCGCCGATGCCCTGCTGAAGCAGCACGCCCATCGCGGCCGACGACGCCACGATGCCCTTTGAACCCATGCCCGCTTCGGTAAGGCCGAGATGCAAGGCGTAGTCGCAGCGCCGCGCCAGCTCGCCGTAAACCGCGATCAGATCTTGGACAGCGGAGACCTTCGCCGAAAGAATGATTTTTGAGCGGGGCAGTCCGATTTCCTCAGCGCGCGCCGCCGACAACAGCGCCGACTGAACCATCGCCTCGCGCGTGACGTCGCGCGCATCGACCGGCTGATTGGACCGCGCGTTCTGGTCCATCAGATGCGTGAGCAGCTCCTGATCGAGCGAGCCCCAATTGGCGCCAATCCGCACCGGCTTGTTGTGCCGGATCGCGGTTTCGACAATGGCGCCGAACTGGCGATCCTTCTTCTCCTTAAATCCGACATTGCCCGGATTGATGCGGTACTTGTCGAGCGCTTCGGCGCAAGCCGGATGATCGGCAAGGAGCTTGTGACCGATGTAGTGGAAATCGCCGACGATCGGCACGTCGACATTCATCTTGGCAAGCCGATCTTTGATGTGGGGAACGGCGGCTGCAGCTTCGTCGCGATCCACCGTGATGCGCACGATCTCCGAGCCGGCGCGCGCCAAGGCCGCCACCTGCTTTGCCGTGGCCTCGGCATCGGCGGTATCGGTATTGGTCATCGACTGCACCACAATCGGTGCGCCGCCGCCGACGGTGACGCCACCGACTTCGACGCAGATCGTGCGATGCCTGGAGGCTGGACCGGTAAACGCGATCATGAGAATTCCTTCAACGAATCCTGTAGTTTAGAAGAGAGTTCCATGGCTGCGGACGGCGGCCCGCAATGCTCCGACGCCATGCATATAACCTCACCGAGGCCGGTTGACGAGGAGGAGCCCAGCGGCGACCAGCGCCACCGCGACGGCAAAAGCCGGGGTCAACGGCTCGCCAAGCACGAGGTGACCCGCCGCCACTCCAAAAAGCGGCGCCAGAAAGGTGAAGACCGACAGACGCGCGGCCGAATAACGTACGACCAAGACAAACCAGATCGTGAAGGTGATGCTGACAACGTAGATGGTCTGGTAAGCAAAAGCGCCGAGTGCCACGGCGGAAGGCGTGGCCGTGATGCGCTCGCCGAAGACGATCGCACCAAGGCCCAGCAGCGGCGCCGAGACCACGAGCTGATAGAGCAGGGTCTTTTCCGCGCTGATCCGGTTGAGTGCGCTCGCCTTGATGGTGAGCGTGGTTGCCGCCCATGCAGCCGCGCCGCCGACCAGCATGAGGTCACCGAGGACTTGCCGGGAATCGGCCGCCGGCGTCGGCAGGCCGAATGCAATCACGATGCCGACGAAGGACAGCAACAGGCCGAGCCATTGCGAGACGTGAAAGTGATCGCCTGGAATAAGCCAGCGCGATCCAATCACGACAAAGAATGGCGCAAGGTAAAGAAACAGAACGCCACGCGTCGCGGTCGTCCAAACCAGGCCCCGATAGATCAGCAGAAATTCGAGCGCGAACAAGACGCCCGCGAGTATCCCAGCGCGCAGTGTGCCGTCTCGCTTGAACAACGGGATGCCGCGTGCCTGTGTCCAGGCACCGACCAGAATTGCCGCGATTGCCGAGCGCGCCGAAGACTGAATCAGCGGCGGAATGTCGTGGATCGCGAGCTTGATGGCAACATTGTTGAAGCCCCAGCTCAAGCACAGTCCGATCGTGACTGCAATTGCAGTTGCGTCGAGCGGGCGCGACGAAGGAGGGGGCGGCACTGCGGTTAGTCGATTTGCAGCCGCTTATCGTTCACGGCAATGCGCGCAAATGCCGGCGATTTCGACCAACGGACTGCGTGGCGAAAAGCCAGCCGCGCGCGAAGAGGCTTTGAGCGCCTCGGCAGCTGCGCCTCCGGGTGCTTCGCCGACCGCGCCACAGCGTTCGCAAATCAGGAAAATGACAAGATCGCCGGCGCCATGATTATGCACGCAAGCGACGAAGGCGTTGCGGCTTTCAATGCGGTGCACGAGACCGTTGTCGCTTAAGAATTCGAGCGCTCGGTAAATCGTGATCGGTGCCGGGCGTATCTTCTGTTGCAGACGATCGATGATTTCATAGGCGCCAAGCGGGCGATGGCTGGTCAGCAAAACTTCGAGCACTTGGCGCCGCATCGGCGTGAGCCGCTGGGCGCGCTCGGCGCACTGCGCTTCGGCATGTGCGATGGCAGCGCTGGTGCAGCGCGCATGGTCGTGATCGGGGGCGGGGAAAATTGCGGGCGACATGATTGCCTGGTGCTTTGTCCGGCACAGCGCCGGCGCAGCGCCTATGCATTAGTCTGTGCTGGTCTTGTTTGCACTAGTCCAATTGATCGCTGCTCGGAAAAAACGTTCCGGCATAAGGGCGCAATTTGGATATTGCACTGCAGCAAAAAGCGCCCCACATTGCTTGGCAGGCTCCCTCCTTGGTGTCCGATCTGACACCACAGTTAATCGGAGATCCGCATGTTGCAGGGAAAATCAGCGCTGGTAACCGGTTCCACATCCGGAATCGGCCTTGCCATCGCCCGCGCGCTCGCCGCGCAGGGCGCCAATGTCACGATCAACGGCTTTGGCGACAAGGACGCGATCGAAAAAGAACGAGCCGCGATCGAGAAAGATTATAAGGTCAAGGCGATCTATTCGCCGGCCGACATGAGCAAATCCGGCGACATCGCCGAGATGGTCCGCACCAGCGAGAAGACATTCGGGTCGCTCGATGTTCTCGTCAACAATGCCGGCATCCAGTTCGTCTCCCCGATCGAGGAATTTCCGATCGAGAAGTGGGACCAGATCATCGCGATCAATCTGTCCTCGGCCTTTCACACGATCCGCGCCGCGGTGCCGGGAATGAAGTCGCGAAAATGGGGCCGCATCGTCAATACCGCATCGGCGCATTCGCTGGTGGCCTCGCCGTTCAAGGTCGCTTATGTCTCCGCCAAGCACGGCCTTGCCGGCCTGACCAAGACGGTCGCGCTCGAACTCGCCACTTTCGGCGTCACCTGCAATTGCATCAGTCCGGGTTACGTGTGGACGCCGCTCGTTGAGAAACAGATCCCCGACACCGCGAAAGCCCGCGGCATAACCGAAGAGCAGGTCAAGCGCGACGTATTGTTGGCGGCGCAGCCGACAAAAGAATTCGTCACTGTCGACGAAGTCGCCGACCTTGCCGTCTATCTTTGCTCCGATGCGGCCAAATCGATTACCGGCGCAAATCTTTCGATCGATGGAGGCTGGACGGCGGAGTGATGCCGAGGGTGCCGGCGCAAAGTGCGCGTTGATGTGATTGCTGACGGATCCGATCGCGCGCACTTGCGCATTTCTGTCCGCCGCATTTCTGTCCGCGGTTTCTAGCGTGGTCGCTCGAACCCAAAGAAGCCATTCGCAATGAAGAACGTCTTGGCCTCGCTGATGCCTGCCCGCGCGGCAGAGAAAAAAGCATCGGCAACCACCAAACGCATCAATCTGGCGCTGCAAGGCGGTGGCGCGCACGGCGCCTTCACTTGGGGTGTGCTCGACCAAATTCTCAGCGATGAGCGGCTTAGCGTCGAGGGAATTTCCGGCACGTCCGCCGGAGCCGTCAATGCCGTGATGCTCGCCGACGGGCTGTGTCGCGGCGGGCGAGAGGAAGCGCAAAAGCGGCTTGCCGACTTCTGGCGCTCGGCATCGAGCACCGGCAATCTTCCGGCGTTGCAGCGTACGGTCATGGAACGGCTGCTGTCGTTCACGCCGCTTGAGGGCACGCCCGTACAGGCCTGGGTCAATGCTTTGTCGCGCTATTTTTCGCCCTATGACGTCAATCCGCTCAATATCAATCCGTTGAAGGACCTGATCGAGCGCTTTGTCGATTTCGAAACGCTGCGTGCGAATACTGATCTGCAGCTCTTTATCTCGGCGACCAATGTGCAGACCGGGCATGTGCGGATCTTTCCGCGCGATAAGATAACCGCCGACGCGGTTATGGCGTCGGCCTGCCTGCCGTTATTGTTCCGCGCCGTCGAAATCGACGGCGTGCCGTACTGGGACGGCGGCTATCTCGGCAATCCGGTGATTTTTCCGTTCTTCCGCACGACCGCAACCGAGGACGTGGTCGTGGTGCAAATAAATCCCCTGGTGCGGCAGTCGACGCCGATGTCGTCGAGCGAGATCATGAATCGCATCAACGAGATCACGTTCAACTCGTCGCTTCTTGCCGAATACCGCGCCATCGATTTCGTCGCGCGTCTGATCGATCAAGGCCGATTGCCGCGCGGCATCGGTCCGGGAGAGTACCGCCGTATCAACGTGCATCGCATCGTGCTCGACCGCTTCGGCACGCATCTGGACGCGTCCAGCAGGCTTTCCAACGATTACGATTTTTTCAACATGCTCTATGTCAGCGGCAAGCGGGCTGCGCGGCATTTCCTCGACGAGCACTTCGACGATATCGGTGTGAAGAGCACGGTCGATCTGCGCGCCGAAGCGAAAGCCGAATGGGCGTGATAAACTAAAGCCGCGTGCCTGCTACGATCGCCAATATCTCTTCGCTTGCCGGTGCTGCGATCGGTGCGGCGCGGCTTGACGTCTGCGTCGCCGACATCACGACGCTCGCCGCCGACGCTATCGTCAACGCCGCCAACCGGACGCTGCTTGGCGGCGGTGGGGTCGACGGCGCCATTCACCGCGCTGGCGGACCGGATCTGCTGGCCGAATGCCGAACCCTTGGCGGCTGTGAAACCGGTTCGGCAAAAATCACTCGCGGCTATCGCTTGCCGGCGAGCCACGTCATCCACGCCGTCGGCCCGGTCTGGCGAGGGGGGCATGCTGGAGAAGAGGAGCTGCTCGCGTCCTGCTATCGCACCGCCCTCGATCTTGCAGCGTCGCACCGGCTCGCATCCATTGCCTTTCCGGCGATATCGACCGGCATCTATGCTTTCCCGGCCGACCGGGCAGCGCGCATCGCGGTCGGCACCGTTGCCGCGGAGCTTGGCGCCTCCGACCGCGGCAACACCCGCGGCATTACCCATGTCGTATTCTGCTGCTTTGCCCAGGGCGCGGCCGATCACCACCTGACGGCATTTGCAGATCTCGGTCTGAGCTGACGGGCCTCCGGAAATTCAGGTTTTGGGTTGTCGGCGGCTGATTCTTCGCGGGAATATGGCTCGCAGAATTGATAAGCTCGCTTATATTAGTCAGGCTCATACAAGATTTCAGCCGTGGCGCCGCGCTCGCTTAATCGAGAATTCTCCTTCTTACTCAATGATGTGGCTCGCATGCTGCGAACCTATGCCGATCAGAAAACAGGCCGGCTCGGCATCACGCGGGCACAGTGGACGGTGCTGGCTCGGCTCGACCGGTTCGAGGGGCTCAAGCAGTCCGAGCTCGCTGGAATGCTCGACCTGCGGCCGATTACGCTGACGCGCCTTTTGGATCGGCTTTGCGCCAATGGACTGATCGAGCGCCGACCCGACCCGAACGATCGCCGCGCCAACCGTCTATACCTTACGCTGGCGGCTCGCCCGCTCCTCGAGCGGCTCGCTGTGCTCGGCGAGGAGCTGATGGCGACGGCGCTCGCGGGCGTGGACCGCGCCGCCGTCGAGCGGATGCTCGCCGAGCTTGCGACCATGAAAGAGAACCTGCGGCAGGCCCATGCGCAGCGCGCTGTCGCTGGCCCTGCCGGAGAATAGCGATATGCCTGATACGGCTCTAACTCGCACCGACCCGTCCTTGGCGCCGACTAAAAGAGCGGCGTTCGAGAACGCCGCTCTTCATCTCACTTCGATTGATTGAGGCGAGCTTTACTCGGCCGCGCCGCCAGCCGCAGCTTCGCGCCCTTCGCCAGCCTCGGCTTTTTGCTTGGCTTCAAGATCCTCGCCGGTCTGCTGGTCGACCACCTTCATCGACAGCCGCACCTTGCCGCGCTCGTCGAAGCCGAGCAGTTTCACTTTCACCTTATCGCCTTCTTTCACGACGTCGGTGGTTTTCTGCACGCGCCGCGGCGCCAGTTGGCTGATGTGCACCAGCCCGTCCTTGGCGCCGAAGAAGTTCACGAAAGCGCCGAAGTCCATGACCTTGACGACGGTGCCCTCGTAGATGTGGCCGACCTCGGGATCAGAGGCGATCGACTTGATCCAGTTGATCGCCGCTTTAATCGATTCTGCTTTCGCCGACGCGACCTTTACGGTGCCGTCGTCGGAGATATCGATCTTGGCGCCGGTCTTCTCCACGATCTCGCGAATGACCTTACCGCCCGAACCGATGACCTCGCGGATCTTATCGACCGGGATCGAGAACACTTCGATGCGCGGAGCGTGTTCGCCGAGCTCGGCGCGCGCCGACGTAATAGCCTTGCCCATTTCGCCGAGAATGTGCATGCGGCCGTCCTTGGCCTGGCCAAGCGCGATCCGCATGATCTCTTCGGTGATGCCGGCAATCTTGATATCCATCTGCAGCGAAGTAACGCCACGTTCGGTGCCAGCCACCTTGAAATCCATGTCGCCGAGATGATCCTCGTCGCCGAGGATGTCGGACAGCACCGCGAACCGATCCTCCTCCTTGATCAAGCCCATGGCGATGCCGGCGGTCGGCCGCTTGAGCGGCACGCCGGCGTCCATCAGCGACAGCGAGGTGCCGCACACGGTCGCCATCGAAGACGAACCGTTCGATTCGGTAATCTCCGAGACGACGCGGATCGTGTAGGGGAACTCGGTGTGCGCCGGTAGCACCGGATGGATCGAGCGCCAGGCGAGCTTGCCGTGGCCGATTTCGCGCCGGCCCGGCGCGCCCAGCCGGCCGGTCTCCCCGACCGAGAACGGCGGGAAATTGTAATGCAGCAGGAAGGTTTCCTTATACGTGCCCTGCAGCGCGTCGACGAATTGCTCGTCTTCGCCGGTACCGAGTGTCGCCACCACCAGCGCCTGGGTCTCGCCGCGGGTAAATAAAGCCGAACCATGCGTCCGCGGCAGCACGCCAACCTCGCAGTTGATCGGCCGCACGGTTTTGACGTCGCGCCCGTCGATGCGGGTTCCGTTGTCGAGAATGTTCCAGCGGACGATTTTGGCTTCGAGATCCTTAAAAACGCTCGCGACCTGCGGCGCCGGATATTTCGGCTCCGCAACGTCGGGCGGGGAGAAGTGACCCATCACTCGCTCTTTGGCGGCGTCGATGGCCTTGTGGCGCTCCACCTTCTCGGGGACGGCATAGGCGGCGCGCAGATCCTTTTCGATCAGCTTAAGCATCTCCTTTTCAAGCGCGGCATTGTCCGCCACCGCGAGCTCGCGCGGTTCTTTCGCCGCCTTCTCGGCGAGCTTGATGATGGCATCGATCACCGGTTGGAAATGACGGTGACCGAACATCACCGCGCCGAGCATGATGTCCTCGGACAGCTCTTTGGCTTCCGATTCGACCATCAGCACGGCGTCCTGCGTGCCGGCGACCACGAGATCAAGCTGGCTTTCGCTCATCTCGTCGATCTGCGGATTAAGTACATATTCGTTATTGATGAAGCCGACGCGTGCGGCGCCGATCGGTCCCATGAACGGCGCGCCCGAAAGCGTCAGCGCCGCCGAGGCCGCGACCATCGCCAAAATATCCGGATCGTTTTCCAGATCGTGCGACAGCACGGTTACGATCACCTGGGTGTCGCAGCGCCAGCCGTCGGCGAACAAAGGGCGCACCGGACGGTCGATCAGGCGGGAGACCAGCGTCTCCTTTTCGGTCGGGCGCGCTTCGCGCTTGAAATAGCCGCCGGGAATGCGGCCGGCCGCGTAGTATTTTTCCTGGTAATTGCAGGTCAGCGGAAGGAAATCGATTCCTTCCTTCGGCTGCTTGGCCGCGACCACGGTTGCGATCACGGTGGTGTCGCCGTACGAGGCGAATACCGCGCCGTCGGCCTGACGCGCGAGTCTGCCGGTCTCTAGCGTGAGTTGGCGGCCACCCCAGTCAAGTTGCACACGATGAATATTGAACATTGCGATTGTCTTTCATGGTTTTCGCGAAAGGGCGAAAGCCAAAAGCAAGACGGCGAGAGACTGTCATCACCGCAACAAAGCTGCGGTGCTTGTTCAGCATCCGGCGATCCTGCCATGGCCTTCGGACCTTCCTGCGTACGGACGGGCGCTCGCCCGTCCCGGAATCGGCAGCTTTGCTGCCGGGCAATGGCGGCCGCATCATGCGCGCCGCCGAACGCGCGGCTCCTGCCGCGCGCAAATCGTCAACGACGAATACCAAGCCGGTCGATCAGCTCCTTGTAACGGCCATCGTCGGTGCGCCGGAGATAATCTAGAATCTGGCGCCGCTGCGACACGAGCTTCAACAGCCCGCGCCGCGAGTGATTGTCTTTGACATGTGTCTTGAAGTGTTCCGTCAAATTGTTGATCCGCTCCGACAAGAGGGCAACTTGCACCTCAGGCGAACCGGTATCGTCGGATTTGACGGCATACGACTTGATAAGCTCCGCTTTACGCGCGGTTGTTATCGACATCGTCACCAACCTTTGTTTCTGCCGGCACGACCAGCGATGCCGGCTAAATTGAACACGCGCCGGGGCACGATCTCGCCATGTTCGACCTCGGCAATGGCCACGAGTTGGCCGCTGCAAGCGACCTGAACCATGCCGCGGACAATGGGAGCGTCCCGTCCGCGCAGTAATACGGCTTGACCCCTCTGGAGCCTCGCCGCGTCTGCCGGGCTCACGGCCAGCGCCGGGATGTCGTCCAGCGCGGTCTCGACCGGCATTAGCGCGTCGGCGAGGTGTCCCTCGCCGGCGGCCGCTCTATGGCACAAAGATTGCGCCTGTTCCAGGGGTATCATGTCGGTTTCGCCGAATGGCCCCACGCGGCCGCGCCGCAGGGCGCAAACATGCCCCAACGCTCCAAGCTTCCGGCCAAGATCGCGCGCGAGTGAGCGGATATAAGTTCCTTTGCCGCATTCGGCAGTCAAAACGGCGTGGTCGGGGTCGGGAATTTCAACCAATTCAAGCCGGTGGACCGTTATCGTGCGGGGGGCGAGTTCGACGGCTTCACCGTCCCGGGCCAGATCGTAGGCACGCTCGCCACCGAGTTTCACGGCGGAGAAGCGCGGCGGTACTTGCTCGATCGTGCCGGTAAATCGCGGCAGTAATTGTTCGATCGCGTCGCGGTCGGGACATTTGTCGCTGGTCGCTACGACGCGACCTTCGGCGTCGTCGGTGTCGCGTTCTTCGCCCCATCGGATCGTGAAGCGATAGGTCTTTCGCCCGTCAAAAACGAACGGCACGGTTTTCGTCGCTTCACCGAGCGCGATCGGCAGGCATCCCGACGCCAGCGGGTCAAGCGTTCCGGCGTGGCCGGCGCGGCGCGCCGCGAACAGATGCTTGATGACCGAGACAGCATGAGTTGAGGTCATGCCGACGGGTTTGTCGAGCACGAGCCAGCCGTGAATGTCGCGCTTTTGTCGCTTGACGCGGGCGGCGGGCGCGTCCTCGCCATCGGGATTAGCAAGCGAGCCGGTCGACGCATTCATGCTTTGGAAACCATAATTCGCGCTCGTGCCAAGTGAACGCTGTTTGGCGCGCGCGACGGGTTCGGAATAATGTTGGTATTGTCCATTATTTCTCGTTGCGGTCCCCGAGATCGCGTTGGACCGCAGGCGTTCGCAAAAGCTTCTCGATCCGTTCCGCTTCGTCGAATCGCTCGTCGATTCGAAATCTGATCTCAGGTGCAAATTTGAGGTTAACGCGCCGCGCGATCTCGCCGCGAACGTATCGGCTGTTGCGTTCGAGCGCGCCGAGCACTTCCGTCACGTCACGTCCGCCAAGCGGCATGACGTAAATCGTCGCCAGTCGCAGGTCGGCAGTCACGCGGACTTCGGGAACCGTAATCATGTGGTGTTCAATCACCGGATCATGAACCTCGCCGCGCGCGAGCATGTCGGCCATTTCGTGGCGGATCAATTCGGCAACGCGCAGCTGGCGCTGCGAAGCTCCAGCCGTTTGATCGCGATGCTGACGGCGGCTCATGGGTGAATTCGGATACCCTTTGGTGATGGCCGCTGTGCTTGGGCCATCCATGTTCTAGTGCCTTTGAAATTTGAGACGGAACGCCCGGCACAAAACCAGGCAGGACGGTTGTCACAGCGTCCGCTGTATCGTCTCCACGCGGTAACACTCGATAATGTCGCCGACCTTCATATCTTGATAATTCTCGAATGCCATGCCGCATTCCTGCCCGGCTACGACCTCGCGCGCATCATCCTTGAAACGCTTGAGCTGCGACAGCTTGCCTTGATGCACGACGACGCTGTCACGGATGAGCCGAACGTTGGCGCCGCGCTCCACCGTGCCGTCGGTAACCCGGCAGCCGGCAACATTGCCGACTTTCGACACCTTGAAGACTTCAAGGATGACGGCGTTGCCAAGCATGGTTTCGCGCAGCGTCGGCGCGAGCAGTCCCGACATCGCCTTCTTTACGTCGTCGACGAGGTTGTAGATGATGTCGTAGTAACGAATTTCGATACCGTCGCGCTCGGCGGCTTCGCGCGCTTCCTTATGCGCGCGGACGTTAAAGCCGATGACGGCCGCGTTCGATGCCTCCGCGAGCGTAACATCTGATTCGGTAATACCGCCGACACCGGCAAAGATGACGCGGGCCGCCACTTCGTTGGTCGAAAGCTTTTCCAAGGCTCCCACGATCGCCTCGATCGAACCCTGCACGTCGCCTTTGACGACCAGCGGGAATTCCTTGCGACCGGCGGTCTTGAGCTGATTCATCATCTGCTCGAGCGAACCGCGCATGCCGGTCTGCCGGGCAGCCATTTTTTCACGCTTCTGGCGGGCGCGATAATCGGTGATCTCGCGCGCACGCGCTTCGGTGTCGACAACGGCGAGCCGGTCGCCCGCCTCCGGCGTGCCATTGAAGCCGAGCACCTCGACCGGCATCGACGGCCCGGCGGCGACCACCGAATGTCCGGTGTCGGAGGCCAAGGCGCGCACCCGGCCCCACTCGCTGCCCGCCACGACGATGTCGCCGGGCTTGAGCGTGCCGCGTTGCACAAGAACGGTGGCGACCGGACCGCGGCCACGATCGAGGCGAGCCTCGATCACCGTGCCTTCGGCCGGCCGGTTTGGATTGGCCTTGAGTTCCAGCACTTCGGCTTGCAACGCGATGGTGTCGAGCAGCTTGTCGAGATTGGTCTTCTCCTTGGCGGAGACTTCAAGCTCGAGCACATCGCCGCCGAGCGATTCCACCTGGATCTCATGCTGCAACAATTCAGTGCGCACGCGCTCCGGCTTGGCGTCCGGCTTGTCGATTTTGTTGATCGCGACGATGATCGGCACTTTGGCCGCTTTGGCGTGATGAATCGCTTCAACCGTCTGCGGCATCACGCCGTCGTCGGCCGCCACCACGAGCACGACAATGTCGGTGACTTTGGCGCCGCGGGCACGCATCGCGGTGAAGGCGGCGTGGCCGGGCGTATCGATGAAGGTAATTCTGCCGCCGGACGGCGAGGTGACCTGATAAGCGCCGATATGCTGGGTGATTCCGCCAGCTTCGGCGGCGGCAACTTCAGTCGAGCGGATGGCATCGAGCAGCGACGTCTTGCCGTGATCGACATGGCCCATGATGGTCACCACCGGGGCGCGCGCCTGCACGCTTTCCGGCGGATCCGGAGCATCGAACATGCCTTCTTCGACATCGGCCTCGGCAACCCGCCGCACTGTATGACCGAGTTCTTCGGCGATCAGTTGCGCCGTGTCGGCGTCGATCGTGTCGGTGATATTCGCCATGTGGCCTTGCTGCATCAGGATGCGCACGACGTCCACCGACCGCTCGGCCATGCGGTTGGCGAGCTCCTGGATCGTGATCGTCTCGGGGATCGTCACTTCGCGCGCAATTTTTTCCTTGGGCTCGGTGTCGCGATGGCCGGTTTTGCGCAGAACGCGACGCCGGAACGCGGCCTCCGATCGCTCACGCTCCTCACCCGCCGAAAAGGCGGTGACCACGGTCAGTCGGCCGCGCCGTTTTTCGGCGCCACCGCGCGCCGGCTTGGGTGCCGCGGCGGGCCGAGCGGCTGCGCCGCGTCTGGCCGTGCGCGGCGCTTCGTCATCGTCGGCTTCCAGGGCCGGACGCGCACCAGGCTTGGCAATCGTAGTATCGGCGCCAAATCGCTTTTTGGCGACTTCGTCGGCCTTGCGCCGGGTTTCCTCGTCGTGCTTGCGGCGCTCTTCTTCATCACGCTTGCGGGTATCGGCAGCCGCGCGCTCGGCGCGCTCGGTCTCTTCGCGTGTGCGCCGGGCCCGGGCCTCTCCTTCGGCGCGCTCGCGTTCTTCATTTTCACGCAGCCGGGCGTCGGCGAGCGCATGAGCACGCGCGTTGCGTTCGTCCTCGGTGAGGGTGCGCAGCACAACCCCTGATGCTTTCGGCGACGCGGCTGGAGCCGCGGTGGCTGCCGATGCGGGCGCCGCCGCCTTAGCTGCTGCGC
>JBAQBC010000452.1:0-6199 GCA_049286035.1 Xanthobacteraceae bacterium
AGCGGACATTCGCGAAGCCTAGGCGAACGCGGTAACCGCGGCTTCCGCGATCTCCTTGCCCCACTCCTGAACGAAATGACCGCCGTCTAGAATCTCGAGCGGCGAGGGACACCCGCGTATTTGCTGACGCAGTGTTGCCATCACCGTCGGTCCCAGTACCGGGTCTTTCATCCCGACGGCCATGAATGTCTGCCCGCTCCACTCATGCGACCACCATTTAGCGGCTCGCCGCGAGATGTCGACGCCCTCCATCTCGGGCGACACCATCACCAGCTCGGGAAAGCGTCGTACGCCCGCCTTGTATCGCGCCTCGGGAAACGGCGCGGAGTAGGCTTCGGCTTCCGCTTCGCTCAAGACCGGCGTGGTACGCCGCATCAAGCGCGCGACGTCGAAGTCCGGATTGGCTTTGACATACGCTTTCCAATTATCGAAGCCGGCACTTGGACTTGCGCCCACCGCAATCGTGGCGTTCATCACCAACAAACGCTTGAACCGCTCCGGCATTTCCATCGGCAGGGTGAGACCCAAGAGTCCACCCCAGTCCTGCACGACGAGCGTGACGTTTCGAAGATCGAGCCGCTCGATCAACCGCAGCAACATGTTGCGATGAAAACCAAACGTGTAGACCGCATCCTTGACTGGCTTGTCGGATCGTCCAAACCCCAGAAAGTCCGGCGCCACGACGCGATGGCCAGCGGCCAGAAACACCGGGATCATCTTGCGATAGAGATAGGCCCAAGTCGGCTCGCCATGCAGGCAGAGATAAGTCTGCATGTCGGTCGCAGGCTTCGTCGGCCGCTCGTCGACAGCGTGGACGCGCAAGCCCTCGTATCCTTTCAAATCGTCGAGGTAATGCGGCCGGAAGGTATAGTTCGGCAGTTTCACAAACCGCTCTTCCGGCGTGCGCAACGCTTCGATAGGCGCAGTCATGTCCGCATGTCTCTCCGCCCCTGAAGCAACCTAGCACGTAGCCGTGAGCCGACGAGGGCAATCAAGGCTTATGTCCGCTCTCGCCTGGAAAGATAGGTTTGATTGAACATCACAAGCCAAAATCGATTCATCTGTATTTTGCCGACGAGGGCTAGCCGTCGCTCTTGACCGCCAGCGCCTTTTCCGGTGTGGGGTTCAAGCTCATCGCACCAAGCCGCTGAAACGTTACCCCACAGGTTAACCCGGCTGCTTATCAGGTCATCGCTAGCTGATTTGTCCGTTTAAAATGCTTGATTTATTGGTGGGCGCACAAGGACTCGAACCTTGGACCCGCTGATTAAGAGTCAGCTGCTCTGCCAACTGAGCTATGCGCCCTAACCGAGGAAACGAGGGTTAGGCACTTCCACCAATTCGCCGGGCCAAGAGTCGGACCAAGAGTCGGACCAAGATGCGCCAGCGAAAACTCGCCGCCGTGCGGCGAGCGCTCACCCGATATAGCGGCCCCTCGGCGGACGGGCAAGGCGTCCGGGCCTTTTCACTCTTCGCACATTGGCAGACCCGCCGGAACGTATGCTTTGGGAGCTTGGCGTTTGCCTTATCGCGGCGACGCCGCTTGGCTGCGCGTCAAGGCGTCAACTCGCCAGCATCGAGGGTGACGGAACCGCCGGAGTGAGCGCGTCGTGGATCACGCGCCCAAGCGTCGAAATCTGATAGGGCTTGCGCAGGACCGGGAATTCGGGATCGGCGTCGAATACTTTGGTGTAGCCGGTGGTGAGCACCACCGGAATCTGTGGGTAGCGTTCGGCCAGCGTGCGCGCCAGCGCCAAGCCGTCGGCCGGGCCGGGCAGCACCACGTCGCTGAAGACGAGGTCGACGTGCTTGCCCGACACCACGACGTCGAGCGCGGCCGCGGCGGTTTCCACCTCGATGGCACGGTAGCCGAGCTGTTCGAGCAGCGACACCGCAACGCGCCGCACGTCGGCATTGTCTTCCACGACCAGAATGGTGCGCCGGTCGAGCGCGGCATAATCCGCTTCGTCCGGCGGCAACGGCGTCGCCAGCGCCGCGTGACTGCGCGGCAGGTACACGGTCACTTTGGTGCCGCGGCCGACTTCGCTGTTGATCGCGACAGTCCCGTCCGACCGGCGCGCGAAGCCGTAAACCTGCGACAGGCCAAGCCCGGTGCCCTTGTTCGGCGCCTTGGTGGTGAAGAACGGCTCGACCACACGGGACACCAGATCGGGCGGGATGCCGCTGCCGGTATCGGTTACGCTCAGTGCAACGAAATCGCCGCTGATGTCTTCCGGCAAATCGCCGAGACGGACGTGGACGTTCTCCGCCGCGATCGTGATCCGTCCGCCATCGGGCATAGCGTCGCGCGCATTGACCGCGAGATTCACCAGCGCCAGTTCAAGCTCGGATTTGTCGACGCAAACCGGCCAGGTCGACTTCGGCACGTCGATCTGAAACTGGATATTGACGTGCATGGAGCCCGCCAGCACATCGCGAATGGCGTGAACGGCTTCTGCGGCATTGATCACGGTCGGGCTCAGCGGCAGCGTGCGCGAGAACGACAGCAGTTGGCGGGTAAGATTCTCGCCGCGCGCCGCCGCCATTTCGATCGCCTGCAAAGCGCGGACGTCCTTGGCGTCCTTCAGCCGTTTTTTCAGACCCTGCGCGTGGCCGCTGACGATCATCAACAGATTGTTGAAGTCGTGGGCGATGCCGCCGGTCAACTGGCCGATGGCGTCCATTTTCTGCAGATGCGCGGTCTGTCGCTGCGCGCGCTCTAGCGCGGCGGCGGCTTCCTTCTCGGCGGTCACATGGCGGCCGGCGACATAGAGTAGCCCCTTGCTGGCGGTCATGGTCCACTGCAGCCAGCGCCATGATCCATCCTTGTGCCGGAACCGGTTTTCCATGCGCACGGTGGTCGCGCCATGCGCGAGCTGGGCGCGGCCGGCAATCGAGGCCGGCGCGTCCTCCGGATGGCGCAGCTCGCTGACATGCATGGATTTGATTTCGTCTTCGGTCCAGCCGAGGAGCCGCGTCCAGGCCGGATTGATGGAAAGGAAATAACCCTCGAAATTCGACACCGCGAAAAGGTCTTCCGACACGTTCCAGATGCGATCGCGCTCGAGCGTGCGGCGTTCGACTTCCTCTTCAAGCCGTTCGCTGAGCATGCGCAATTCGGCCTGGATGCTCAGGCGCGCCTGTTCGGCGCGCATACGCTCGATGGCAAAGCCGAGCTGCCGCGCCAGCGTCAGAGCAAGCTCCATGGCCTCGCCGTCGAACGCCTGCGGCGTGTCGTAATAAACCATGAACCTGCCGACGAGCCGGCCCTCGGCCATCAGCGGGATAAAAGCGAGCGCGCCGATGCCTTCCTGTTTGACGATGCTCTTGAGCGGCGCCTCGAGTTCGGCGCGATCGATGTCGGTCATGCAGACCGGCTCGGGATTGGCGTCATCCAGCGCCCAGGGCGACTGCCCGGCGGTGGCGCGCCGGTAGCCTTCCGACAAACCGCGCCAGGCGACGAAACGCATAATTCCGTCGGTGTCGCAGCGCAGGATCGAGGCGCGGTTGCAATGCATCGCGTCCATGATCGCATCGAGCGCCGCTTCATAGATGGCTTTGATCGACTCCGCGCGATAGAGCCGGTTGGTGAAGCGATACAGCGCCGCCTGCTCGTCGGCGCGCCTGTTCACGACCGCTTCCGCGCGCTTGCGCGCGGTCACGTCGTGGGCGATCTTCGAGGCGCCGATGATCGTGCCGCGTTCGTCCCGCATCGGCGACACGGTGAGCGAAACGTCAACCAGCCGGCCGCCCTTGCAGCGCCGGATCGTCTCGTAGTGCTCGACGCGCGCGCCGGCCCTGATGCGCTTCAGGATTTGCGGTTCCTCGTCCTCAAGATGATCGGGAATGATCGAGGTGATCGGCTTGCCGATCATTTCTTCGGCGGAATATCCGAACAGACGCTCGGCGCCCGGATTCCAGCTAACGATCACGCCGTTGAGGTCCTTGCTGATGATGGCGTCGTCGGACGATTCCACGATGCTGGCGAGTTGGCGGCGCGCCTCTTCGCCGCTGCGCTGATCGGTGATGTCAAGAAGCGAGGCAATCCAGCCTTCGACATTCCCGGCGGGGTCGAGTTCGGGGCGGTAGGCGATGGCGAGCCGGCGGACGCCGCTGCGCGGAAATTCCAGGTCGCATTCGAAATCGACGGTCTCGCCTTGCAAGACCGCATCGATAAAAGGCTGCAGCGTGCGCAGACCGCGCGGGCCAATCACCTCGTCGATGCTTTTGCCGATCACCGCGTCACGCTCGCAGTCGATGAGATGGGCATAAGCTTCGCTGACGAAGCGGTAGCGCAGATCGCGCCCGCAGCGCACCAGCATGAAGGGCGTGCGATTGATGACGGATTGCAGCTCCGCCTCGCTGGCGCGCAGCGCCTCTTCGGCGCGTTTGCGCTCCGTCAGTTCCTGAAAGCTGCAGACCGCGCCATCGATGTGTCCTTGCGCATCCTTTAGCGGCGCCGCGGCCATCAGCACCGGAACTTGCGAACCGTCCGGCCGCTCGATCACTAGCTCCACGCCGCGCACTGGCACGCCGCTGCGCAGCGCCACCGCCACCGGACTGGCGCCGAATGGCAGCGGCAAGCCTTGCGCCGTGTAACGGCGGAAATTGATTTCTGAGAACTCGCCGGTGTCGCCGAGCCGCGGCGTCCGGCCCCACAATTCGACCGCGCGCTTGTTGTAGCGCACCAGCGCGCCATCGACGCGGCAGACACAAAAGCCGGTCGGGATCGCATCCAGCGCGCTTTGGTCAATATCGGTAAAGGCTTCGCAGCCCTGCTTTGTCGAGGCGACCTTTAAGCCCTGACCACGCATTTTACGCTTCCCCGCACCACGCGGAACATCGCGGACGTGGAAAAAGTTCCACGAGTTTCAACGACTTGCCATCGTGACCCGCCAGTGCAGCCTTGAACCGGCTGAATTAGTTTCATGCCAAGGTTAAAGCCTGACCTGCCCTGTGGGCCAGCATTAATTGTATCGCGCCGGCGACGGCCGGTGCCGCAACCTGGCGATTTCCATCGACAGCGTAACGGGCGCAGCCGACGGCGTCTGTCCGACACCGTATGCTGTGCGACAAACATGGCGATTTTTCCGACAATCCGAGCAAACCTGCATGGCCCGGCTGCATTTGGGATTTGCGCCGCCGTCCTATTGACGGCCGATCCGGCGCGGGGGATGAAGACGCGAAATAGCGAACCGGATGGCCGAAGAAGAAAAACCCAAAGCGCCGCACACCTTGGCCGATCATCTCTACGGCCGGGAGGTGGCGCATGCGCATAGCGGCGACGCCGATCACGATCACGACCATGATTTCGATGATGACGGCCCGGTTGAAGACAATCCGTTGTGGCAACAGGACAATGTCGCGCTGACGACTGTCGGCATCGATATTGGATCTTCAGGTACGCAAGTCATCTTCTCGCGGGTGCATTTGCGGCGCCTGGCCGAGGATCTGACCAGTCGTTATTACGTTGTCGCGCGCGAGACGCTGTTTCAATCGCAGGTGGCGCTCACGCCCTATCAGAACGAGGACCGCATCGACGACGCGAGCCTCGGCGCGATCATCGACGACGCCTATGTCGCCGCGGGACTGCCGCCCGAACAAATCGATACCGGCGTGGTTATCCTCACCGGCGAGGCGCTGCGGCGCGAAAATGCGCAAAGGATCGCGGCGATCTTGTCGGAGAAAGGCGGCGAGTTCGTCACCGCCACCGCCGGCCATCACATGGAGGCGATGCTCGCCGCCTATGGCTCTGGCGCAGCGCGGGTGTCAAGCGACCAGGCAAAGCGCATCCTCAATATCGATATCGGCGGCGGCACCACCAAGCTCGGCCTCGTCGAAAACGGCAAGGTCATCGCCACCGCCGCGATCCATATCGGGGGGCGCCTGCAGGTGGTCGAGCAAGGCCGGATCGTACGCCTCGATCCGGCAGGAAAACATCACGCCGCGCGCGCCGGTTTCACGTGGCAACGCGGCGATGTTGTCGATGCCGCCGATTTGCACAAAGTCGCCGACGCAATGGCCGATGCGCTGGTCGCGGCGATCCGCATGCGACCCTTGCCGCCCGACATTGCCCGACTTTACCTGACCGATCCGATCGCCGACCTCAACCGCATCGACGGGGTGATGTTTTCCGGCGGCGTCGCCGAATACGTTTATGAGCGCGAAGACCGCGATTTCGGCGATCTCGGCCGTGGCC
>JBAQBC010000453.1:0-1903 GCA_049286035.1 Xanthobacteraceae bacterium
CCCATTGCCAACGTGGCCGATGTCGCGGATAGGAGAAGCGCTAACGCCACTATGATTTTCTTCGGGGTCATGGTTCGAACTCCTTTAAGGTTAGACGATTATCGCCCCGAGTTTGGGGCCCAAGTGGGCCGCAGCTTCTTCCTGCACCACTGATCAGCATTTCGAGCGAGAATGCGGTTTGTTACGACTGCGGGGTCACGACTGCGCGAGCAGCTCGTTACGACTGGGGGTCACGACTGCACGAGCAGCTTGTTGCGGAAGCACAGCAGAAGATCTCGCCAAACCGCTCACGCAGTCGTGACATACCTACCGTGGTACTCGATGAATCAATCGGGTACGCGTTCTTCGCTCTCAGCAAGCTTGGGTTTAACTCGCGACCGAATTTGGAAGAATGAATTACAAAATCTTCTCACCCATATACGATAGAGCTAGCCTACCTCCAGAGAAGGTATCTTTATGAAGACACGCGCGATGTTGGCCACGATATTGCTGCTTATGAGCATGTCGTCTGCATTCCCTGCTGTCAGAATTTATGATGATCGTGGCGGACACATCGGAGAATATCTGGCCAAATACCATGCTCTTCGGGTGTCCGGGGAACAGGTGGTCATAGACGGTATCTGCGCGTCGGCATGTACTATGCTATTGGGCACAATTCCTCAGGACAGAATCTGTGTCACACAACGGGCAGTTCTCGAGTTTCACGCCGCCTGGGATCCGACACCTGCCGGTCAGGCGGTCAGTAGCGCGGGCAACCGAATATTGTGGTCGAACTATCCTTCCAACTTGCGCAAGTGGATCAGCCGCCACGGGGGACTGCGCTCGCAGATGATTTATCAGCGCGGGCCGGAATCGGCCGCGATGTATCCAATCTGTCGATGATGGCCGGAAGCTGCGATCAAGGTGCGCAATTTGTTTTGTGTGATTGATCGGCTAGTCGAGCTTTCGGCGCCGACGGTTACGATGCACGGTTGATCCCGTCACGAACAAAGAAAAGGACGGCGGCCGAAGCTCGCCGTCCTTTGTGAGTCACCATTGGTTCGCGCGAAGGCCTGCATTATAGCCAATGCTGCCGCCGCCGGTCGCTGCCGAATCGTCCACCGAACCCGCCGGAGCTCGAGGGACCAGGGCAAAAGCTTCAAAACCCGCCCGATGACGAACAAACTGCTTTTGGCCGCTCCGGTGAATGGCAATGTGATGCTCGCTCGGGGTGATGCGAGGCTTTGTCGCGGCTGGGAGAAATTATCTAAGTCCCTAATCCCTCATCGTATTTGCCCGTTTTTCCGCAATAGTCTCCCTGTTTTTGTTGGAATATGTCCCTGTTTCCGGGGGGCAAAACCCGACGGTCTCGCCTGACGGCGGCAACTCTTTTTAGTCGCCCGTTAAGAAGCCTCTTTGAGCGGCGAGCGAAGGGCGAGGGCTTGGAGAACCGCGCCGAGGATTAGGCGCAAGAGAATCCTCAGCCAGGCGAGGACGCGGCGGAGCCGACGGCGGTAAGGACGGCGTTGGCGGCATCTCCGGCGCGGCCTTTGAGATAGCAGCGGCCGAGATGGCCGTCGGTCTTGAGGTGACCGATTACGGCCTCGATGGCGGAACGCCGTCGCAGTTCGCGTTTGATGACGCCGAACACGCCGCGCTTCACCGGAGCCAGTCCATGCGCTCGTTCAAGCCGGGTGCTGTCAGCATCGACCCCATGGCTCAGCGCCGGGCGGCGACCGCCACCGCGCCCCGCCGATCGCACCAGCCATCGCCATCGCCATCGCCATCGCGAACAATAAAAGCAGCGACCCCGCGGCGCCGGCGGCGCCCGCGGGTCGCTCCGCACCCTGCTCAGCGAGCTCACCACGCGGCCCGCGACTCGCGCGCGCGTAGATTCACAGCGAGTAGCTTAACGGATGTAGTA
>JBAQBC010000454.1:0-52808 GCA_049286035.1 Xanthobacteraceae bacterium
ACTTGAAGCCAACCGCCCCGGAGGGCGCCCGGCTCCCATGATCCCTATAGCAAAATCCGCTCGGATTCCGAGTCGCTGCCCTCCAAGGCATTCACAACATTGGAGGGTTAAATGTTGCAACTATCCAGACGCTCACTTGTAGCCAGTGCCGCCGCATTGCCAGCGCTTGCGTTGCCGGTCGCTGCCGTGGCGCAAACCGGGCCAAGCGTGTCTGCCGAGCCAACAGTGATCGAGAAACTATGGGTGCAGGCTAAGGCGTACCGTCGCGAGTATCACATTCAAAACAGGCTTTGCGACCGCCTAGAGAAAATCGTCGAGCAGCGGATGCCCGAGCCTCACCCCTCGATTATTTGGGGCGGTCCGAATGAGGCCGATGGGTTAGTCTATTGGGTGAAAGATCGCGAGCCTCCATACTTCAAGCGTTACATCTTCTCTGGATGGCTCAAGGGCAAACTTGAGGCGGCGAGCGAGCCTAAGTTCACCAAGATAACCGGGTCCAAAAACGGGCGCGAAGAGATTTGTACGATTATCGAGCGAAGCAAAGAGGATGGACCGTTTCCGTTCACCGAGGAGCAACTAGCGCTTCGCGACCGGCTCGCCGCGCGGCTTGAATTGTCTCGACGCTACGAACGCAAGCTCAAGCGCATGAAGCGACAGATCGGGCTCGCCGCTGCGGAACGCAATCGCGACAATGCGTGCGACCGTCAGGTTAAGTTGAACAACAAAATATTAGACGTGCCGACCATGTCACGACGTGATCTTGCAATCAAACTCGCAATCTACAAGGACTACCAGGAGGATATCGGCGCAGAGGAAATTCTGCGGGATGTGGAACGGCTGGTAAGGGAGCCAGAGTTTTTGAGCAACCTTGCGGCCTAGCCCCCCCTGGCGCGGGGCCGGCTGCCGCTTGCTGGCCTCGCGTCGCCTGTGACCAATGCAGGGATATCGAATTATGGTGGAAAGAACATCCGGACCAAAGTGGAACGTGAAACTCAAAGCTACGGGGCGTGACATTTTTGTTTTTTGTTAATGGTCTGAAAATTGCCAAACGTGGATATCCAGACACCCCGCACGCCGGCACTTGGGTATTGAGCCGGGATGGGAAGTTCTCAACAGCCCCGATCTCAGTGAAATCATCGTTAGTCACAATGGCGTGCGCGTTCACTGATCCGGTTTTAGTGACGGATATACAGTGATTGATGCTAATACTGCGCCAGCAACACAGACGATAATCAGTATTGCAAGGATGTGACCGCCCCGAACGAATGGGTGGGGATCGGCCTCCTTTATTTCAAAACCAGCCTTTTCGTTTCTCCCGAATGAATAGTTGTTAGCGCCGGCAATCCGCTTTCTTAGTTTACATAGGTCAATTTGAAACCAAACCAGTAATACAATTCCGATCACCGCCGTAACGGCGCTCAAAACAAACAACAGACAGCCGATGTCATTCCCGATCATCGTATTATGAGCAAACCAGATGATCGCCGCGTAGATCAGCGCGGCGTAGTTTGTCGTCGCCCATTGCTGTCGCTTGATAAAAGACGTGTCCTCCAACATTCTTTGATACAAGGCCAATGCCTGTGGCGACAATTGAGTCGATGAGCCATCCTCAGCCATAGCTGCTATCCTCCCGATACGGGAGAGGATACCGTTATCAATCCTTGCCTAACAACTCCGGCAGCTTGGCGATATTCCTCGCGATCCGCCGCGCCTCGTCCTTGGTGAGCAGCTTCGCCGCCGACCTCCGCCCCGGCTCTGTGGGAAGAAGATTGAAAAGCGAGCGCCGCTTCGCCGGTTTCCTTAACGGACCAGGGCGCGTTCTTGATCTAAGTCAATGTTTGCTGATCGGATTGTACCTCAAATTGAGTATTACATACTCAAAGATATGGAAGGACTCCAATGGCGCGCGCGAAGAATAGTGCAAAGCGAAACAGTCGGAAGAGAGCCGCACCCGCGTTAGGAATCGCCGGAGTGTCTTTGGCGATGGCCAGCGGAGCATCCGCATCGACTGCTGGATCGGCAGTGGATGTGCCCGTGCAGAATACCGCAACGCATCACGAACTCTTCCTCGGTGAGGAAGAAATTTCCGACGTCAGCTTGTCGACCTTCTACGTCTTCGACAAGGAGAACGACGCAACGCTCAAGGCTGGCGTAAAGACGGCCTACTGGCGGGGTTGTCGGTGCGGTGGATGCGCACGTGGCTGCCGATGCGGGTGGAGAGGTTGTGGTGGCTGCGGGGGCTGCGGCGGTTGCTGCTTTTCGTGGGGACGCTGCCGCGTGTGCTAAGACGCGACTGCAATGCGTCAATAGACAAGCAGCTTCACGCGGTCCGACCCTGCCCGTCGCGATCCCTCACGACGAAAACATGCGGGCGTTTCCTCGACAGTCCAAGGCGGCGGGAAGCGGCGAGCCGTCATGGCTTAGTGCATTTTTCTATGGCAAAAGCGCATGCTTCGTTGGGTGTGATGATGCCGCCAGCTGGCCCTAAGTAGTCCACCGCGCCTACGTGCCCGTTCCACATCTTTACGTTAACTGTGCAATAACGTCCGTTGCCGTCTCCGGCGGGCGTGACGTTATTCTCCGAATTGTAGGACCAAACTTCTGTCGTGCCTTTTGCGTCTTGATTCAGTGGCGGGCCCATGCAAGCGAGCACTTGCTCTTTCGAAAGCCCGATCATGTTTATTCGAGCGTCATTCGCAATTTGCGCACGCTGAATGGCACAAGCCGTCAAAGCGAAGCCGATAACGATGGGCCAGAATAGACGGATGCGCATAATACCCCCAAGGCGCCGAGCCGATGATCCGACAATGCTAAGATGCCCGCAAGGCGGGCTAGACCCTGGACGAGGAAGTTCAGGGCGGCGGGAAGCGGCGGGGAGGGTGTTCCATATTTTGCTTTCAGGATAATCTCTCGTTAAGGGCAGGGGTATCGTGTCGGCGCTTCTAATTGCATTTATTGGCGGCTTCGTTGCCTGGATCGCAACCACCGTAGTAGGGCAGCCATTGCTGCGCTTTTTTCAGTTACGAGCACGAGCCGCGTTTATTCTTGCTAGATATGACGGCCTGCCGTGGTTGGATAATCCAGACGCGAAACCGCCAGATGAAGGATGGCTCGAAAAGCGGAGAGGGGCTTACGATGAAATTGGCTCAGAATTAGTCGCGTTCTTCGATACCAACTCGCTGATCGTGCGCGCCTTGCATCATAAGCTTCTCGGCAAGTATCGCTTCAAGGCCCGAAATGCCGGCGACGATCTAAGGTTGCTCGGTTCCTGCTATCCCGGCACGCAAGCATGGGCTGATATTCGCAAGCGCGTTCGGTTGGCTCTAAGACTTGGCGACTAGGCAAAACCGGCCACGGGCTTCAACCGCCGCAAGCTTGAGGATCAGCGCCGACAGGCCGCCGCGGAGAAGGAAGCGGCAAGCCGCCGCGCCACTAAGGGAGGCTGACAATGCGTACCACTATCCTCGCATATGTGATTGCTGTTTTGGGCTTCGTAATGATTGTTGGTGGTGTCTACAGCTTTTTCGATTTGTGGAATGAAAGAGCAACACTGAGACAGTACGCGATAGCGATTGGAATGATCTGCGGCGGCTTTGCCATGGGCGGCATCGCACAGGCTTTGCGGGTACTGGTCGATATTGCGACTGTCATCCAGCCGCCGCATTGAGCACACTGAGCCCGCGCTGTTGCGCCGCCATTTCGGCCGAATGCGCCCGTGCGCCGAGCTCGTCGTGCGGCTTGTCACGGACCAGCATCGCAGATGACATGCGGATTGAGTGCACGCGGCGGGTGCTTGGCGAATGATCGACGGACCAGGGCGGCAGGCAAAGCCGATGGGCGGCATCCAGAAGTTATTGCTGGCAACGCCATGGCAAGCTAAACGTTTGCGCACGTCCACTCATGTCCACACCGATATATTGGACATGCGTTGGACACGACTAAGGGGACAAGAGCTAAATATCTGAACTAACTAAGTAAATTGCGTAGATAAAGCCGGTAATCCGGCAATGTCCGCGCCGATTTGCGCTGCCCGCATAGCCATTGTATGCGAGGCGCCTTCTTTTGCGGCTGGTTTGAGGCCGGCCCTCCTTTAACACCGGGGACCTTTCATGACGACTTTGTGGCTCATCGTTTTATGCGGCGTATTGGCCATCATTTACGCCATCTGGGCCACTCGTTGGGTGCTGAAAGCCGACGCCGGCAGCGCTCGGATGCAGGAAATATCGGCAGCGGTGCGCGAGGGCGCTCAGGCCTATCTTAAGCGCCAGTATTCGACGATCGCGCTGGTCGGAATCGTCATCTTCCTGATCGTCGGTTATTTTCTCGGCTGGCTGGTCGCCGTCGGCTTTGCCGTTGGCGCCATTCTGTCCGGTTCGGCCGGCTTTATCGGCATGAACGTTTCCGTGCGCGCCAATGTGCGCACGGCCCAAGCGGCGATCAGCTCGCTTGCTGCCGGACTTGAAATTGCATTTCGCTCCGGCGCGATCACCGGACTACTGGTCGCGGGGCTCGCGCTTCTTGGCGTGACGCTTTATTTCGGATTTCTCACCGGCACGCTGCACATGGCCCCCAATGACCGCGAGGTCATCGACTCACTCGTGGCGCTCGGTTTTGGCGCCTCATTGATTTCCATCTTCGCTCGTCTCGGCGGTGGCATTTTCACCAAAGGCGCGGATGTCGGCGGCGATCTCGTCGGCAAAGTTGAAGCCGGCATCCCCGAGGACGATCCGCGCAATCCCGCAACCATTGCCGACAATGTCGGCGACAACGTTGGTGACTGCGCGGGCATGGCGGCCGACCTTTTCGAGACCTATGCGGTGACTACCGTGGCGACGATGGTTCTCGCGGCAATCTTCTTCAGCCCCGCCGGCGGTGGCGCGTTGATGCGCATGATGACATTCCCGCTCACGATTGGCGGCGCCTGCATCATCGCATCGATCATCGGGACCTTCTTCGTCAAGCTCGGTCCCTCCCAATCGATCATGGGCGCGCTGTATAAGGGCATGATCGCGACGGCGATTTTATCGTTGATCGGCATCGCGCTGGTCACTTATCTGCTGATCGGCTTCGGCCCGCTGCCGGGCGCCAATTATTCCGGCCTGACACTGTTCGTTTGCGGCATCGTTGGGCTTGCGGTGACGGGATTCATCATTTGGATCACCGAGTTCTACACCGGCACCAATTTCCGACCGGTGCGCTCGATTGCATTGGCTTCGGTCACCGGACACGGCACCAACGTCATTCAGGGACTCGCGGTATCGCTCGAAGCGACCGCGCTGCCGGCGCTGGTCATCATCGCCGGAATCCTGATCAGCTTTAACCTCGCCGGCTTATTCGGCATCGCAATCGCGGTGACCACGATGCTGGCGCTTGCCGGCATCGTGGTGGCGCTCGACGCCTTCGGTCCGGTCACTGACAATGCCGGCGGCATTGCCGAAATGGCGGGGTTGCCCAAAGAGGTTCGCAAATCGACCGATGCACTGGACGCGGTTGGCAATACCACGAAGGCGGTAACGAAGGGCTACGCGATCGGCTCCGCCGGCTTAGGCGCCTTGGTTTTGTTCGCGGCCTATAACGAGGACCTGAAATACTTCGTGGCCAATGCGGGGGCAAATTCGTACTTCAAGGGCGTCGCGCCGGATTTCTCGCTGAACAATCCTTACGTCGTGGCCGGGCTCTTGTTCGGCGGCATGCTGCCCTATCTGTTCGCCGCGCTCGGTATGACGGCGGTGGGACGTGCTGCTTCCTCAATCGTCGAGGAAGTCCGACGCCAATTCCGTGAACGGCCCGGGATTATGCAGGGTAGAGACAAGCCTGATTATGGGCGCGCGGTCGATATGCTGACTCGAGCCGCGATCAAAGAAATGATCGTTCCGTCGCTCTTGCCGGTGCTGTCGCCGATCGTCGGCTATTTCATCATCTATTTCGTTGCCGGAGGCGGGACGCAGGGCAAATCGGCAGCGTTCTCGGCGCTTGGCGCCATGTTGCTCGGCGTCATCGTAACCGGACTGTTCGTTGCCATATCGATGACATCGGGCGGCGGCGCCTGGGACAACGCCAAAAAATACATCGAAGACGGCCATTACGGCGGCAAGGGCTCCGACGCCCACAAAGCCGCGGTGACCGGCGACACTGTCGGCGATCCTTACAAGGATACTGCCGGACCGGCGGTCAATCCGATGATCAAGATCACCAATATCGTCGCGCTATTGCTGCTCGCGGTGCTCGCCCGCTAGCCAGCATTAGCTCGCGGCTCCGCTCCAGCGCAGGGGAGATCAGCTTCCCTTGCCCTGCAGGTTATGGATGATCGTGGATACCAGGCTGAGGTCGTTGCCGCTTGTGGGCGTTGTGCGGCTTACGAAGTCAAAGATATGGCCGTCTTTCATTCCGTATTCGGCGAGCCGCTGAACTTTTCTATCCCTGTCGAAATAGACCCCTATTACCCGCTGATCGGTGACCTTTGTCCGCATAAAGGAAATCTCGCGCTCAGCTTTCTGCGAGATGTAATAGAACGCTTCGCCACTCACCGTAGCCACTGTTGATGGTGTACCGAGAACCAGCAGAACCTGTTCCTGTGATGCGCCGAGGGGAATTTGTTCAAGCGCACCTTCCGGCAGCACGTAACCGCGCTGGAAGGTCTCACGCCCGCAGCCCGACATGCTCATCGCAGCGGCAATGGCACAGGCCAGAGCCGCGCCCCGGTATCGATTACGACCTCGATTACCCCGCATCCACATCCCTAACTTGCGCCCGACCGAAAGCTGGCGTTACCTCAAAACCGGGCTTTAGCAAACTATCGGCCTTGGCCGACGCCCAATTTGGGCGCCGCGATGCCCAATAAGCCAGTGATCCTGAAGCGCTTTCGCTTAAATCCCCGTAGCCGCAAGATCGACGACCTCTATGGCGCGATCGTGGCGCAGTCGCGCTGTGCGGCCTTTTACACCGGCTACGGCGTATCCGACACCATGGATGGGCGCTTTGACCTCATTGTCCTTCATATCGTTGTGCTGCTGGCGCGTTTGGATCGGGCGGGGCCATCGGCGCGCGGTGTTGGCCAGAGCCTGTTCGATCTTTTTTGCCGAGATCTCGATGCCAATCTGCGGGAAATGGGTGTCGGCGATCTGGCCGTTCCAAAGCGAATGCGGCAGTTTGGCGAAGCGTTTTACGGAAGACAGGCCGCCTATCTGGCCGCCTTTGATGCGCCGGACGGGCAGGAGCTTGAGAAGGCGCTGGCGCGTAATATCTTCGGGGGCGTGAAGGGGACTGGAGCGCGCCGTTTGGCGCGTTACGTGCGCGCTTTAGCGCGCCAGCTTGAGGTCCACGATCAAGCGGCCCTATTGCGCGGCGCTATTGCTCTTCCCGACCCGGAGTCTGTTCCGATGCCCGACCCCAAAGCGCCAGATTCCGCCGCACCATGGCACATCCTGGTAGGGGTGGAGGAGGTTCCCGAGACCGGCCAGCATTTCGACCTTGTCGCCGATGCGCACGTCCGCGCTGCGGTTGCGAAAATCGCGGGGCTTCGGGACTTGCCGCGATTTGAAGCCAATTTCGATGTCACCCGCCGCGACGGCGGTCTGCATGTCGTCGGATCGATCTCCGCGACGGTCGGACAGAATTGCGTCGTCACGCTCGAGCCGCTGGCCAATGAGGTCGAAGAGACGATCGATCTCGTATTCGAACAGCCGCAGAGGCTTGCGGAATCGGCCGAGAACGAAGGCCAGCACCGTGGCGTGAAATGGGATGATCCGGAACCGCTCGTGGGTGGCGCCGTCGATTTGGGAGCGCTGGCGACCGAGTTCCTGATTCTTGGTCTTGATCCCTATCCGCGCAAACCTGGTGCGGTTTTCGAACCGCCGCAGGATGCTAAACATGACCAGGGACCCTTTGCCGCGCTTGGCGGTTTGGCAAAACGCCAAGACCACCACCAAGACTAGCGCCAGGACAATGGCTGACGGCGCTCTTCCCATGGGTGTTGTGTCCGGGCCTCGAACCGCTATTCTCGAAGCTCGGTGCTTTGCGGTGCGGACGTCGGGTCGTTGCAAAGATGTTTCCAGTGCCAGCGCGTCGGCGCGTGAGAACTGTGAACGTCAGGGACAAAAATCGCTTCACAACCATGGGTTTGCAGCTGTCACTTTGAGTCGAAAATTCGCATGAAAGCAGGTCACGCCCGCTTGCGAATTTCGGCTCCGGCACAGTCGTGACCGCACGGTCGTCCAATGGCAGATAAGGTCCGTATTGCGCTTGATGCGATGGGAGGGGATCACGGTCCCGGCGTGGTCGTTGCCGGCGCCGACCTTGCGCTCTCGCGTCATCCCGACAGTGAATTCCTCTTGTTCGGGAACTCATCCCTAATTGCTCCGCTCCTCGACGCCCGACCGGAGCTTAAGGCGCGCGCCCGACTGATCCACACCGAAGTGGCGGTGCGAATGGAGGACAAGCCGAGCCAGGCATTGCGTTACGGCCGCTGGAAATCGTCGATGTGGCTCGCGATCGACGCGGTGAAAAAGGGCGACGCCGACATGGCCGTCTCCGCGGGCAATACCGGCGCGCTCATGGCCATGTCGAAATTCAACCTCAAAACCCTGCCGGGGATCGAACGGCCGGCCATAGCGGCGCTGTGGCCGACGCTCCGAGGCGAGTCGATCGTGCTCGACGTGGGCGCATCGATCGGCGCGGACGCCGATCATCTGGTCGATCTGGCTTTGATGGGTGCGGCCACCGCACGAATTCTGTTTGGTTTGCCGCGGCCTACGGTCGGGCTCCTCAATATCGGCGTGGAGGAGGCGAAAGGGCTTGAACAAGTGCGCGAGGCGGGGCGCATGCTGCGTGAGGAAAATTTCGCCGATGTCGAATACAAGGGCTTCGTGGAGGGTGACGATATCGGCCGCGGCAAGGTTGACGTCGTCGTCACGGAGGGCTTTGCGGGGAATATTGCGTTGAAAACCGCCGAAGGTACCGCTCGTCAAATCGGAGAATATCTCAAAGGCGCTATGAGCCGGTCGCTCAGCGCACGCATCGGCTATTTGTTCGCGCAATCCGCCTTTCGGCAGTTGCGAGAGCGGATGGATCCGCGCCGCGCCAACGGCGGGGTCTTCCTTGGATTGAATGGCATTGTGATCAAGAGTCACGGCGGGACCGATGCCGAAGGCTTTGCCGCCGCGATCGAGCTTGGCCATGGCGTAGTGCGGGACGAACTCTTGGCGCGAATACGCGCTGCGCTTGCTCGGCATGTGAGGTCACGCCCGGAACCGGTGGGCCAAATGCTCGGCGGAGCGGCTTCGTGACTGTGCTTCGCTCGGTGATGCTCGGCTGCGGCAGCTATTTGCCAAGTCAGATCCTCACTAACGAGGAACTCGCTCGCAAGGTCGACACCTCCGATGACTGGATTGTTCAGCGCACCGGCATCCATGAACGCCGTATCGCTGCGCCGGGCGAACTTACGTCGCACATGGCGATACGAGCGGCGCAGGCGGCGCTTGCGCATGCTCATGTCGATGCGCAATCGATCGATCTGATCGTACTCGCCACCTCCACGCCCGATAATACATTCCCTGCAAGCGCCGTTTCGGTTCAGGCCGGCCTAGGCATCACTCACGGCGCCGCGTTCGACTTGCAAGCGGTGTGCTCGGGTTTCGTTTATGGCCTGGCCACGGCGGACTCGCTGCTCCGAACCGGTTCGTTTTCGCGGGCCTTGGTGATCGGAGCGGAGACTTTCTCGCGGCTTCTGGATTGGACCGACCGCTCTACCTGCGTGCTGTTCGGCGATGGCGCGGGGGCGGTGGTCCTCGATGCCCAGCAGCAGCCGGGATCTCGCGACGATCGAGGCGTGCTCACAGTGCGGCTGCGCTCCGACGGCCGTCACAAATCGAAACTCTATGTGGACGGCGGCCCCTCTGCCACTGGCACCGTCGGCCACCTGCGCATGGAGGGCCGCGAGGTGTTCCGCCATGCGGTGGCAATGATCGCCGATGTGGTCGAGGATGCGTTCAAAGTGACCGGCTACACGGCCAATGACATCGATTGGTTCATTCCGCATCAGGCGAATAAGCGAATTATTGACGGGTCGGCCCACAAGCTCGGGATCGCGCCCGGAAAGATCGTCACCACGGTCGATCGGCACGGTAATACTTCAGCGGCATCGATCCCGCTTGCTCTCGCTGATGCGGTGGCCGATCGCCGCATCAAACGCGGTGATCTGTTGTTATTCGAAGCCATGGGCGGTGGCTTCACGTGGGGGGCGGCGCTGGTGCGCTGGTAGACCGTTCGATATCTCGATTTGCGCGGGCCGCTGCGCGGAAGCCCCGTTGACCCTGCGCCAACAAGCTAATATCCTTGATAATTCAGCACGATATGCTGATCGACATTCGTCGATCCATCGCTCGATCTACAGTGCTCGGGGCTGGCCATGACGGGAAAGACGGTCACGCGTGCAGACTTGTGTGAGGCGGTCTATCAAAAGGTCGGCTTGTCGCGCACGGAGTCCGCGACGCTCGTCGAGCTCGTGCTCAAAGAAATTACCGACTGTCTCGAGCGCGGCGAGACCGTGAAATTGTCATCTTTCGGCTCATTCGTCGTACGCAAAAAAGGCCAACGTATCGGCCGCAATCCCAAGACCGGCAAGGAAGTACCGATTTCGCCGCGCCGTGTCATGGTGTTCAAGCCGTCGGCCATCCTCAAACAGCGTATCAATTCCGGGACGGATGGCGCCGAGGCGCCATAAGCGCGAGGACGTTGGACGTGGAAAAAGCGCCGGACGCGTTCCGCACCATCAGCGAAGTCGCCGACGAAATCGACGTGCCGCAGCACGTTCTGCGGTTTTGGGAAAGCCGCTTCTCCCACATCCGGCCGATGAAACGCGGCGGCGGTCGCCGCTATTACCGGCCTGACGATGTCGATCTGTTGCGCGGCATCCGTCATCTGCTTTACGGCGAAGGCTACACAATCCGCGGCGTTCAACGCATTTTGCGCGAGCATGGCGGCGCCTTCGTACAAAACGTCTGGCGCGTGGGCGCCGAACCGGCTCCGCCGCCGCTCGAGGAGGATGCTCAAGACGCCGCATCGGGAGCAGCGGAGGATCGCGCCGAACCGAGTTTGTTTTCAGAGCCTGGCGAGACGGTTCCGGCCGCTGAGGAAAGCATCGGTAGCGGCGAGAACCGGCGAAAGCTGGAAATGGCGCTCGATGAACTGATTGCCTGCCGCCGCATCATCGATGGCGTGCTTCAGCAGGACTGAAAATTCCTTATCATTCCTTGGTTCCAAGGTTTTATCGGCGACAGATCGCCGGCACTGCATGTCGTTCATCGCATGAGTCTGGGCGCCACTTTAACGATTGTGTTGCGGCGGCCGCCAAGAGACACTGCCCGGCGCGGCATTTAAGGTAACAGCCATTCGATCAACGCCGCGGCGGGGACCTGCATGATCCGAAAGTTTCACGTTTTATATGTTGGTCAAATCGAACTCGAAAATATTGGCTTGAACGGCACGCCAGCGAATGACCGTCGCTATTCGGACGAGCGCCTGCGCGAAGCTTTCAATACGGCGCGTGACGTCGCGCGGCTCATGGACGAGCTTGGATTCGACGTGCTGTGGACCGCCGAGCATCATTTCCAGCGTGAAGGCTATGAGGTCTTCCCCAACCTGATCCAGCTCGGCCTGTGGCTCGCCACCCAGACCAAACGCCTGAAATTCGGTTGCGCCTTTAACGTTCTGCCGATGTGGCATCCGATCCGGCTGGCCGAAGATTATGCAATGGCGGATATCGTTACCGACGGTCGTATCATCATGGGCGTCGGCCGCGGCTACCATACGCGCGAGGTCGAGACATTCGGCGCGCCGCTTCTTGACGCCGAGAAAAACCGCGAACTGTTTGAAGAGCAGCTTCGGCTGCTGTTGAGTTGTTTCAACGAACAGTCGTTTCACTTCAAGGGCAAGTACTACGAGTGTCCGCCGCCGGTCGATTATCGCGGTTATCAGCTCAGGGACATTACGCTGGTGCCGCGGCCAAAGCATCTGCCGGTCGAGATTTGGATGCCGATCGCCAGCGGCAAAACCATCGAGCTCATGGCGCAATACGGTCTCAAAGCCATGGTCACGCTCAATGGCGAAAAAATTCTGGACGACGTTGTCCGCGCCTATCATGCCGCCTGTCTCAAGCGTGGCCAAAACAAACAGATCGGCCAAGACATGATCTGGGGTGCCGGCGTCTACCTGGCCGACAGCCGCGAGGAAGCCATTCGCCGGCTTGAACCCGCGCACGACGAACGCTTCAAATGGTTTGCGCCGTTCGGCTTCGTGCGTTACGCCGACGAGCAGGGCCGCACCTGGGGCTCACCCGGCGCGCCTGCCCGCACTCCTTCATTGCGGGACGGCGTTGATCAGAAGGCTTGGTTCTGCGGAACGCCGAGCGAGGTGATTGCGGGCATCAAGTCGATCGAGGCGAAATATCCCGGGCTTGATAGCTTTATGATTCATTGGGCCGAGGGGCTGTCGCCGGCGGAATTCAAAGAACAGCTTCGCTGGTTCGCCAAAGACGTGATGCCGGCATTCAAACGCGCTTAGGCAAACGAAAATGATCCGCGAAAGAAAAGACGCCGCTTCAAGAGGTATCGACCATGGCTGGGATGCTCGAGCGACATATTGCGGCGATCACCGGAAGCGGATCAGGGATCGGTCGGGCCATCGCGCTCGGCTATGCGCGGGAAGGAGCGCAAGTTGTTGCGCTTGATATCGATGCCAAATCGGCAGCTGAGACGGTCGACGCCATTACGCACAGCGGCGGCAAAGCGCACAGTTTTACGCTTGACGTGAGAGAGCGCGATCGCTGCCGGGAAGTTGCCGCACTGGTAAAGGAGAAAATCGGCCAAGTCTCGATTCTCGTCAATGATGCCGGGATCAACCGCCGGAATGCGTTTACTGCTGACGCCGAAGCGGTGATCAAGGACTGGGAAGACGTCCTGGCGACCAACCTTCACGGGGTCTTCAATGTGACGCATGCCTTTTTGGCCCAACTGCGCGCCACCAAAGGTCGCATCATCAATGTCGGCTCGATCCAGTCGTTCATGCACGTTCGGACGCCGAACTCTCCCGCCTATACAACGTCGAAACACGGCGTTTTGGGATTTACGCGGGCGCTTGCGGCGGAGCTGGGCAAAGATGGTGTACGCGTCAACGCCATCGGCCCGGGCTTCATCGAGACCCCGCTCAATGAAAAGGTGCGCGCCACCAATCCCGATCTCGTGCGGATCTTTCTGGAACATACACCGCTCGGTCGAGCGGGAAAGCCCGAGGATATTGTCGGGCCGGCAATCTTTCTGGCTTCGGACCTGTCCGGCTTTGTCACCGGCACGATTGTCATGGCGGACGGCGGGTATCGCGTGATCTAACTTTGATAAAATCGGATTGGATGTTGGTTTTGTTAGCCGATTTTCACGATCTGCTTGCCGAAATTTTTGCCGTGGAGCAGTCGTAGAAATGCCTCTGGCACACGTTCGATGCCCTCGAGCACGTCTTCCTTGAATTGAATCTTGCCCTCGCGGCGCCAGGCGGCGAGCCGCCGCAAGGCTTCGTCGCGGCGATGCCACCAGTCAAACACGAGAAAACCATGGATGCTGGCGCGGCTTACGATCAATTGGCCCATGAACCGCTCGCCGATGTCGGGTTTGCCGAATTGGCCGGCCAGCGCGACCCGACCGCAAATCACAACGCGCGCGCCGATACTCAGGTTTTTCATGACCGCGTCGTGAATCGGGCCGGCAGTGTTGTCGAAAAAAACATCCACGCCAGTAGGGCAGGCTTCCTTCACCGCCGCTACGAGGTCGGGAGATTTTTTGTAGTTGATCGCCGCATCGAAGCCGATCTCGCGGCACCATCGAAGTTTGTTATCGCCACCGGCAACGGCGACGGCGCGGCACCCCGCTAATTTGGCAATTTGGCCGACCAACTGACCGACTGCTCCCGATGCGGCGGACACGACGACCGTGTCGCCGGGCCGCGGACGTCCGAGGTCGAGGAGGCCGAAGTAAGCCGTCATGCCCGGCATGCCGAGCCAGGACAGCGAACTTTCGATCGGCGCGAGCTTTGGATCGATCCTGTGGATGCCGGCCGGACCCGCGACGTCCGGCGTCAGCACCGACCATTCTTGCCACCCAACGCTCATCGATTCGGCGATATCGCCAACTTTCCACGCCGGATGGTTGGAAGCCACGACTTCGCCGACGCCGCCGCCTTGCATGACTTCGCCGAGCGCCACACCCTTGGTGTAGTTACTCGCCGGGCTCATGCGCCCGCGCATATAGGGATCCACTGAAAGCCATTTCGATTTGACCAGGATCTGACCAGGCCCGGGATCCGGCACCGGCTGCGTATCCATCGCCCAATTATCAGGGAGCGGCATGCCTTCGGGATAGCTTGCGAGAAGCCATCGACGGTTGGTTAGGTTCTTCTGCATCGCTGTTTTGGTCGTCCCTTTGTAAATCCTATTCGGCTCGGATATTGCCTGCGGCGATCACCTTGCGCCATTTTTCAGTTTCCTCGGCAACGAGCTTGGCGAATGCCGAGATCGAAAGCGACAGCGGACTGTCTCCGAGATCGATAATTCGCTGGGGGATCATTGCGTCCGCGAATGCAAGATTGATCGTCTTGTTGAGCTGTTCGACGATACCTGATGGCGTGTCGCGCGGAGCGGCAATTCCGACATAGATACTGGCCTCATATCCCGGCAGGTATTCGGCCATTGCCGGAACGCCGGGCAACACTGCAGCGCGATTGACGGAGGTGACGGCCAAGGCGCGCAGCCGACTTGCCCTGACATGTTCGAGCGTCGAAGCGAAGGTGCCGAAATAGACCAGAACTTGTCCGCCGAGCAGGTCGGCGACCGCAGGCCCGCCGCCGCGATACGGCACGTGCACCATATCGACTCCGCTGACGCTCCGAAACAATTCCCAATACATATGCGGCGCGCTGCCGATCCCAGCCGAGGCCACGGTTACTTTGCCGGGATTGTTCTTGGCGTAATCGATTAGTTCAGGAACGGTTTTGACCGGCAGTGACGGATGCACCACCAGGACGCCGGGTCCCCGCGAAATCGTGCCGACTGGAACGAAGTCGCGGACGACATCGAAATTGAGTTTTTGATAGAGTGAGTTGTTCCATGCATCGGCGGAAGTGGTGAGAAGGAGCGTGTAGCCGTCCGGCGCCGATTTGGCGACCGTTTCCGCGGCAAGCGTGCCTCCAGCGCCGGGGCGGTTCTCGACGAAGAATTGCTGGCCGAGGTGCTCCGACAGCCACTGCGCGATCAGGCGCGCGTAGGTGTCGCTTATGCCGCCGGGCGGGAAGCCAGATATGATCCGAACGGGGTGGGTCGGATAGCTTTGTCCCCACGCGACCCGCGCATTCGGCCCGATCGCTATGGCAGCCGCTGCAAAATGTAGAAATTCCCGACGGGTCGCTTTCATAATCCGGTCCCCGCGCTGCGGAACGCGCAGCGGCACCGGGAGGCTACACAGTTGCAGAATTCTTGAGAAGCACGCTTCTGCCCAAACACGCGCCAGTTATGATGAGCCTCGGAGCCTGGGAGTGTCATGATGCCAAAAGTAACGGTCGGCCTTGTCGGATGCGGTTTTGTCGCTGAATTGCACATGTACGCTTATAAGCGGGTCTACGGAATTGATGCTGAGGTGATAGCGGTTGCCGCGCGTGGCGATCACGTCCTTGACTTTGCCAAGAAACACAAAATTCGAAAGACCTATCGCGATTTCCGCGATCTGATCGATGATGGCGAAATTGATGTCGTCGATATCTGCACGCCGCCCGCGCTGCATGCAACGATGATCGTGGATGCCGTGCGGGCGAGCAAACACGTCATTTGCGAAAAACCCTTCGCCGGTTATTTCGGACGCGCCGAGGATAAAACGCCGATCGGAAAAAAAGTGCCGAAATCGCTCATGTATGAGCGCGTCATTGAAGAGATGGAGCAAACTTGCGCTGCGATCAAATCCAGCGGGCAGCTTTTCATGTATGCCGAGGATTGGATTTATGCGCCCGCGGTAACGAAAAGCGTTGAGATCTTGAACAGCACCAAGGACAAGGTCCTGTTTATGAAAGCCGAGGAAAGCCACAGCGGCTCGCACGCTGCCCACGCCGCACGGTGGGCGATGACCGGCGGCGGCTCGCTCATCCGTATGGGGTGCCATCCCTTGTCCACCGTTCTCTATCTGAAGCAAGTGGAAGCCCGCGCGCGCGGTGAGCGGATCGCGGTGTCTTCGGTCACCGCCGATACCGGAAATGTCGCCGCCAGCCTACCGCCGCAGGACCACGTCTACATCAAGAGCAACCCGGTCGACGTCGAAGATTGGGGCATGCTGACGCTGACATTCTCCGACGGCACCAAGAGCACCATCTTCTCCGGCGATATCATCATGGGCGGAGTGCGCAATGTTATCGAGCTATATACGAGCGGCGGCTCGTTACTCGCGAACATTACGCCGAATAATCACTTGATGAGCTATCTGACGAATGAAGAGAAGCTCGCGGATGTCTACATCACCGAGAAGGTCGATCGTAAAACCGGATGGCAATTCGTCTGCCTCGAAGAAGAATGGACGCGGGGCTACTTGCAGGAAATACAAGATTTCATGGAGTGCGTGGTCCATGGGCTTCAGCCGCGCGCCGATCTCGATCTGGCGCGTGAGACAATCAAGATCCAATATGCCGGTTATTGGTCGGCGGAGGAGGGGCGGCGGATTGCGTTGTAAAACGCAGCCTTGCCGCGTGGGCTGCCTTTGATCGTGTCTTGAATCATGCCGACGATTCCGCGCGGCATGAAAATGATGAAAAGAATGAGAAGGATTCCGTAGATCGTGTTGGCTGCCCCGATGAAGTTGGTGCCAAACGCAACCCGCAAGCCCTCGTTTAAGGAAATTGTCAGTAAAGCGCCTACGGTCGGACCAACCGCCGCGTAGGTCCCGCCGACGATCGCGGCGAAGACGATCTGCAGCGACACCGCGATACCCGACACCGTCTCGGGATTTAGGTACATCATATACTGCCCGTAAATCGCGCCGCCAAGCGCGGTGAGCGCGGCGCTGATCAGGGTCACGCGGAGCTTTTCGCGAATGACGTTGATGCCGATGCTTGCCGCCGCCTCTTCGTCCTCGGAAATAGCATCAAGCGCTTCGCGGCCGATTCCGCGATCAATCCAGTACCAGACCGCAAGTCCGCCAAACCAAAGTGCAAGCGAGATTGCGTAAAAGTAGATCTTCTCCGGAAATTGCAGCGCAAACCAGGAATGGCCCACGGCCTTGGGGGTGAACCCGAGTGATCCGCCCGTGACGTCGCGCGCCGCTACGATCGAGAGCATGACCACCTGGCTTAATGCCAGCGTGACCAGCGCGAAGTAGTGACCGACGACCTTGAGACGAAAACAGGGATAACCAACGATGAGCCCTAACAAAACGGCAAAGCCGATGCCGACTGGAATTCCGATCCACGGCGTGAGTCCGGCGTAATTCCAAAGGAGCGCCGGCACATAGGCGCCAACGCCCATGAAAGCGCCGTGGCCTAGTGAAACGAAGCCGAACCGGCCCATGATCGACCATGAGGTATAGACAAAGCCCCACAGCAGGATCTGGATCAGCAAATGCATGAAGTAAGGAGCGACGAAGTGCGGCAGCGCCAGCAGGGCAAGCACTAGACCGGCGATCATGACATGCTGCGCGGTCACCGGGAGAATACTCCCCTCGGCCGCACAAACATCAGGACGATGAAGAAGGTGAAAGCGAAGACGTAAGATAAATCACTGCTGAAGTAATAACCCCCGATGGCAATGATCTGGCTCATCACGAAGGCGGCGACAAAGCCGCCAATCATATCGCCCAGGCCGCCAAGAACGCAGATCATGAAGATCAGCGGCCCGAATGTATTGCCGATGAATGGATGCACGTCGTATTGCAAGGTCAGGAGACACGCGGCAAGCCCCGCCAGCGCCCCGCCGATCGCCGAAGTGACGAGATAAATGTGCCGCTGGTCGACGCCCATGAGCCCGACAATGTCGCGGTCCTGTGCGATCGCGCGAATGGCGGTTCCGACGAAAGTCCGTCTGAGAAAAAAATAAAGCGCGATTGCGCCGGTAACGGCGACCGCGAACGCCAAGAGCCGTGCTGAACTGATGTAGATGCCGCTCACTTCGATGATGGGCAAACGCACGCCGATGTTGCGGAAATCGGTGCCGAACAGAAGCGTGGCGAAGCTCTGCAAGAAAAACAGAAGTCCGCCCGTCGCCAGAAGCTGATTGATCGGCGCCGAGCCGAGAATGGGCGCAATAATCAGAACGTGCACCAGCACGCCGAGCGCCGCCACCCAGGCGATCGCAACGGCGCACGCAAGCAGTAGCGGCCAATTAAGCTCGGCATTGAGATAGTAAATGAGATACATGCCGCACATGACGAGATCGGCATAGGCAATCCACACCACGTCGATCACGCCGAAAATCAGATTAAGTCCGAGCGCAAGCAGTGCGAGCACGCCGCCGAGCAGGATGCCGTTGATGATCGACTCGAGAAGATAAATGTCCATTTTCTCGTCAGTCTGCTTCTGCCGACCCGTTTTCTACAGTCCCATGTAGCTTTTGCGAATGAAGTCATTGCCTTTGAGTTCGGCCGATGTGCCCGCGAGCTTTATCCGTCCCACTTCCAGGAGATAGGCGCGATCGACCACGTCCAGAACCTGTTGCACGTTTTGTTCGACGATTAAAACCGTCAATCCTTCGGCACGAATCCGATGAACGAGATCGAATACCTGTGCAACGACGAGAGGAGCCAAACCCGCGGAGGGTTCGTCCATCAGCAGCAATTTGGGGTCGGACATCAGCGCTCGGCCGATGGCGCACATCTGCTGCTCGCCGCCCGAAAGCGTTCCAGCGAGCTGTTCGCGCCGGTCTTTCAATCGCGGGAACAGTTTGTACACGCGATCTAGCTGTTCGGCGCACTGTCGTCGGGCCCGCGGCAGATAGGCGCCGATGCGCAGATTGTCTTCAACCGTCAGCCGCGGAAACAACCGACGGTTCTCGGGAACGTGGGCGATGCCCTGTTCGACCATGCGATGCGCGGGAAGGCCGCCGATGGAGCGCCCGTCAAACCTCATGGCGCCCGTATATAGATGCACGAGGCCGGAGATCACCCGCATCAACGTAGTCTTACCGGCGCCGTTGGGCCCGATCACGCCCACGGCCTCACCCCGCGGCACTTCGAGCGAGACATCGAACAGAACTTGGAAGGAACCGTAACCCGCGGAGATGGCAGCAAGCGACAGCATCGGTCTTTAGGCCCGCGTCCCGAGGTAAACCTCGGTCACGCGCGGGTCGATCGCGGCGTGCGCCGGCAGGCCGTCGAAGATCTTCTCGCCGTGATCGAGCACGATGACGCGATCGACGATGCGCATCAGCACGCCCATGATGTGTTCGACCCAGATGATCGTAACGCCCATGCGGCTGCGAAGGCTTTCAAGCAGGCTAGCCGCCCGCTCCATCTCGGTTGAATCGAGCCCGCCGAGACTTTCGTCGGCGAGCAGCAGTTTTGGCTTGCTTGCAAGGGCGCGGGCGAGTTCGAGCTTCTTCAGCGCGGCCGTGCCAAGCCCGCTCGGCGTCGCGCCTGGGCCGCTCGGCAGACCGACGAGATCGAGCACCTCCTCGGCGTGCCGCCAGGCTTGAGCGCGCGAAACCCCGCTGCCGTAATAGGCCGCGAGCGCCACGTTCTCGATCAGCGAGAGTTTGCGGAAGGGGCGGGGAATCTGAAATGTGCGCCCGACGCCACGCCGGCAGATTGTATGGGCGGCAAGACTGGCGATTTCAGCTCCTTGAAAACGGATTGATCCGCCGCTCGGGCGCAAGGTACCGGCAATCAGATTAAAGGTCGTGCTTTTGCCCGAGCCGTTAGGGCCGATCAGTCCTAGAATTTCGCCCTCACGCACTTCGAAGGAGACCTGGTTCACCGCCAGGAATCCTCCGAAGCGTTTGCAGAGCCTTTCGACCGCCAGCATTATGCACGCATGGCGTAGATCGACGAATCTGGAAGTGGCAAAACGGGATCTTGCGTCTTGATATTGGTCGGCCAGACAACGGCGATGTGCTCGCCGGCATTCTGCATCACCACGGGCGTTGACCGCTCATTCTGCCCGGCGAGCTGTGCGCCCGGCCGGTAGAATTTCACCCCATAGCCTTGGATCGTGCCGCCAGGCGGGATATCGACATCGAGCGCCGCCTTGCGCACCGCCTCGGCGTCAAAGCCGCCATATTTCTCTTTCGCGATCGGCAGCACGTTGTTGAGCAGGACCCAGGTCTGATTGAAACCCATCGAGCAATGCGGCGGCACGTCGTTGGCGTTGGTCTTGGCTTTGTAACGATCGACCATGACTTTGACGAGATCGCCCAATCCCGGCGCGAGCGAGGTTGGGTTGAGTAACTGCGCGGGCACCGGATCGATATTGCAGAAATTGTCGATGTCTTTTCCGAACGTCGTGCGCAGCTTATCGAGCTGGCTATAGCCTGCGCCATTGCCGACCAGCATTTTGAAATGCAAGCCGCTCTCGCGCGCTTGTCGCAAGAACAGCGTGATGTCGGGATTGTAGCCGCAGTGCGAAATGACATCCGCGCCGGCTCGTTTGAGCTTGGTGACGAGCGATGAAAGATCCGGCGCGGTGGCCGAATAGCCCTCACGCATGATGAGTTGCAGACCGCGCTCTTTGCCGAACCGTTCGGTCGCGTCGGCGACGCCAACTCCGTACGGGCCGTCTTCATGGATAATGGCGACCTTGACGTTGTGCGGGTCGGCGCCAAGACTGGCCGTGGCGTTGTCGGCGACGAATGTGACGAAAGCTTCGCCGTATTGGTCGGAATGAATTTGTCCGCGGAACACGTATTGCAGGTTTTTGTCCTTGAAGACTGCAGTTGCGATCGCGGTCGTGATCCATAAGATCTTTTTCTGCGCGTCAACTTTGGCCGCGAGCGGCACTGCCTGAGCACTGGCGTAAACGCCGTTCACAATGTCGACCTTCTCCTGGTCGATCAGCCGCTCGACCTCATTGATCGCGACATCCACCTTGCTCTGACAATCGGCATTGATCGGGATCACCTTGTACTTGCCGGCAATGCCGCCGCGCTCGTTGACGAGATCGATAGCTATCTGCGCGCCCACTGCGCATGCCGCCGAGCCGCCGGCGGCGAATGGACCCGACAAGTCATAGACAACGCCGATCCGGACGGCTTCGGCTTGCGCAGTGGCGAAGCGTGGTGAGACGGCCAACGTTGCGGCAGCCGCAGCGGATTTCTTAAGCAGCGAGCGACGCGAAGTGTTCATGGCGTTTTCCTCCCAGGCTGATCAGCCATCATGCGTCTTTGATGCTTGGACGCTCAGTATTTGGAGAACGGTCTGGAATGTCAACGCGCGTGCCGGCACAGGTGGCGATAAACCGCCATTAGCGCATCGGAATAAGGCGTGTAGGGTGACGCAAACGGGTTTGTCCGGTCCATCGGTGCGAGAGCAAATTCAAAGCTTAAGCATCGTCGCCCACGAGCAGTCATTCCACGATGCCGACAAGCTTGGCCAGGCGGTCCGCATCTTTTTGCAGCGGCCCGGATTCGCCGTCGTAGACGATACGGCCCTTATCCAGAATCACCGTGCGCGGGGAGAACGACAAGGCCACGCGGCTGTTCTGCTCCACAAGAACGATTGAAAGCCCGCTCTCTGTGCGCAATTGCCTGAGTACCGCAGTGAGCGAGTCCACCAGAATTGGCGCCAGGCCCTCGGTCGGCTCGTCCATGAGCAGGATCGTCGGATTGGTCAACAGCGCGCGCGCTATCGACAGCATTTGCTGCTCGCCGCCCGACAGTTGATTGCCGGAATTATCCAGTCGTTCTCCCAGTCTTGGGAACAGCTTGAACACGCGCGGCAGCGTCCAATCTCCGGTCCGGGCCGCGACTTCGAGATTCTCGCGCACGGTCAGCGACGGAAAAATCTCGCGCTCCTGCGGCACAAAGCCGATGCCCGCGAGCGCCCGTTGATAGCATGGAACGCGATTGAGGTTCCGGCCGGCGAGGACGATATCGCCCGCGTGCAGCACGGTCTGCCCCATGATTGTCGCCAATAAGGTGCTTTTGCCGACGCCGTTGCGTCCGATGACACTGATGCACTCACCGCGCGCCAGCGTCAGGTCGATTTCTTCGATCACGACGGTTTCGCCGTAACCCGCCGAGACTTGCCGCAGTTCAAGGGCGCTAGCCACGGCCGGCCTGACCGAGATAGACGGCGCGGACCTGCGGATTGTCTTCGATTTCGCGCGGCGTTCCTTCGGCGAACAGCGCTCCGCCGACCATGACCGTGACGCGCTTGGCGAAGCGGAAAACGACGTCCATGTCGTGTTCGATGATTAATACCGCGATATGCTCCGGCAAGCGTTCGATCGCGTCGAGAATAATATGGCTTTCCGCACTCGGCACGCCGGCCGCGGGCTCGTCGAGCAAGAGGACGTCGGGCTTTAAGCCGATCGCAATCGCGATTTCGACCAGCCGCTGCCGGCCATAGGGGAGTTCGGACACCCGGTGCGCGGCATCCGTTGCGAGCTTCAGCAGGTCCAAAAGATGCATCGATTCCTCGATGACGTCAGTGCGCCGGCCCACGGGATAAAACATGCTTTGCGCAGCGCCAACGCGTTCCGCCACCGACATGCAGACATTTTCCAGAACGGAAAGTCCACGAAATAACCGATTGATCTGGAACGTACGCGCAATTCCGAGCTTGACCCTCTGCGCTTGTTTTTTATCGGTGATATCTTCGCCTTTGAGGAGGACGCGTCCGCGCGACGGTGGCAGCGCGCCGGCCAGCAAATTGATGAACGTGGTCTTGCCGGCGCCGTTTGGTCCGATCAGCGCATGGCGGGCGCCGGCGGCGAGCTTAAAGTCGACCTCTTGCAGAGCCACAAGCGCGCCAAAGCGCCGGCTCAGCGCGCGTGTTTCGAGCCTGAGCTCGGTCATGATGCCGTACGCCTTGCACGATAACGCCGCCATATAACTTCGCCGAGGCCCAGCATGCCGTTGCGCGCATAAAGCGCGACGACGACCAGAAGCAATCCGAGTCCGAGCTGCCAGGCGGTCGGATAAATTCGGGCGAGGAAGTGCTCGAGCGCCATGTAGGCGGCCGCGCCAACGAACGCGCCGTAAAGGCGCCCATAGCCGCCGAGTATCAGAATAATGAGCACGGTCGCGGCGCGGTCCAGATCGAGCGCGCTCAAGTTCACATAAGCGTTTGTCTGCGCCCACAGTCCGCCGGCGATACCGGCGAGCGCTGCCGAGATCGTGTAGCAAACAACAAGCCGGCGCCGCACCGGCGCGCCGATGGCATGCATGCGCAACAGATTTTCGCGAATGCCGGTCAAGCTCTGGCCAAAAGGTGAGTAGATCAGCGTGCGGATGAATACAAAACAGACGAACAGGATCGCCAGCGTATAGAGATATTGCGTATCGGGATAAAGCGGATTGAATTCGAAAACGCCAAATACTGGCGCGATGTCCAAGCTCGGCAAGCCGTCAAACCCGCCAGTCAAGTCGTGCGCCATGTTGGCGCCTTCTTGCAGTAACGCCATGGTGCAAAGCGTAAGCATCAGCAGCGTCAGTCCCTGCGTGCGCAACAGCACGAGTCCCGAAGCCAAGCCGACGGCCGCCGCTGCCAGCGCGGCCAGCATCAAGCTTGTGATCGGCTCGGTCCAGATGTTGTGAAAAGCCAACAAGCCCACGGTGTAGGCTCCGGCGCCAAAAAACGCGGCGTGGCCAAGCGTGATGATGCCGGCGTAGCCAAGCGCGAGGTCAAGTGAAAGCGCGAACAAGATCGTGATCATCAGTGAAGTGCCGAAGCCCAGATAATCGGGAAACACGAAATAGAAGGCGGCGGCGGCGAGCCAAGGCAATGTCTCCCACCAGCGTAGATGATGTCGAGCGATCAAGACGCGCGCGGCGGGATGATCGGCGCGGCCAAGGGTGGTCGCGGGCTCGGCGGGAACGGCCTCAGTGCTCACGCCGACTTCCTTCCAAACAGCCCTTGGGGCCGCCATAGCAGCACGAGAATCGTGAGCACGTAGATGAAGATCGTGCCGCCTTTCGGCAAATAGAGCTTGAGGATGAAATCGAGTGTGCCGAGGAGGAGCGAGGCGTAATAAACACCGACCACGCTGCCCAAGCCGCCGACCGATACCGCAATCAGAAAATAGACCAGATATTTGAGCGCATATTGCGGATCCAGACCCAGAAATTCGGCGCCAAGCCCGCCGCCGAGAGCGGCCATGCCGCTGCCGAAAGCAAAGGTGATCGTAAAGAGGCGGTCGACATTGATGCCGAGCGATTCCGCCATGCGGCGGTTGTCGACCGTGGCGCGAATCTGCGCGCCGATCCGGGTCCGCTCGAACGCAAGCCAGATGCCGACAACAATGAGCACTCCGACCACGATCAGGAAAATGCTGTAGGTGCGGTACTGCATAAAGCCCAGATTGATCTGCCCTCCCAATTCCGCTGGTAATTGCAGCGGCTGGCTCTGCGGTCCGACCATGATCGTGAGCGTCGCCATAAAAATGAAAATCAAGCCGATCGTCAGCAGCACCTGGTCAAGCTCGCCGGCACGGTAAAGCCGGCGATACAGCGACTGCTCGAGGACCACACTTAAGGCGGCAGTTCCGAGAAAGCCGAGCGCGAGCGCGACTGGAAAACCGAAATGCGCGCGGTTCATCGCCAGCACGATGATGTAGCCGCCGAACATCGCAAACGCACCATGGGCGAGATTGACAAACCCCATGAGCCCCATGGTGACAGACAATCCAACCGAGACGACGAACAGCACGGTCCCGGCGGCGAGCCCGCCCAACAATATGCTGGCGAAGTCGATCGCTGCGTTCACGAACGATCCTGTTGGCCGGCAAACGTCAAGAGGCCGCTCCCCGCATTTCGGGGAACGGCCTCCTTCATGAAAATTCTCGACCAGCCTTGATCATTTTTTTGGCGCACAGGGTCCGATTGCCTGCGCCTTGCACTCGTCCTTTACGTGATCGATCTGGCCGATGACTTTCTGGTGAAGTTTTCCATCGGGGCCTTTCACCACTTCGGCAAGATACTCATTCATCACGATATCGCGGGTTTCCGGATCAATCACGATCGGTCCTTGCGGACTTTCGAATTTCCAGCCGAGGAGCGACTTCACGGCGGCGTCGCCGTCCATCTTGCCCTTGGTGGCCTGCACGGCGTGCACGATCGCCGCCATCCCGTCATAGGCGCCGATTGCCGTGAAGTCCGGCGTCGAGTCGGCGCCATAATTCTTCTTCCATGCGGCGACGAAGCGTTTGTTTTCCGGATTATCGAGATCGGCATTGTAATGATGCATGGTGATGAGCCCGATCGCGGCATCGCCCATATCTTGCAGCTTGATGTCCTGGGTGATGTCGCCCGGCCCGATCAGCTTGATGCCGGCCGCGCGCATCCCGAGCGCGTTATAGGTCTTGGCGACCGCCACGGCGTGATCGCCGGCCGGCACAAAGACGAAAAGAACGTCCGGCTTCTCGTCCTTGGCGCGCTGGAAGAACGGCGTGAAGTCCGGGACTGCACCGCCACCGCCAGCCGGGATGGCATCAATGACCTTGCCGCCATTGGCCTCGAAGCCGGCCTTGAAGGCCTCCAGACTGTCTTTGCCGGGCGGAAAATCGGAATAGGCGACGACCGCCGTTTTTGCATGCAGCGTCTTCGCCGCCGCCACGCCCAAGGCGTAACCGGCGTGCCACATGGTGAACGAGGTGCGGACATAGTCTGGCGCGAGATTGGTGATGAATGCGGTGCCAGCATTCATGATGACCGCTAGCTTTTTGCCCGCGGTCACGAGCGGAGCGGATGCGATCGCATCCGGCGAATAGACCCAGCCCGCCAATGCATCGACCTTGTCCTGGGTCAAGAGCTCCTGAACGGCAATCTTGGCGTCGGCGCCGCTCGGCGCCTTGGAGTCGCGCTTGATGAAGGTAATGGTATACGGCTTTACCTGATCGGGGTTCAATTTCAGATAAAGCTCCATACCCCGATCCATTTGGCGGGCAAATTCGGCGCCGATTCCGGTGTAGGGCAGAACAACGCCGACTTTTACCTCCTGCGCCAAAGCCGCGCCGCCTGAAATACTCAGTGCGGCAATGGCCGCCAGCACTCGTCTGGACATTTCGAGCTCCCTCTGTCTTTTTGGTCGGAGCGGCGAGATTTGAACTCGCGACCCCCAGTCCCCCAGACTGGTGCGCTAACCGGGCTGCGCTACGCTCCGAGACCGCAGCGACTATAGTGATTGGTCATTTTGCTAGCAACATCCGCTCGCCATCGGCACTGTCGCAACGTAAAGTCGCCATTGAGTCGCTCCTTGCTCTCCCAATCATAGATCACTCGTGAAACGTCTTTACAGCGCTACGCAAAATTCGATCCGCGGACTTGTCGACGGCTTTAAGACCGAGCCGGCGCTGCGCGACGAGGCGGTTCTGGTCATCATCGGGCTGCTGTTGGGGTTGGTTATTGCCCCGAGCGGCGCCTGGTATGCCGCCATGGTGGGCGCACTGCTCATCGTGCTGGCCGTAGAATTCCTCAACACTGGGATCGAAAAACTCGCCGATCACGTGACACGCGAGCAGCACAACGAGATCAGGCGCATCAAGGATTTTGGCTCCGCCGCCGTATTCTGCAGTTTGAGTCTTGCCGGGCTGGTGTGGCTCCTCGCGCTTGCCGTGCGATGCCGATTGCTTGGATAAAGCGGCCGGCGGGTCCGCCGGTAGCGCGCGCATCGGCTCGGCGTCATCGGGAGATAATTTACGGCAAAGCCGTGGGATTGGCGCGTTGACGGCCGGCAATTCGGATTGGATTCGCGCTATACTGATCGCCTCGCGAAGGACGATCCGTGACCATTAAACAGACGATCATCCGCGGCGGTCTGGAATGTTTGTATTTCTCCGGGACCTATATTGTGTCCCGGCCCTTCGTCGGAGGAGTGGGCGCAATTCTGGCGCTACACCACGTCCGCCCGCCGCGACCGGACCGTTTTCAGCCGAATCGCTTGCTTGAAGTGACGCCGCAATTTCTCGCTCGACTGGTGCGAGGATTGCGGCGCTCGGGACTGGAGTTCGTCGGCCTCGACGAGATGCACCGCCGCATGGTCGATGGTGACTTCACGAAACGATTTATCTGCCTCACTTTCGACGACGCATATCGCGACACGCTGAGCTTCGCCTATCCCGTTCTTAAAGACGCAGGCGTGCCATTTGCGATCTACGTACCCACCAGTTTTCCGGATCGCCTCGGTGAATTGTGGTGGCTGGCGCTTGAAGCGGTGATCGCGCGCAACAATCGTATCGGTCTGGTTATCGATGGACGCGATCGAAAATTCGACTGCCGCACGGTGGCGGAGAAGCAAACGCTCTACCATGAGCTTTATTGGTGGCTGCGCGATCGGTCCACGGAAAGCGAAATGCGCGACATCGTTCGCAGGCTCGCGGCATTTTATCAGGTCGACGTCCCCGCATTTTGCGCCGAGCAGTGTATGGACTGGGGCGAGCTGGCGCAGCTGGCAGCTGATCCGCTCGTCACCATCGGCGCGCATACGGTCAATCATCCGATTCTGCTGCGGCTGCCGAAAGAGGCCGCGCGCTCCGAAATGGATTTGAGCCGATCCGTGATCGAAGCAGCTCTGGGGCGCAAGCCGGCGCATTTGTCCTATCCGTTTGGCGATCGCGCTTCCTCGGCGGCGCGGGAGTTTGAACTCGCAGCTGAACTTGGTTTCAAGACAGCGGTAACGGCACGTCCCGGCGTTCTGTTCCGCGCGCACAGCCAATGCCTGACAGCGCTGCCGCGCATCGCCGTGGACGGCAATTACCAGCGCATGCGCTATTTGCGCGTCCTGCTGTCAGGCGCCGCGACCGCGCTGTGGAATGGATTTCGACGCGTTGATGCAGCGTAAGCCGAAAGACCGCCGACCCAATTTTGATCAGGGTTTGCGAATTTCACTGCCGGATCGCGGCGCGCTCATCCAGCTTACCAGCGGCATTGCGGGCAATATCCAACCCAATCCGGCGACCACATAATACAAGATCGATAAGACGGTATTGTCGCGGATGGCGGGAAACTGCGCCACGGCCATAGCAAGGAGTGCCCAGACGATCACAAGCACAAAAAGTGCAACGGCGCCGAAAAGTTTTCGCAGCCTCACGGGCATAACTTGAAACAATGCTGTATTGCGAGAGCAGGGCGCAGCACTATATGGTCCGCGCGCCCGCGACAAGAACATGATGACGGCTATTGACGCCTTTTACCGCAAAGAATTGGATCATGGCGGCGCAATCCGGCTGTGGCTCTATGCTGTCGCTGCGCTCGTCTTCGCCATGGTTCTGGTTGGCGGCGCCACGCGGCTGACGGAATCCGGCCTCTCTATCACCGAGTGGCAGCCCGTCACAGGCACGCTGCCGCCGCTGAACGAGGCGCAATGGCAGACGGAATTTCAGAAATATCGGGCCATTCCGCAGTATCGACAACTGAACGCCGGAATGAGCCTTGCTGATTTTAAGACGATCTACTGGTGGGAGTGGGCGCACCGGCTCACCGGCCGGCTCATTGGCGCGGTTTTCTTTGTGCCCTTCGTCTGGTTTCTGTGGCGCGGCTGGATACCGCCGCGGCGACGCGCGGGTCTATGCATGATCCTGGCTCTCGGCGCGCTGCAGGGCGCGATTGGATGGTGGATGGTGGCGTCCGGCCTCGCCGATCGCGTCGAAGTGTCACAATACCGCTTGGCAACGCACCTCGTTCTTGCCTGTCTGATTTATGTCGCCCTGGTGTGGACCGGAACGCGGTGGCAGGACGAGCGAGCGCAGTCGCTTTTCGGGCATTTAGGTAAAGCCGCCCAACCGGTGACGGTTCGCGCCGGCGCCATTGGGCTTGTCATACTACTCCTGGCACAGATCTATTTCGGCGCTTTGGTCGCAGGTTTGCGTGCCGGACATGCTTACAACACCTGGCCGCTGATCGATGGCGGCCTCGTTCCACAATCCTGGCGTCTCCTATTCGAAGTGCCGTTGTGGCGGAATTTTTTTGAAAATCCGCTCACAGTCCAGTTCGATCATCGCATGCTCGGCTATGCGATCGGCCTGTTGGCGCTTCTTCACCTCTTTAATGTCGCCAAACTGGTCAAACGCGGTCCGGTCTTCACAAGCGCAGCTCTTGTCGCCGCGGCGGTCATTGTGCAAGTGACGCTCGGCATTTGGACGCTGCTGTCGGTCGCCGCGCTACCGCTCGCGCTTTTGCATCAGGCGACCGGCATGGTCACGCTGACCTTGGCGGTCATTCACGCGGCACATGCGATCCCGCTAAAAGTCTCGGCGCGTTCGCAACGATCGCCATAAAGGAGAAACCAATGAGCGAACCCGCTCGGCAGGCTCACTGGCGGAAGGTCTATAAGGAAAAAGGTGAAAAGCAAGTCAGTTGGTTTCAGGAGAAACCAGCTATCTCCTTGGAGCTGATCCATGGCATCGGCGTAAAACAAAATTCAGCGATTATCGATATCGGCGGCGGAGCCTCTCGCCTCGTGGACGTCTTGATCCGTGACGGCTATCGCGACCTCACGGTGCTTGATCTGTCCGATGATGCCGTCGCGATTACGAGGTCTCGGCTCGCCGAGCGCGCGGTGCTGGTCAAATGGATTGTCGCCGATATGACCGAATGGGAGCCGTCCCGGGAGTACGATCTATGGCACGATCGCGCCGCGTTCCATTTCCTCACTGAGGCGGCCGACCGCGCCGCCTACCTCGATCGCCTGACGCAGGCGATCGGGCCGCGCGGGCATGCCATCATCGGCACTTTCGCCATCGATGGCCCCGAGCGGTGTAGCGGCTTGCCGGTCATGCGCTACGATGCAACGCTGTTATCCGCCGCGCTTGGGCGCGCATTCGCGTTGATCGGCACGCGCCGCCATGATCACACGACTCCAGCGGGCGGCGTTCAGCAGTTTCTGTTCAGCGTATTTAGGCGCGTCTAACCGATCCGGTGGCCACGCAGCTAAAGCGAAATGATTTTAGGTCGATTTTGGTATTTCGCTTTAGCTTGTCCAAAAACCCGGTGTCCACTTTTCGGGATCATGCTTTAGGCCGCTTCGAGCGCCTGCTCGAGATCGGCAATGATGTCGTCCTTGTCCTCGATGCCGATCGATAGCCTCACGACGTCCGGCCCGGCTCCGGCCTGGATTTTCTGTGCGTCGGTCAACTGGCGATGCGTTGTCGAGGCCGGGTGAATAATCAGCGAGCGGGTGTCGCCGATATTGGCAAGGTGCGAGAACAATTTGACATTGGTGACCAAGTTCACGCCGGCGTCGTAGCCGCCCTTGAGCCCGAAAGTGAACACCGCGCCGGCGCCGAGCGGACAATATTTCTTGGCGAGGTTGTGATAACGGTCGCCCGGTAGCCCCGGATAGCTGACCCAGGCCACTTTCGGATGCGCCGCTACCCATTCGGCGACCGCTTGCGTGTTCTCGCAGTGCTTTTGCATGCGCAGCGGCAGCGTCTCGATCCCGGTCAGGATGAGGAATGAGTTGAAGGGTGAAATCGACGAGCCGATGTCGCGCAAAGCGAGCATGCGGCAGGCCATGGCGAAACCGAAATTGCCGAAGGTTTCGTGCATAACCACGCCGTGATATTCCGGCCGTGGCTCACTGAGCATCGGATAGCGCCGTTCCCGCGACCAGTTGAACGTACCGCCGTCGACGATCATGCCGCCCATTGAATTGCCGTGGCCGCCGAGAAACTTCGTGAGTGAATGCACCACAATATCGGCGCCATGGTCCATCGGCTTGCACAGATACGGTGTCGCCAGCGTGTTATCGACGATGTAAGGCACGCCGGCGCGGCGCGCGATCTGCGCCACCGCCGCCATATCGGTGATGACGCCACCGGGATTGGCGATCGATTCGGTGAAAATCGCCTTGGTCTTCGGACTGATGGCTCTCTCGAACGACGAAATGTCGTCTGGATCGGCCCAGACGACGTTCCAGTTGAAGTTTTTGAACGCGTGGTTGAATTGATTGATCGAGCCGCCGTAAAGCTTCTTGGACGCGACGAACTCATCGCCCGGCTGCAACAGACAATGAAAGATCAAAACTTGCGCGGAGTGCCCGGTTGCGGTCGCCACGCCCGCGGTGCCGCCTTCGAGCGCGGCGACGCGCTCCTCGAGCACCGCCGTGGTGGGATTGCCGATGCGGGTGTAGATGTTGCCGAAAGTCTGCAGACCGAACAGTGACGCGGCGTGATCGACGCTCTCGAATACGTAAGAGGTGGTCTGATAGATCGGCGTAGCGCGGGCGCCGGTCGTGGGATCGGGCTGCGCGCCGGCATGAATCGCAAGCGTGGCAAAGCCCGGGATGCGTTCGGTCATCGTGTCTTCCTTTGCGCCCGACCCTGATTGGAAAATCGGCAGGTGGACCCGGTTATAGGACCGGGCTGTGCATGATTCACGCTCTGTAATATCAAGTGGTTAGGACAAGGCAAACCAGCTTTTGTGCGGCTTTGCCAGCGATTTGCCCGCGAATTGGAGCACTATGCGGAGCCGCCCCGACGCGCAGCGGGCGAGGGAGCCCCTTGCTGCCGGCACAAATTCAAAACGAAGCTGCTAATAAAAGAAGCCCCGGAAGGTGCCCCCCGAGGCTTCCGGCTGCCTGATCCTGCAACTCTTGTCCGTTCAATGGCACAGAGGAGGTCTTGGGCAGCGCGCTCTTAGCCTATTACGCGCGGAGCCGCAGTCAAGACGCCGACGACCGCCGAAAATGGAAAAAGCTCCGCGGCCTCACGCGGAGTTGGCGAGCGGCTGAGCACAGAGGAGTTTCTATCAACCGAGGGGCGCTTCGCGAGCCCCTAACTCCGACCCGAGCGCTAGCGACAAATCTCTTCGAGCGTCCCTGCTTCGTGATCGCGTATCAATTGGGTCAGCGACGGTTCGTCCAATTTGGTGAGCACATCACTCAGTTTTGCATGGTCGGCACAGCCCGGCGCAAAACCGAGGCCATAGGTTTCCCGAAGGGTTCGCATGAGAGTATTGCCATGCTTGCGGCTGATGTCGGCGTTCTTGTCGCGGTATCTCACGACTGCCATTGCGATCCGTCGCTACGATTGAGGAGCGCGTGCAGCGCCTAGTTGTTTCCGAACCGCAGCGGCTGAGTTACCGACCCGTTCGATTGCGCGCGCCAACTCATCTTTGGTCACGCGAAAGTGCCGCGTCCAGTATTTGACATGATCCGCATGCTCTAAAACAATTTTGCTGCGGTCAGGAGTGATTGGTTTACTGATCATTTTTGCGGGCCGGCCTACTTGAGGAAACGGGGTCGCGTCGGAGTTGTTCCGTTGACTGGCCGTGCGGCGATCGAACACGACCATGCCTTTCGAGGCCCGATAAATAACAAGTCTGGCAGCTTCCCGATGTTGAACTTACGCGGGTTGCTGTCCGTTGTGGTCGGGCACGACAAAGCAGGCAGGCTGTTCCGCGACGGATCAAGGCGGCGGGAAGCGGCGTTCGGTCACGTCACCGAACATGTAAAGCAGCCATTCGCATTTGTTGGGCAACGGACATTCGGTTCCATCATTAGCGATGTGGAGGGGTACCAAGGGGTACCCGCAATGCAAACTCGTAGAGAAAAAAGAACCGATTGGCGGTTCACCATGGAACACATTGGGCGGGAACTCCGAAAACTTTATCCGCCCGCAGACACACCGCCTGGGTTACGCGCTCTATTCACCGAGGAGCGTCGACGGATGAGTGCGACGCGCCGAAACGCTCAACAGGCGCAGGCCAAGCCGAGAGTCTGGCAGCCTTGATACGCTCACGATCGTTTTAGCGACTTTATGAGCTGCCGTCTTGGCGTTGAGCGCGGTCGGCTGCGGCAGTAGCGCCGCCAGGAGCGCTGTTTCGATTGAGCGACATGCGTTGCAGCCCACCGATCGGCGGCTTTTTCGAGCTCAGCGTGCGGGTATTAACGCCAATCCACGCGATCTCCGACGACAGCCGGCCATATTCGATCTTTGGGCAGCGGTTCATCACGACTTTCATGCCGTTCGCCTCGGCAAGTGCCGCTGCCTCATCGTTGCGAATGCCAAGCTGCATCCAGATCACTTGTGGCCGCGGTTTGAGCGATAGCGCCTCTTGGACGATCGGCAGCGCATATTGCGAAGCGCGGAATATGTCGACCATATCGATCGGCTCGGGAATGTCGCTCAGTCGTGCGTAGATTTTCTGCCCGAGCATTGTCTCGCCAGCGTGCCCGGGATTGACCGGGATCATATGGTAGCCGCGTTCGAGCAGATATTTGAACGCGAAATAGCTCGGCCGATTTTCCTTCTCCGAGGCGCCGACCATGGCGATCGTTTTTACGGTGTTGAGGATGCCGCGAATATAGCTGTCGGGGTAAGCGTCGTGATTCATTATCTGCGCTCAAGCTCGAAGGGGACGCTGTTCAGCGATCTTGCCATTTTGCGTCGCGCTTCTCGATGAAAGCGCTGATGCCTTCCTCGGCATCGCGCGCCAGCATATTCTCGACCATTACCTGCGAGGCATAGTCGTAGGCGTCGGCGAGCGACATTTCGGCCTGCCGATAAAACGCCTCCTTGCCGATCTTGACCGTGAGCGTCGACTTGGCGGCGATTTTTTCCGCGAGCTTGATCGCAGCCGCGCGCTCCTGCCCGGCGGGCACAACCTCATTGATAAGACCAATGCGGGCGGCTTCGTCCGCCGATATCAACTCGCCGGTCAGCAGCATCTGCATGGCATGTTTCCGTGAAACGTTGCGCGACAGGGCCACCATCGGCGTCGAGCAGAACAGGCCGATATCGACTCCAGGCGTCGCGAATTTCGCAGCTTGCGAAGCGACTGCCAAATCGCAACTGGCCACAAGCTGGCAGCCGGCCGCGGTAGCCGTTGCCTGCACTGCGGCGATGACCGGCTGCGGCAACGTCACGATTTGCTGCATCACGCGACTGCACAGGCTCATGATGCGCTTGAAATAATCGCGGCCGTGGTCCTCGGCGGAACGATGCGCATTGAGTTCCTTCAGATCGTGTCCGGCGGAGAAGGCAGCGCCGTGCGCGGCGAGCACCACGACGCGCACAGCGCGCTCGTGAGCGATGGTTGAAAGCGCGTCACCGAGGGCCTCAAGCAGCGCTTCGGATAGGCTGTTGCGGGCTTGCGGCCGGTTCAGCGTCAGAATGGCAACTCCGCCCCGATCCTCGCGAAGCAGAATGAGCGACGAGGCAGCGGACGTGGCGGTCGCGGTTTGGGCGCTCATAGGGCCGAGCTCATGGGGGCTGACAACATACCCTTGCTGATTTTGCAATCGGTTAGCGTCATTGTATCGAAATACGGGGAGGCAAGCATGTCCCAGTTTCCGATACGATGGCCCATATGACGCGGACTGACGCAAAGCCGACCGGCGCCAGTCAGATGGCCACCCCGGCCTTGACGCGCAAGGAGCTGCTCGAGCGGCTTCGCATCGAATTCCCGGATGCCGGCCATGCCGTGGGGGATTTTGAGATCGAGGAGCTCTGGCGCGGCGGCTGCCGATTGCGCCAGCGCTATGACAAGCGGGTCTTGCGGCCGGGAGGAACACTGTCCGGCGCCACGATGATGGCGCTTGGCGATTTTGCGATGTATCTGGCCGTATTATCGGCGATCGGCTGGGTGCCGCTCGCGGTTACCACCAATTTGACCATCAATTTTCTCACAAAGCCGCCGGCGCGCGACCTCATTGCTCAAGCGCGCCTGCTCAAGCTTGGAAGGAAGCTTGCCGTTGGTGAAGTGGCCATCCATGCCGATGGCGTCGAAGGCATGGTCGCTCACGTGACCTCAACCTATTCAATTCCGCCGGTAAAATAATACCGTAATCGGAAGTCATTGGTACATTGCGATATTCCTGTCGCGGTTGACTATAGGAAGGGGTTCGGCTTAAAAGCCGCGCGGCGCCGGCGAAGCAAACGCACAACGAAACGCGCGACGAAAGACGGAAGCAGTCATGACAACCTATTCGGCCAAGCCCGCCGAGGTCGAGAAGAAGTGGGTGATGATCGACGCCGACGGTTTGGTGGTCGGCAGGCTCGCCTCGCTGGTGGCGCTGCGGCTACGCGGCAAGCACAGGCCGACGTTCACGCCGCACGTCGACTGCGGTGACAACGTCATCGTGATCAACGCATCGAAAGTTGTGCTCACCGGGCGCAAGGTGGAGCAGAAAATTTATCGCAAGCACACCGGATATATCGGCGGCATCAAAGAGCGATCGGCCAAAGCAATCCTGGCAGGCCGGTTTCCCGAGCGGATCGTCGAGAAGGCGGTCGAGCGCATGCTCCCGCGCGGCCCGCTCGGCCGCCGTCAGCTCGGGAATCTGCGAGTCTATCCGAACGCCGAGCACCCGCACGATGCGCAGCAGCCGGAAAAGCTCGATATCGGCGCGATGAACCGCAAGAATAAGAGGACTGCGTAAATGGCCGAGACGATCCAGACACTCGAAGAATTGTCGTCGCTCAAACCCGCTGCGGCGCCCCAGCCGCCCAAATATGTTCAGAAGCTCGACAAACAGGGGCGCGCCTATGCGACCGGCAAACGCAAGGATGCGGTGGCGCGAGTCTGGATCAAAATGGGCGCCGGCAAGATCGTCATCAACGAGCGCCCGGTGGAAACTTATTTTGCGCGGCCGGTTCTGCGCATGCTGATTGCACAGCCGCTCGTTGCCTCAAATCGCCAGGGACAATACGACGTCGTGTGCACCGTGTCCGGCGGTGGGCTGTCGGGTCAGGCGGGCGCCGTGCGCCACGGCCTCTCCAAGGCGCTGATGCGCTACGAGCCGGATCTGCGCCCTGTGCTCAAGCGCGGCGGCTTTCTCACGCGCGATCCGCGCGTGGTCGAGCGCAAGAAATATGGCCGAGCCAAAGCGCGCCGCAGCTTCCAGTTCTCGAAGCGGTAAACGCTCGGTTTTAAGGGCGAATGGCTGCGCGACGGGGCGCGTGGCCTAGTACGATGGGTTAAGCGCAGCAAAACCCATCAACAGCCGCGAAACCAAACGGTGGATTTCGCTTTGCGCAACCCACCCTACATCTCACCTTTTAGAAAAACGCCATGGTGCGGATTTCGATGCTCTCCCGCGGCCGTGCGTGCGGGGGAGTGGTCGGATCCTCGAAGGCGGTGTGGGCGGTCCAGCGCGCGCGGCCGTCTTTCAGTGAATCAAATACTTTGAACACGTAGGCCTCCTCGCGCCGCATGCGCGGGAACCAATACCATTTGTGTGCCGGATTGTACTTGATCGCATAGGTCTGGCCGATGCGTCCGGGTGCGCGCCGCTCTGAGACAATCATATCCTGAGGCGACAGCGTTTGCGCGTCGGCAATGGCAAGCGGATAGGTCTCAACCGGATGGTTGATTGGCCGCCAAACCTGGATGATGGCGAAGCGCCGCTGCAACAATTGTTCGGCTTCATCGGGAAGGATATCGCGCACCCGCTGGGGGGCCGACCATTCCGTGTAGTCGTTATGAACGCGGCGAACGACCTCGCGGATCCCTTTCGATTCGCGCAATTCGTCGTCGGCGGTGCGCAGCGTGTGGTCGAACACGACGACGCGCTTTGCGCCGCTCTCGGCTTTGATCAGCGCCTCCATCTCCGGATAGTAGACGCGTCGGATTTCATCCTCGTCGTAGAACTCCTTAACTTTGGTGTCGTGGCGCACGAAGCGAAAGCCGTTGCGGTCAAGCACAAAATCCTTTGCGTCGAGCCGGCCGTTGTGAATGGTGACCCGGCGCGGATCGGGCTTGCCGCCGGAGCGCGTATCGCTGCCGCCCGGGCTGGCGACGATGGTGAAGACCTTGCTGCCATCATCAACGATGTAATTGAGAGTCGCCTCGATCTGGTCAGGCGCCAGTTCCAGCTCGGCACTCTGGGCTGCTGCTTGCGGCATGGCGAACTCCTTCTCGGACGCCCCTTCAATTTAGGTGCTGGGAGCCGCCAAGTGAAGCGCGGCGATAGCGGCCGACTGGAGAAAAATTCATGCGAGTTTTTTTAACCGAAGGCGTAGCGTGGTGCTTCCGCGCAAAAAAGGGCGCCATCGGCGCCCTTAAATTTGCATCGCTACGGCAATGCAGGGAGGACTCACCGCGACGCTTAAGCGGAATAGTACATTTCAAACTCGACCGGATGCGGGGTGTGTTCGAAGCGAATGATCTCGACCATCTTCAGCTCAATGTAGCTATCGATGAAATCATCGTCGAAGACGCCACCCGCTTTGAGGAAGTCGCGGTCTTTGTCGAGATTGCCGAGCGCCTCGCGCAGACTGCCGCACACCGTCGGAATCTTCTTCAATTCCTTCGGTGGCAGGTCGTACAGATCCTTATCCGTCGGCTCTCCGGGATTGAGCTTGTTCTTGATCCCGTCGAGGCCGGCCATCAGCATCGCGGCAAAGCCGAGATACGGATTGCAGAGCGGGTCGGGATAACGCACCTCGACGCGCTTACCCTTCGGCGACGCGGCGAGCGGGATGCGGCAGGACGCCGAGCGGTTACGGACTGAATAGGCGAGGAGCACCGGCGCCTCGAATCCCGGGACCAGCCGCTTGTAGGAGTTGGTCGTCGGGTTGGTGAACGCGTTGATGGCGCGGGCATGCTTGAGAATGCCGGCGATATATTGCAGGCAGGTGTCGGAAAGATCGGCGTATTTATTGCCGGCGAACAGCGGCTTGCCGCCTTTCCAGATCGACTGGTGGCAGTGCATGCCGGAACCGTTGTCGCCGTAGATCGGCTTCGGCATGAAGGTCGCGGTCTTGCCGTAAACCTGCGCCACCTGCTGGATGCAGTATTTGTAGATCTGCATCTGATCGGCCATGCGCACCATCGGCGCGAATTTCATGCCGAGCTCATGCTGCGCCGAACCGACCTCATGGTGGTGCTTTTCCACCCCGACGCCCATCCGAGCCATGGCCGCGAGCATTTCGGAGCGCATATCCTGCGCCGTGTCGAGCGGCGGCACCGGGAAGTAGCCCTTCTTGAAACCGATGTGGTGGCCGAGATTGCCGCCCTCGTATTCGGTGTCCGAATTGGTGGGAAACTCCACCGAATCCACTTTGTAACCGACGTTGTACGCAGTGGCGGAGTACTTCACGTCGTCGAAGATGAAGAATTCGGCTTCCGGTCCAAAGAACACGGTGTCACCGATGCCCATCGATTTAACGAGGCCGGCCGCTTTTCTGCAGATCGAGCGCGGGTCACGGTTGTAGGGCTCTCCGGTTAGCGGTTCGAGGGTGTCGCAAACCAGGACAAGCGTGGTCTCGGCAAAGAACGGGTCAATGCAGGCGCTTTCCGGATCGGGCATCAGTTGCATGTCGGATTCGTGAATCGCCTTCCAGCCGGCGATCGAAGAGCCGTCGAACATGATGCCTTCGGCAAAGGTGTCTTCGTCGACTGTGGTGATGTCGGTGGTGACGTGCTGCCACTTGCCGCGCGGATCGGTGAATCGAAAATCGACGTATTTGACGTCGTTATCCTTGATCATCTTCATGACATTCTTTGGCGTCGTCATGTTATGCGTGCCCTTTCGTGGTGCTGTTTGGTGCCTTGCCGTACCGGTTTATCCCGCTTGACCGCCAGCAGGCGCAAGCAGTCCGACCAGCAATTCAGATGGCGTCGAGTCCGGATTCCCCTGTCCTGATCCGGATCGCTTCTTCGATGTTCGAGACGAAGATTTTGCCGTCGCCGATCCGCCCGGTTTGAGCGGCGCGCCGGATCGCCTCGATGGCTTTTTCGACCATGTCATCACCGAGCACAATCTCGATTTTCACTTTCGGCAAAAAATCGACGACGTACTCGGCCCCCCGGTACAGTTCCGTGTGACCCTTCTGACGGCCGAAGCCCTTGGCCTCGGTTACCGTTATTCCTTGCAGGCCGACTTCCTGCAGCGCCTCCTTCACTTCATCGAGTTTGAACGGTTTGATGATCGCCTCGATTTTTTTCATCGCGTCCCGTCTCCCGGCTCCCAAAACGCGCAAAATCCGTCTTGGAACCGACCATTGGTTAGCAGGTCCCGTGCCAATGCCGCTTGTGCCGGAAATCCCTATTGCGATCAGTTGCTTATGCTACGAATGCACAATCGCTGCGGGATTGATGAACCAGCCTTAGCTAATAAACTAGGCAGCCTGCCTATAAACTTGTCAACGCAATAACGCGTCGTGCTGCCTTCGCGCAATCAGCCGTTCGGATATTGTGAGCGAATGATCGAGATCCTCAGCAATGCTGAGATGGGAGAAGCTGACCGATTGACCATTGCCGGCGGCATAACCGGCCACACGCTGATGGAGAATGCCGGCAAGGCAGTCGCTCAAGCGGTTTCGGGGCGCCAAAGTGCCGGCAGTCGAGTGGTGGTGCTCGCCGGGCCCGGTAATAACGGTGGCGATGGTTTTGTTGCCGCACGGTTGCTCGCGGAGCGAGGCTATGCGGTGACGGTGTTGCTCGCCGGAGCGCTAGACAAGTTGAAAGGCGACGCTGCGACCGCCGCAAAAGCGTGGGACCGCCGCATCGCAATGCCAAAGCCTGAGGAGCTCGCGGGAGCGGACATCGTCATCGACGCGCTGTTTGGTGCCGGCCTAGACCGTCCAGTCAGCGGCTTGGCCCAAGCGATGATCGAGGCTGCGAACGCTCAGTCGGCACCCGTCGTCGCCGTTGATCTTCCAAGCGGGATCAATGGCACGACCGGCGCGGTGATGGGCTCTGCGATCAAGGCCGAACACACCGTTACCTTTTTTCGCAAGAAGCCCGCTCATCTGCTGATGCCGGGTCGCGCTCATTGCGGCAAAGTTTCGATCGCCCCGATCGGCATCCCCGACACGGTGCTGGATCGCATCCGCCCACGAACATTCGAAAACATTCCGGAATTGTGGCGCGACAAATTCTCCATGCCGCGTGCGCAGGGTCACAAATACGATCGCGGCCATGCAGTCGTCGTTTCGGGTCCGTCATGGTCGACCGGCGCGGCAAGACTTGCAGCGCGGGGTGCTTTGCGTGCCGGGGCAGGGCTGGTCACGATTGCAAGTCCGCGCGAGGCGCTCGCCGTCAATGCCGCGGCTAATCTCGCCATTATGGTGGGGCCGGTCGACGGAGCCGCAGAATTAACGCGCTTTCTTGCCGACCCACGGTTGAACGCCGTTGCTATCGGCCCTGGGCTTGGCGTGAGCGATGCGACCTGCGAATTGGTTTTGGCGGCGCTCGATGGTGAACGCGCCGTCGTCCTCGACGCCGACGCCATCACGAGCTTTGCCAAATCGTCCCGGCGGCTCGCCGCGGCCCTCAAAGCGAGGGGTGAAAGGGCCACGATTCTGACGCCGCATGAGGGCGAGTTTTCGCGTTATTTCCATGGGTTGGACGAGGAGACTAAAGCGGGCTCGAAACTGGAAAGGGCACGCCGCGCTGCAGAACTGGTCGGCGCGGTGGTTTTGCTGAAAGGGCCCGACACGGTGGTGGCCGGGCCGGACGGCCGCGCCTCGATCGCGGCGAATGCGCCTGCCTTTTTGGCTACTGCAGGGGCCGGGGACGTATTGACCGGAATAACGGCCGGCCTATTGGCCCAAGGCGTGCCCGCATTTGAGGCGGCCTCGGCTGCGGTTTGGCTCCATGGCGAGGCCGCTTGTGCGTTCGGCATCGGCTTGATCGCGGAGGACCTGTCCGAACAACTGCCAGGCGTGTATCGAGCCTTGTTTGGCTGAGGTCTGGACGGCTGGCATCCCGGCCTATTTTATGGTGGCCTCTGCAGCTTAAATGATATAAGCGCGCCGGCGGCCGCCCTGCGTGCTGCGGGCGTGGCGGAATTGGTAGACGCGCGGGACTTAGAATCCCGTGACGAAAGTCGTGGGGGTTCGAGCCCCTCCGCCCGCACCAGCCGGGCGGTTTCTCCAGAATTTGTCGCCGAAACTTGGCGGATATGCCGGAAACGGCGAGGTAGTTTGGTCCGCAAAATGGGCCGAGAAGAGTAGTGCCGATGGAAGTGACTGAAACCGCCGCAGCGGGATTGAAGCGCGAATTTCGCGTCGTTGTCCCGGCAACCGATCTCGAAGCCAAGGTCAATGCGCGGCTCGATGACCTCAAAGGCCGCGTGCAATTGCGGGGCTTTCGCCCAGGCAAGGTGCCGGTCGCCCATCTCAAGCGCCTTTACGGCAAATCCGCCATGGCCGAGGTGATCGAAGCGGCTGTCCGCGAAGCCAATTCGCAGATAGTGAACGAGCGCGGTCTCAAATTGGCGACCGAGCCGAAAGTGGTCCTGCCGCCCGAGGAAGGCGCGGTCGAAGGCATTATCGCCGGCAAAGCCGACCTCGCTTACACGGTCGAGATGGAGATCGTGCCGGCGATCGCCCTTGCCGATTTCAAAACCATCAAGCTGGAGCGCCTTACGGCTCCGGTCGAAGACGCCGAGATCGATCAGGCTTTGCAGACCATCGCCGAGCAGAGCCGTCCCTTCAGCGACAGCGCCAGCGCGCCCGCAGCGCGGGGCGACCGCGTCACGGTTTCATTCCAAGGCAGCATTGACGGCACACCATTCGAGGGCGGTTCGGGCGATGACGTCGCCTTGGTGCTTGGCTCGGAACAGTTCATTCCGGGTTTCGAAGACCAGCTCGTGGGCATTAAGGCCGATGAAAACCGCACGGTGGAGGTGAAATTTCCCGAAAGTTATCGCGTCGAGTCATTGGCTGGAAAAAATGCGGTGTTTTCGGTGACAGCGAAGAAGGTCGAGGCGCCGGGCGCGGTGACTCTCGACGATGACTTTGCCAAAACGCTCGGACTGGAATCGCTCGCCAAGCTTCGCGACGCGGTTCGCGAGCGTCTCGAGCGCGAGCATGCGGCGGCCTCACGGCAGAAGATTAAGCGCGCCTTGCTCGATCAGCTCGACGCCCGGCATAAATTCGATCCGCCGCCTACGCTCCTGGAAGAGGAGTTTAAGAACGTTTGGTCGACAATCGAGAACGACCTCAAGCGGCAAGGCCGTACCTTTGCCGATGAAGGAACCACCGAGGAAAAGGCGAGGGAGGAGTATCGCGCCATTGCGGAGCGTCGGGTGCGCCTCGGTCTTGTCCTTGCCGAGATCGGAGAGAAAAACAGCATCAAAGTAACAGACGAGCAACTGACCCAAGCGGTCGTCGCCCAAGCCAGGATGATGCCCGGCCAGGAGCAGCAGGTCTGGGACTATTACCGCAACAATCCGGCTGCTCTTGCTGCCGTGCGGGCGCCGCTGTTCGAAGACAAAGTCGTCGATTTCCTGCTCGAACTGGCCGATGTCACTGACAAGCAGGTATCCAGAGAGGAACTGTTCAAGGAGGAGGAGGGCTAAGCCAGGCTGGGATCACCGGCCCGGACGTCTTGTCCCGGCGGTTTCCGCGCATATCTGCGCTGGCGGAAAGGCGCTCACCCGGCACCTTCTTACGGCTGCGTCCAGGCTTCGACAAATCGGTCCGACTCAAGCCAGATTGGGCGAACCGACTGCACGTGGCGTCTCTGCTGCACGTGGCGTCTCTATTGAGACGTCAATCACACATTCAGGCGAGCCAAATTAGGTGAACCATGCGCGATCCCAAGGACACCTACATGAACTACCTCGTCCCGATGGTGGTCGAACAGACCAACCGCGGTGAACGAGCCTACGACATCTATTCGCGGCTGTTGAAGGAAAGGATCATCTTCATCACCGGGCCCGTCGAGGACGGCATGGCTTCGCTGGTCGTCGCGCAGCTTCTATTTCTCGAGGCCGAGAATCCGAAAAAAGAAATTTCGATGTACATCAATTCGCCCGGCGGGGTCGTGACCTCGGGCCTCGCAGTCTATGACACGATGCAGTTCATCCGGCCGGCGGTGTCGACTTTGTGCACGGGACAGGCCGCTTCCATGGGTTCGCTGCTACTTGCCGCGGGCGGCAAGGATTTGCGTTTTGCGCTGCCAAATGCGCGGATCATGGTGCATCAGCCGTCCGGCGGGTTCCAAGGCCAGGCGACCGATATCATGCTGCACGCCCAAGAAATCCTGAACCTCAAGCGGCGCCTTAATGAAATCTACGTCAAACATACGGGGCAGCCGCTCAAGAAGATCGAGGATGCCCTGGAACGCGACATGTTCCTGACGGCAGAAATGGCCAAGGATTTCGGCTTGATCGACAAAGTGATCGAGAAACGCCCGGAAGAACCCGGCCTGAAGGCCGAGCCCATCCTCAAGGGTGTCAGCTAGTCGCGGCCGGCCGCCTCGAAAGGGACCGATTCGGCCGCTCCTGATGTTAGTTCCACGAGCTAGGTCAAGCGTTTTCTCGATCCTGTGATCTAGAAAACACAGTGGTGCAAAGTCGCGTTATCGTTAATGGATTCTTGATTGGCGCGCCATTAGCATGTCAGCTTGCGCCGGGGTGCTCGGCGTTGGCAACGTGGCGGCCGCGAGGATCGGCTGAAAACAGCGCCATGATGCTACGGAATGTTAGCGCAGCGCGCCTTAGGATTTCTCGTTGAGGCGCGGCATTCGCGGAGACGGAGATTGGAATGAGCAAGGTCGGCGGTGGCGATTCAAAGAATACGCTCTACTGCTCGTTCTGCGGCAAAAGCCAGCATGAAGTGCGCAAGCTTATTGCCGGCCCCACCGTCTTCATCTGCGATGAGTGCGTTGAACTTTGCATGGACATCATCCGCGAGGAGAACAAATCCTCGCTGGTGAAGTCGCGGGACGGAATTCCCACTCCGCGCGAAATCCGCAAGGTCCTCGACGACTACGTGATCGGCCAGGATCACGCCAAGAAGGTGCTCTCGGTCGCGGTCCACAATCACTACAAGCGGCTCAATCACCAGAGCAAACACAATGACGTCGAGCTGGCGAAGTCGAACATTTTGCTGATCGGCCCGACCGGTTCCGGCAAGACCTTGCTGGCGCAGACGCTGGCGCGCATCCTCGATGTGCCCTTTACGATGGCGGATGCCACCACGCTGACGGAAGCCGGCTATGTCGGTGAGGATGTCGAGAACATTATTTTGAAATTGCTGCAATCGGCGGACTACAACGTCGAGCGCGCGCAGCGCGGCATCGTTTACATCGACGAGATCGACAAGATTTCGCGTAAATCCGACAATCCCTCGATCACACGTGACGTCTCCGGTGAGGGCGTGCAGCAAGCGCTCCTCAAAATCATGGAGGGCACGATTGCGAGCGTGCCTCCGCAGGGCGGCCGCAAGCATCCGCAGCAGGAATTCCTGCAGGTCGACACCACGAATATTCTGTTCGTCTGCGGCGGCGCTTTCTCCGGACTCGAGAAGATCATTTCGGCGCGCGGTCGTTCCACGTCGATCGGGTTCGGCGCTAAGGTCATGGCGCCGGAAGATCGCAAGCAGGGCGAGATTTTCCGTGACGTCGAACCCGAGGACTTGCTCAAGTATGGCCTGATCCCAGAATTCGTCGGTCGGCTCCCCGTGGTCGCGACACTGGAAGACCTCGACGAGGCCTCGCTCAAGCGTATCTTGATCGAGCCGAAAAACGCGCTGGTCAAGCAATATCAGCGCATGTTTGAAATGGAGACCGTCGATTTGACGCTCGCCGAAGAGGCGCTCGCGGCAATCGCCCGCAAGGCGATAGACCGCAAGACCGGGGCGCGCGGCCTGCGGTCGATCATGGAAAGCATTTTGCTCGACACCATGTTCGATCTGCCGAGCCTTGAAGGGGTCGAAGAGGTAGTAATCTCGCGCGAAGTGGTCGAGGGCAGCGCCCGGCCGCTCTATATCTACGCGGACCGCTCCGACCGCGCAGGGGATGCCGGCGGGGCGAGCGCCTGACGGGTGGGCGAATCTCGGACCCGCGATTCGCTGCGCGGCCCTTCGTTCCGCTCCGGGCCTAGTCGGTTTTGTCCGAAAAACTGGGCTTTCTTGACTCGCTCGGCGGGCAACGCCACCTATAGTGTGCAAGCAATAGGAAGGTACGAGAAATCGCGTGGAATAGATCGGATTGTGGACGAGTCATCGTGGTGATCGCCATCCCGGTCCTTGGGCAATCCGCAGCAGCAGCGCCATCAGCGGGCCGCGAGCGGGGGTGCCAAAACAAAAAAGGAAGTGGGCCATGACAAGCGCCGCCAAACCTAAGCCGCTCCTGCCCGGCGAAAGCCGCGCCTATCCGGTGCTGCCACTGCGGGATATCGTTGTTTTCCCGCACATGATCGTTCCGCTCTTCGTCGGCCGCGAGAAATCGATCAAGGCCCTCGAAGAAGTGATGCGTTCGGATACCTTCATTCTGTTGGCGACGCAGAAGAACGCCTCCGACGACGATCCTGCCACTGACGCCATTTACAATGTCGGCACGCTCGCGAGCGTATTGCAGTTGCTCAAGCTGCCCGACGGCACCGTCAAAGTGCTGGTCGAGGGCGCCGCGCGCGCACAGGTGAAGAAATACACCGACCGCGAAGACTATTTCGAAGCCGAGGCCGAGGTGGTTGCCGACACGTCCGGCGATCAGGTGGAAGCCGAGGCGCTGGCGCGGTCGGTGGTGAACGAGTTCGAAGGCTATGTGAAGCTGAATAAAAAAGTATCGCCGGAAGTCATCGGCGTTGTTCAGCAGATCGAAGATTATGCCAAGCTGGCCGACACGGTCGCGTCGCATCTGGCCGTGAAAATTCCCGACAAGCAGTTGATCCTGGAAACGCCCATTGTCACCCAGCGCCTGGAGAAGGTGCTCGGTCTGATGGAGAGCGAGATATCCGTCCTCCAGGTGGAAAAGCGCATCCGTACGCGGGTGAAGCGTCAGATGGAGAAGACGCAGCGCGAGTACTACCTCAACGAGCAGATGAAGGCGATCCAGAAGGAACTGGGCGACGAGGACGGCAAGGATGAACTCGCCGAGCTCGAAGAAAAGATCAAGCACACTAAGCTGTCGAAAGAGGCGCGCGAGAAGGCGCAGCACGAGCTCAAGAAGCTGCGCCAGATGTCGCCGATGTCGGCGGAAGCCACCGTCGTGCGCAATTATCTCGACTGGCTGCTCTCGATTCCGTGGAACAAGAAGTCGAAGATCAAAAAAGACCTTACGCTGGCGCAACAGATCCTCGACGCCGATCACTACGGTCTCGAGAAGGTCAAGGAGCGCATCGTCGAATATCTCGCCGTGCAGCAGCGCGCGAACAAGCTGACCGGTCCGATTCTCTGTCTGGTCGGTCCGCCCGGCGTTGGTAAAACCTCGCTCGGCAAGTCGATAGCCAGGGCGACCGGACGCGAATTCGTCCGCGTTTCGCTCGGTGGCGTGCGCGATGAGGCCGAAATTCGCGGTCATCGGCGGACATATATCGGCTCGATGCCAGGCAAGATCATCCAATGCATGCGCAAGGCGAAGACCTCGAATCCGCTGTTCCTGCTCGACGAGGTCGACAAGATGGGTGCCGATTTCCGCGGCGATCCGTCATCGGCGCTGCTCGAGGTACTTGATCCCGAGCAGAACCACGCCTTTAACGACCACTATCTCGAGGTCGATTACGATCTGTCTCACGTGATGTTCATCACCACGGCGAATACGCTCAATATTCCGCCGCCGCTGATGGACCGCATGGAGATCATTCGCATCGCCGGCTACACCGAAGACGAGAAGGTCGAGATCGCGCGCAAGCACCTCATCCCCCACGCGGTCGTCAAGCACGGCCTCGGACCGAAGGAGTGGTCGGTCGACGACGAAGCGCTGCTGACGATCATCCGGCGCTACACCCGTGAAGCGGGCGTCCGTAACCTCGAGCGCGAGCTCTCGACTTTGATCCGCAAGGCGGTCAAGGAGCTCACGATTTCGAAGAAGGAGTCGGTCCAAGTCACGGATAAAGTGCTCGGCGAATATCTCGGCGTGCCAAAATTCCGCTTCGGCGAAGTTGAGGACCAGGATCAGGTCGGTGTGGTCACCGGCTTGGCCTGGACCGACGTCGGCGGCGAGTTGCTCACGATCGAAGCGGCCATGATGCCCGGCAAGGGCAAGATGACCGTGACCGGTAATCTGCGCGATGTCATGAAGGAGTCGATCTCCGCGGCGGCATCTTACGTTCGCATGCGGGCGGTGGCCTTCGGCATCGAACCGCCGTCGTTCGATAAGCGCGATATCCACGTCCACGTGCCGGAAGGCGCAACGCCGAAAGACGGACCATCGGCTGGCGTCGCCATGGTGACGGCGATCGTGTCGGTGATGACCGGCATTCCGGTGTACCGCGATGTGGCGATGACCGGTGAGATCACCTTGCGCGGCCGCGTGCTGCCGATCGGCGGCTTGAAGGAGAAGCTGCTTGCGGCCCATCGCGGCGGCATCAAGACCGTGCTGATTCCGGAAGAGAACGCGAAGGACCTGGTCGAGATCAACGAGAGCATCAAGAGCGGCCTCGATATCATGCCGGTGTCCCGGATGGATGAGGTTCTGGCGCGCGCGCTGGTGCGCAAGCCGGAGCCTATTGTCTGGGAGGAAGCGGCGGCGAAGCCGGTCGATGTGCCGGAGCCCGCTGTGGAGGAGGATTCGTCCGGTCTTACCGCCCACTAGCGCATGATCCCGAAAAGTGGAAACCGGAAGATCATGCCCAAACAGAGTGTATGACCACGATTATCACGATCAAGGCGGCGCCGTTTGGCGCCGCCTTTTCGTTGCCAGGCCGCTTGCGCAGTATCGGATTGGCCGGACCTCTCAGTTTCGCTAAAACCTTCTCCCGTGGCGTGGCCAGCACCCACCGCATTGACGGGCGCGGGTTAATAGCCGAGGCGAGCGCGTGCAAAACTCCACTCGACCGATCGCCGGATCCATCATCGTTGCGGTGATAGGAGTGCTTTTCGGCGCAGCATTGGCCGACGATTTTCCGCTCGCCGGCAACTATACCCAGAACGTCGCCTGCAAGGGCGACGGCAGTGATCAAGCCACCGCTAAGGTCACGATCTCACCGCAGGAGATCGTGTCCAATGTCGGGGTCTGTACCATCTTGGATAAAAGAACGAATGGCCCCAGCATCTCGGCGCATGTCGAATGCAAATTCGCCGGCGGGCCGCTGATCGGCGACATCACCTTCACCCCAAAGCCCGACAATACGATAGAATTCATCGATCGCGACATGACCTACAAGGCGGTGCTGTATCGCTGTCCGCAATAAGGTTCCGCCGGTTCGCCAGGTATCGCTTATTTCTCGTCGAATGGAGTGCACGCATGAGTCACTATCGCGCCCTGCAGGCGGAGACGGTGAAATTTCGCGGCCACAACGGCGATCAGGGCGAGGCCTATTACGCCAGGCCGATCGCTGCGGGGAAATATCCCGGCATTGTCGTTATTCATCATCTTCCCGGATGGGACGAATGGATCATGGAGGTTGTGCGTAAACTGGCCCACCACGGTTATGCGGCGATATCGCCGCATTTATATTTTCGCGAAGGATCGGATAGCCCGGACGACATCGGCGCGCGCGTGCGGGCGGCCGGCGGCGTCGCAGACGCGCAAGTCATGGGCGATGTAGCCGGTGCAATGGCGTATTTGCGCGCGCAGCCCAATGCTACGGGAAAAATCGGAGTCATCGGCTTCTGCTCCGCCGGTCGCCATTGCTATCTCGCGGCGTGCACGCTCTCCGGTATCGACGCCGCGGTAGATTGCTGGGGCGGCAATGTTATTGTCGACAATCCGAAGGATCTCAACGACAAGCGGCCAGTCGCGCCGATCGATCTCACCGTGAAGCTGAATTGCCCGCTATTGGGCATTTTCGGTAATGATGACGCCAATCCGACCGCCGACCAGGTGAACAGGACCGAGGCCGTGCTCAAACGCCTTGGCAAAAACTACGAATTCCATCGCTACAATGGTGCCGGGCACGCGTTCTTCAATACGTGGCGCGACGCCTACCGGCCCGAACAAGCGCTGGATGGCTGGAAAAAGGTCTTTGCTTTTTTCGCACGCCATCTGGCTGCTGCGGCAACAAGCGTTGCCGCTGAGTAAGCGTGCAGACACAGACAAGGATTTAAGGCTATCGCCATGTGCAGCTACATCGTGGAAAAGACCGCTCTGGTCGGCAGCGCCAAAGGCCGTAAAGGGTGGATGCGGATCGACACCGCCAATGTCTATTTCGATCATCCGTACTATTCGACGCTTGACCACGTTCTCGCCATCGACTTTACCAACGAAGGCGAGGGTGGACGCGATCGTGTGGCGGTCGAACTGAGCGCCCATTCCGCCCGCGCATTGGTGGCGCGCATCCTTGCCGCGCTCGCCAGCGGCGAAGCGGCACATGGCGGGGGGCCGCTGCAAACCGCCGCAGATTCAGCCGCCGCGGCTTAACGCGGCCGCAACAACGGCGCTTTCGGGCGTCAGAGGGGGGACTGGGATGAGACTGGTCGTTTATTTGCTCGCGATCATCTGCGCGATCGCCGCTATTATGTATGTCACCACGCAAGCCGGGTCGCTACCGACATTCATGCCTGGTTATGCGGCCGGCTCTGCGCGCATCCACTCGACCCACGCGCTGGCCGCGGCAATCGCGGCGGTGGTTCTCTTTATCATCGGATGGGCCGTCGGCCGCTCGCGGGCGTGAGCTCTGCGCCGCCGCTTTAATTGACCGCCGTTGCGGCTTGACGGCGCGCGCTAGAACATGATCCCGAAAAGTGGACGCCGGTTTTCGGAAGAGATCATGCTCAAACAACAAGCTAAAGCGAAATACCGAACCATTTCGCTTTAGCGCTTGCCGCTATTTTTCTGCGCCAGCTTGCGCTGCACTCGTTCGTCGAAGCGCGAAACGCTGACGACCACGCGCCGGTGCGTGCCACCGCCGATCGGCTCGAATTCGTCGCGCGCCGCCACGCGAAAAGTGATGGTGCGGCCTTGAACCTGCGAGACCTCGGCGGTTGCGGTGACCCGCAGTCCGACCGGCGTCGCCGCGGTATGGCTCACATCGAGCTGAATACCCAAGCTCTGGTGCCCGCTCGGAAGCAGGTGCTCGACCGCAGCCAGCGCCGCAGCTTCGATGAGATTGATCATCACCGGCGTCGCCAAGACCGCGATCCGGCCTGAGCCCACAAAGGGCGCGGTATGCTCAGGCCCAACCACGATTTCAGCCGTGCCGGTGAGGCCGGGCACGATCCGGTCGAGAAATGTGCGGCCGCCGTCGGGCGAAGTCATCCACGCGTTATAGCGCCAATTCGCCGGATCGTGCTAAGCGATTGCCCTGTTGTGCTATCATGGCCATGCAACAGCTCGGGGGTGAAAGCATGTCTCGTTATGCGCTTTTGGCAGCCGCTCTGATCGTGCTCGTGCCAGCGGGGCCGTGTTTCGCGGTCGATGCGAAGCAGAAAATGGCAACTTGCAAATTCGGCGCGGACGACCAGAAACTGCAAGGCGCGGCGCGCAACGCTTTCCTCAAGAAGTGCATGGCGAATCGGGATGAGCCGCGCGGGCCGGCGCCTGGCGGAGCGGTCGCCGCGCCCAAGCAGTAGCGCATCCACATTTCGCGTTTCCGCATGAATCTGCCGCCGCTGCGCACGCTGTTCTTCGAGGATCTGTCGGTCGGCATGACCGAGACACTGGAAAAGACGGTGTCATCCTCGGACGTGGTCGGCTTTGCGCAGCTTACCGGAGATCGTAATCCCATCCATCTTTCCGAACATTTCGCGGCGCGCACGTCATTCGGCAAGCGCATCGCGCATGGCCTTTACACCGCCAGCCTGATCTCCGCTGTGCTCGGCACGCGCCTTCCGGGGCCGGGCGCGATCTATATTTCGCAGACGCTGAATTTCCGCGCGCCGGTGAAAATCGGCGATACCGTCGTCGTCACGGTCACCGTGCGCGAGCTCATTCCGGAAAAATCGCGTGCGCGGCTGTCGTGCATTTGCGCCGTCGAGGGCGAGGTGGTGCTGGACGGCGAGGCGCTGGTCAAGGTTCCGAGCGAGAAGACCGCCAAGGGCAAGCGGCCGATGATTAAGCTGTAATGATCGGGGCGCAATCATCCTCCCCCGCCTCGCGGAACAGGATGGATGAGGCGACAAATGAAACGCGTCAAACCGAAACCGCAGGCGCGGCGGTGGACACCGAGCGAAACGCGCCGGCCATTATTGGTCATCGACGGCGATTCTTTTGCCCATCGCGCCTACCACGCGCTGCCGAAGAATATCCTGCGCGACGGCGACCGTCCCGCTGGCGCTATTCTCGGCTTTGCCAACCGTCTGTTGCAGCTCTATCGCACCGAACGGCCGCGCGCCGTGCTGGTCGGCTGGGACACGCTTGAGGCGGCGACCTATCGCCACGACGCCTTCGCCGACTATCAAAGCGGCCGCGAATTCGACGACTATCTGGTCGAGCAACTGGCGCTCATTCCGAAATTCGTCGCGGCCTGCGGTTTCGCCAATGCCAAGCGCGCCGGCTACGAGGCCGATGATTTTCTCGCCGCTGCGGCCAGCGCCGGGGAGCGGCGCGGCGGCACCGTTCTGGTGGCGAGCGGCGATCGTGACACGTTTCAGCTCGCCTCGGCGCGAACGACGATCCTTTATCCAGTGCGCGCGGGCGAGATGGCGCGGATCGGCCCGGAAGAGGTGCGCGAACGTTATGGCGTAGAGCCGAAACAGGTGCCGGATTTCATCGCGCTGCGCGGCGATCCGTCCGACAAATTACCGGGGGCGCCGGGCGTGGGCGCGCTCGGCGCCGCCGCACTGCTGCGCCGCTACGGCAGCCTCGATGCAATCCTCAAGGCAGGCCGCTTTGCGCGAATAGCCGACGATTTGCGGCTCTATCGCGCCATCGCCACCATGAACAAGAAAGCGCCGCTGCCGAGCCTGGCGGGACAAAGGCCGACCTTCGCCAAAGCCGCCGCACTGGCGCGCAAATGGCAGCTTCGGCAATTGGCGACCCGGTTGGAGGAGATGGCGCGCGGTCCGTCACCCTGAGGTGCGAGCCAACGGGCCGGCCCGAAGTGGCCGGCCCGATGACAAGGTCCGCGAGCCTCGAAGGGGGACGGCCGACATACCTTGGCCGCATCCTTCGAGGGCCGCTTCGCGGCCACCTCAGGATGACGGAATGAAGATCACCGCGTCCGCTGCCGCTCCGCCAGCGCCGCGCCGAACGCTTCGAACAATTTGCGATTCACCGGATTGTGCTGCGCGTCGTATTCGGCATGCCACTGCACGCCGAGCGCGAAGCCGGGCGCCTCGGCGACGCGGATCGCTTCGATGGTGCCGTCATCGGCGATGCCTTCGACCACGATGCGTTTGCCCGGCTCGAGGATGCCCTGGCCGTGGAGCGAATTGACGCGAATGCATTCGGTCCCCAGCAATGTCGCGAACACCCCGCCGGGCGTGAAGCGCACGTCGTGACGGTCGGCAAACACCACTTGCACATCGGGGTGGAATTCGCCGTTCGGCAATCGCGGCGCGCGGTGATTGATTCGCCCGGGCAGTTCGCGGATTTCCGGATGCAGCGAGCCGCCATAGGCGACGTTGATCTCCTGAAAACCGCGGCAAATGCCGAACAACGGCACGCCGCGCGTGACGCAGGCCTCGACCAAGGCGAGCGCCATCGCGTCGCGCGCATGGTCATAAGGCTCGCTGCTCGGATGGGCGTCGTGGCCGAACAGGCTGGGATGGACATTGGCGCGCGCGCCGGTGAGCAGAATGCCGTCGACGGTGTCAAGAAGCGCGCCGATGTCGGTGATCTCGGGCGAGCCCGCGAACACCAGCGGCAGGGCGCTGGCGGCGTCGGCGACCGCGCGCAGATTACGCTCGCCAACGCGCTGCGCCGGGAACTT
>JBAQBC010000455.1:0-19580 GCA_049286035.1 Xanthobacteraceae bacterium
CCGGTGCAGGGACGGATGCCGCCGCTGCGGATCGGCTGGGCGGTGATCAGACCCGGCAGCGTGGCGGCGGCGCCAGCGCCCGCGACGCCGACTGCCGCGGCAGCGTCGCGCTAGCGCCTGATCCTGAAGGGTGGATACCGGTTTCTCGCCGGCGCGAAGCCGCACCGATCGCTTTTCGTTTCGTTGAATACTTCGGCGGGCGAAGGCAGGTCGGAAAAGATCATGCACAAATAAAAGCTCAAGCGAGACCGCGCGTCGCGAATCTTCTGTAGTATCCGGGTTCTAGGGCGAGGGACACCATGGAGCAAACAACCGCTGCCAATCTGAAAGGTTCGGCGCCGCTGCTGGAGCGAATTTTTGGTCTGAGCGCGGCCGGCACCGATCCGCGCACCGAATTCGTCGCCGGCCTGACCACTTTCCTGACGATGGTCTACATCGTCTTGGTCAATCCGCAGATTCTCGGCAATACCGGCATGGACAAGGGCGCGGTGTTCGTCGCCACTTGTATTGCCGCAGCGGTGTCGACGCTGGTGATGGCGTTGTACGCCAATTATCCGATCGCGCTCGCGCCGGGCATGGGGCTCAACGCATTCTTCGCCTTCACCGTCGTTCTGACGATGAAATATACCTGGCAGCAGGCGCTCGCCGCGGTGTTCTGCTCGGGCGTAATCTTCTTTCTCATCTCGATCTTCCGCATTCGCGAATACATCATCAATGCGATCCCGCGAAATCTGAAGCTGCGATATCTGCCGGCGTCGGACTGTTCCTCGGCATCATTGCGCTTGAAGAAGCCAAAATCGTAGTCGCAAGCCCTGCGACCTTGGTGACGCTCGGCGATCTGCGCAATCCGGCCGCGGTGCTTTGCCTGTTTGGTCTCGTGCTGATCGTGGCGCTGAACTACCGCGGGGTCGCCGGCGGCACGCTCATCGGCATCCTCGCCGTCTCGGCAATCGGCATTCCCTTGGGGCTTGCCACCTATGGCGGTGTGGTGTCGGCGCCGCCGTCGCTGAGCCCGACTTTGCTGCAGCTGGATTTCTCGCGCCTGCACGAGCCGTCATTCCTGATTGTGGTCTTCAGTTTCTTATTCGTTGATGTATTCGACAATGCCGGCACATTGATCGGGGTCACGCACCAGGCCGGCTTGGCCGACGCGGACGGCAATCTGCCGCGGATGAAACAGGCGCTGGTTGCCGACAGCTTTGCCGCGATGTTCGGCTCGCTGATCGGCACCTCGACCACCACTAGCTATATCGAAAGCGCCGCGGGCGTCGCCGCCGGCGGGCGCACCGGGCTGACCGCGTTTTTTGTCGCGCTATTATTTGTGGCGGCGCTGTTTTTCGCGCCGCTCGCGGGAATGGTGCCGGCCTATGCGTCCTCGGCGGCGCTGCTATATGTCGCCTGCGTGATGGCGCGCGGATTGGCGGAAATGGATTGGGACGACATTACCGAAACCGCGCCTGCGGTGGTCGCGGCCGTGACCATGCCGCTCACTTATACGATCGCGACCGGCATCGGGCTTGGCTTCATCACCTATGCGCTGATTGAACTCATCGCCGGCCGCTTCGCCGATGCCAAGCCGGCGGTGCTGGTGCTGGCGCTTATCTTCGCGGTGAAATTTGCGCTCGGCTAGCCGCCCGCCAGCGCCTTCTTGAGCGCCAGAAAATCCCGCCAGGCAAAACGCTTCTGCAACGGGCTGCGCAGCAAAAAAGCCGGATGGAACGTGGCTAAGGCGCGGATTTCGCGCCGGCCGGTATCGTAGGGAAACCAACGCCCGCGCGAGCGCGTAATCCCCTCCTTAATGCCAAGCAGCGTCTGCATCGCGGGCCCGCCAAGACAGACCAAAATGTCGGGATCGGCGAGTTCGATCTGGCGGCGGATGAACGGCAGGCAGATGGCGGTTTCCTGTGGCGTCGGCGTGCGGTTGCCGGGCGGCCGCCATGGCACGACATTGGCGATGTAGGAAGACGTGCGGTCGAGACCGATCGCCGCCATCATGCGGTCGAGCAATTTGCCGGAACGTCCGACAAATGGGCGGCCGACAATATCTTCGTCGTAACCCGGCGCTTCGCCGACGAGCATGACGCGGCTTTGTGGATTGCCGTCGGCAAAAACGAGTTGCATCGCGGTCGCGCGCAGCGCGCAGCCCTCGAAATCGGCAAGGAGCGCGCGCAATTCGTCAAGCGTCGTTGCGTTCTTTACCGCTTCACGGGCCGCCATCACCGCGGCGTCGGGCGAGGCTGGCGCGGCGGCTAACCCCGGCCTTTGCGGCGCCGCTTGGGAGCTACCGAGCGGCAACGGCGGTTCACTTCGGAGGCGTCGCGCCGGTTTGCCCTCGGGTGGGGCGGACGCGGTCCCGCCAAGGCGCGCCGCGGCCGTATCGTCGGCCATGCGGTTGACCGGCTCTTCGCGCAGGAGCGCATCGACCCCGGCGTCGAGGTAAAACGCGATGAGTTCGCGCGCGGCTTTGGGTCCTGAAATCATACGGCAAGCTCAATAGCTATATCGTAGCGACGGCTTTGCAGCCGTGCGCCGATTGTCACCGCGCGAGATTCGTGAACAATCAGCCATGGGCTACAAGACTTGGGCGTACGAGACTTGAAGAACCGGCCATGAATACATCGGACCTTCCGCCGCGTGAAGCGATGGAGTTTGACGTTGTGATCGTCGGTGCGGGGCCGGCCGGGCTTGCCGCCGCGATCCGGCTCAAACAGCTCGCGCGGGAAAAGTCCGTCGTCGTCGTGGAAAAAGGATCCGAAGTCGGCGCGCACATCCTGTCCGGCGCCGTCATCGATCCGATCGGGCTCGACCGGCTCATCCCGGAATGGCGCGGCGAAGACACGCCGATCAAAACCGCGGTGACCGCCGACCGGTTCTATGTCCTCGGCGCCTCCCGCGCGCTGCGGCTGCCGACGGCGCTGATGCCGCCGCTGATGAGTAATCATGGCAACTTCATCGTCTCGCTGGGCGAGGTCTGCCGTTATTTGGCGCGCAAAGCGGAAGCGCTCGGCGTCGACATCTATCCCGGCTTCGCCGCCACCGAGACTTTATTTGAAAACGGCGCAGTCGCCGGCATCGCTACCGGCGATATGGGCCTCGCCAAGGACGGCCATCACAAATCCGGATTTGCGCGCGGCATGGAGCTGCGCGGCAAATACACGCTATTCGCCGAAGGCGCGCGCGGCAGCCTGTCCAAGGTCCTGATCGAACATTTCGGGCTGCGGGGCGATCGGCAACCGCAGAAATTCGGCATCGGGCTCAAGGAGCTCTGGCAAGTTGCGCCCGACAAACACAAGGGCGGACTTGTGCAACACACACTCGGCTGGCCGCTCGATAATCGCACCGGCGGCGGCTCGTTCGTCTATCATTTCGGCGACAATCTGGTTGCGGTCGGCTTTGTCGTCCATCTGAACTATCGCAACCCCTATCTCTCGCCGTTCGAGGAATTTCAGCGCTTCAAAACGCATCCGCTGTTCCGGGATATATTCGCCGGCGCAAAACGGATTTGCTACGGCGCGCGCGCCATCACCGAGGGTGGCTGGCAATCGGTGCCGAAGCTCGCTTTTCCCGGCGGCGCGCTGGTCGGCTGCGCGGCCGGCTTCGTCAATGTGCCTCGCATCAAAGGCACCCATAACGCCATGCTGTCCGGGATTCTGGCGGCCGAACATGTGGCCGCGGCTCTGGCGAATGGCCGTGCCCATGACGAACTTTCGGGCTACGAGCAAGCGTGGCGCGCTTCGCCGATCGGCCGTGATCTCTGGCGGGTGCGCAACGCCAAACCGTTATGGTCGAAGCTCGGGACGCTGGCCGGTGTCGCGCTCGGCGGGCTCGATATGTGGACCAGCACGTTCGGATTCTCGGTGCTCGGCACGCTCAAGCATGGCAAGCCGGATTATGAAACGCTCGAGCCTGCCGCGAAATGCCGGCCGATCGCCTATCCCAAGCCCGACGGACGGCTCACTTTCGATCGGCTGTCCTCGGTCTATCTGTCCAACACCAATCACGAGGAGGATCAGCCGGTCCACCTCTTGGTGCGCGACAATGCCTTGCAGAAGTCATCCGAGCACGACGTTTATGCCGGACCGTCGGCGCGTTACTGCCCGGCCGCCGTTTATGAATGGGTCGAGGAAGGCGGGCAGCCGCGCTTTGTGATCAACGCGCAGAACTGCGTCCACTGCAAAACCTGCGATATCAAAGATCCCAACCAGAACATCACCTGGGTGCCGCCTGAAGGCGGCGGCGGCCCGAATTATCCGAATATGTGATTGATGACGCGGCAACCGCCGCGATGGCGTAGCTCAGCGCAGATTTTGCCGTAGTCTTCGAACTCCGCTCCCGATGGCAACGGATCACCGTTGCAATCGCCGCACACGCCCGCCCCGATTTTGCCGCCGTTAGGGCCTACCCAGCCGCCCGGGCGCGAGAATAGCCTCGGCGCTGCCGGGTTTGCGTGCTTGCGGGCTTGCGGCAAAAAGTACATTCTCGCGGCGACCGAGCATAACAGGTGCGCCGATTCCCGTTCCGCCGGTCCAGTTTTGCCTATGGAGATGTCGTGATTCACTCGCTGCTGCCTCGGCATGCCGCCATTCTCGGCATTGCCTTAGCTTTGAGCTTTCCATCCCTTGCCGCGCCGGTACCGGCGCAAGAACAGCTTTCGCCCGAAAACGCGGCCGGCAGCTATTTGGCAGCCCGCCACGCCGGCGCTGAACGGGATTCAGCTCGCGCCGCGGCCTTTTACCGCGACGTGCTCAAGCTCGATCCGCGTAATCCCGACCTGCTGAGCCGCACGTTCCTCTCCGTGCTGACGGAGGGCAATGTCGACGAGGCGAGCAAGCTCGGCGAACGCCTGCTCAGCATGGATCGCAACGACCGCATTTCGCGGCTGGTGGTCGGCGTACGCGATCTCAAACAGAAACATTATGCCTCGGCGCGGCAAAATCTCGCGCAGTCGGTCCGCGGTCCGGTCACCGACCTGACGGCGGCGTTGTTGTCGGCTTGGGCGCAAGCCGGCGCCGGCGACAGCCGCGCCGCAGTCGAGACGCTGGACAAGCTGTCGGGCCCAGACTGGTACGGCATCTTCAAGGACCTCCACGCCGGGCTGATCCTTGATTTCGCCAACGACAAGAAGGGCGCCGGTAAGCGCTTCGCCAACGCGTACAAGGCCGATTCCCAGGCCCTGCGGACTGTGCAGGCCTACGGCCGCTATCTGTCGCGCACCGGCAACAAGGACGAAGCGCTCAAGATCTACGCGGATTTCGCTAAGCTCCTTCCCGATCATCCGGTCATCAATCAGGAGGTCCGGGACATCTCGGCTGGCGCCAAGCTGCCGCCTTTGGTCGAGTCGCCGCAGGCCGGCGGCGCCGAAGCGCTTTATGGGCTCGGCGCTTCAATCGGCCGCCGTGGCGGCGAAGATCTGGCGCTGATTTATCTGCAGCTGGCGCTTTATCTGGAGCCGACGCATCCGATGGCACTCCTTTCGCTCGGCGATCTCTACGAGCAGCTGAAAAAGCCGGACCTCGCGATCAAGGCCTATGAGCGAATTCCGGCGAGCTCGGTGCTCGCGCGCAACGCCCAGATTCAAATGGCGGTGGATCTTGACGCACTCGAGCGCACCGACGAAGCCAAGAAGCTTCTCGAGCGCGTCATTGGCGAACGTCCCAAGGACACCGAGGCGATCGTCGAGCTCGGCAACATCCAGCGCGCGCGCAAGGATTTTGCCGACTGCGGCGACACCTATGGCAAGGCCATCGACAATGTGCCGAACCCGGAGAAGACGAACTGGGTGATGTTCTACTTCCGCGGCATTTGCTACGAGCGCTCGCATCAATGGCCGGCGGCCGAAGCTGACATGAAAAAGGCGCTCAGCCTCTATCCGGATCAGCCGCTCGTGCTCAATTACCTCGGCTATTCGTGGATCGATCAAGGCATCCATCTCGACGAAGGCATGGACATGATCCGGCGCGCTGTCGAGCAGCGGCCGGACGACGGCTACATCGTGGATTCGCTGGGCTGGGCCTATTACCGGACCGGCAATTACGACGAAGCGGTGAAGAACCTCGAGCACGCGGTCGAGCTCAAGCCCGAGGATCCGACCATCAACGATCATCTCGGCGACGCCTACTGGCGGGTCGGCCGCACGCTGGAAGCGCATTTCCAATGGTCGCACGCCAAAGATCTCAATCCCGATCCGGAAGAACTGCCGAAGATCGAGGCCAAGCTCAAAGAGGGTCTGCACGCCGACACCTCGTCTTCGACCTCCGCAGCGGCAGCCGACAAGCCGGCCGATGTCGTGAAGACGAAAAAATCCGGTGACGGGGGCTAAGCGGCCTGCTTGCCTTCTGACCTCGTCGAAAGCGCGCCGGCCAAAGTCAATTTGAGCCTGCGGGTGCTCGGCCGCCGCGCCGACGGTTATCACGATATCGAAAGCCTGGTGGCATTTGCGGATGTCGGCGATCGGCTGTCATTGACGCCCGGCGACGCGCTGACGCTCACCGTGGCCGGGCCGGGCGCGGCGCAGACCGGAGCGGAGGCCGATAATCTCGTGGTGAAAGCCGCGAGCGCACTGGCTGCACGCGTTCCGGGTCTGCGCGCGGGCGCGTTTAGTTTGGAAAAGAACCTGCCGGTTGCGGCCGGACTTGGCGGCGGCTCGGCCGATGCCGCGGCAGCGCTCCGGCTCCTGGCGCGAGCCAATAAGCTTGCGCCCGACAATCCGTGCCTCCACGACGCCGCGTGCGCGACCGGCGCCGACGTGCCGGTCTGCCTCGATCCGCGCCCGCGGGTCATGCGCGGCATTGGCGAAATGCTCTCCGCGCCGCTGCCGCTGCCGCGCTTGCATGCGCTTCTGGTCAATCCCGGCGTCGCGGTGCCGACCAAGCTGGTTTTTTCCGGCTGGAGGCCCTCCGCAAATCCGCTTCGAGCTTTGAAGCGCGCTGCCGATTTTGCCGCATCGCCGAATATTCAGAACGAGGAGCAACTCGTCGATTGGCTCGCAAGCGAAGCAAACGATCTGGAAGCGCCGGCGATCGCGCTTGAGCCGGTGATCGCCGATGTGCTGGCGTCGCTGCGCGCCGCTGCCGGCTGCCGCCTGGCCCGGATGTCGGGTTCGGGCGCGACGTGCTTTGCGCTATTTGCATCAGCCGTGGACAGCGCATCGGCGGGCAAAAACCTGCGCGCCAAATTTCCCAATTGGTGGATAAGCGAGACGGTGCTCCGTTAGCTTGGGGCCGCGTTGGCTCCGCCGCCGCGGTTAACTGCGAGCAGTAGCGAGCACCGGAGCTTCCGATTCGGCGCGCTCCTCTGCCGGACCTTCTTGGCGGCTCAAGTTAAGCGCGCAGTTGATCAAGCCGACATGACTATAAGCTTGCGGGAAATTGCCCAGCATGCGGCCGGTCGTCGGATCGAACTCTTCGGCGAGCAAACCTACGTCATTGCAACGAGACAGCAAACGGTCAAATAGCTTTCGGGCTTCCGCACGCCGACCTTGCAAAATGTAATTGTCGACAAGCCAGAAGCTGCAAGCCAGAAACGCGCCTTCACCTTCCGGCAGGCCGTCACTCGGATTGTCGGTTTCATAGCGCAGAACAAATTCCCCATCGATGAGGAGCTTGTCCTCGATCGCTTGAAGCGTTCCCTGGACTCGTGGATCGCTTGCCGGAAGAAAGCCTACGAGTGGAATCAAAAGCAGGCTGGCATCGAGCCGCTTGGAGCCGTAGGCCTGCACAAAACTGTTAAGACCGCGATCGAAACCGCGCTCGCAGACTTGAGCATGAATTTCGTCGGCGAGCTCGCGCCACCGTTGCTCCGACTCGCCGTATTCCCGCGCCTCGACCTCATTCGCCGCGCGATCGAACGCGACCCAAGCCATCACCTTTGAATGGACGAAGTGCTGCCGCTCGCCGCGCACCTCCCAAAGACCGTCGTCTGGCTGCCGCCAAGCCGTGGAAAGATATTCCAGCACAACTGGCCGCAAAGCTCGGCCGCGTTCGGATGGCGGCATGCCCGCCTTGAGCGTCTGAAACATTGCGTCGGCGACCTCGCCATAGACGTCGAGCTGCAGCTGCTGGGATGCGTCATTGCCAATGCGCACTGGCGCGGAGTTCTCATAGCCGGGCAGCCACGGGACAATCAGTTCCGGCAGCCATCGCTCCCCGCCCACGCCATACATGATCTGGATTTGACGCGGACTGCCGGCAACAGCCCGGGTAAGCCAGTCCCGCCAGGCGCGCGCTTCGTCGTAGTAGCCGAGATTCATAAATGCCAAGAGGGTGTAGGTCGCGTCTCGCAGCCAGCAATAGCGATAATCCCAATTCCTCACGCCGCCGAGACGCTCGGGCAGCGACGTGGTAGCGGCGGCGACGATCCCGCCCGTCGGTGCGTAGGTCAAAGCCTTCAAGGTGATAAGCGAGCGTCTGACCGCTTCGGTCCAAGGCCCAACATCGGGACAGCGGTTGTTCCATTGACGCCAGAATGCTTCGGTGCGCTCGACGGCCTGGAACGGATCGATCGCCGGCGGCGGATTTTGGAATGAAGATCCATAGGAGAGGACAAAGGGAATTGACTGGCCGGCCTCGACAACGAACTCGCCGACGGTCTTTAGGTCTTCTCCGTAAAGCGCGGCAGGCGTCCGCAAGACCAGGCGCTCAGGTCCGGCAATGGCGTTGATCGTGTCGTCATCGAGGCGGTTGACCCACGGCACGCTGGCGCCGTAATTGAAACGCAACACGAGCTCGGTCTGGAAAACTGCCCGACCGGAACGACCGGCAACGATCCGCACCAGATCGGCGCCATCTGCCGGCGGCATGAAATCGATGACCGTCGCGCTGCCGGTGTCAGTCTCGAATTCAGTTTCGAGGATGAGAGTGCCGGGGCGATAATGCCGACTTATGCTGACAGGCGCGGATTTCGGGGCGATGAGCCATCTACCATTCTCTGTCGTCCCAAGCAGCGCGGCAAAGCACGCCGGCGAATCGAAGCGCGGCCAGCACAACCAGTCAATCGAGCCGTCGCGGCCCACCAAAGCCGCGGTCCTGCAGTCCCCAATCAGCGCGTAGTCTTCGATGCGTAGCGTCATGGGCTTTTGGCGCATAGTAAAGCATGAGCGCGCACGCTCCTGTCATGCGTCCGGATGCCGTTGAAAGCAAGGACCCCAATCGACGGGGACCAAGGCAAATCATTCCCGTCCGTCCTGCGCCAGATCGAACGTAAAGACGCCGGCGAGATCCGTTGGGCGTTTTAGCACCTCGGGATGCCGCAGCGTGCGGCGCGCATCGTAGTAGCCGGCGCGCCAATGCTCCTCCATGCTCAACCGCGAGAATTCGTAGTCCTTGGAATGGCCCTCGTAATTCTTGGCGCGATAGATCAGATGGACGATATTATAGACCTTGTGGTCCGCGGCGGTGCTGAGCAGCTTGGATTCCGGACTATTTTTTAGATCTTCCGGAAGCTTTTCAAGGAGCGCGGCGAGCGCGCATCGCAGCTTCTGAATGTGTTTGAACTGGTCGGTGCCGGCGCGCGTGCGGCTTGAGTAGCGAATTTCCTTTTCCCGCGTCATGACTTCAAGCATATTGCGGGGGAACTCGCCGCGCGCGCTCCATAGGTCGACCTGAAACGCCAAGGTGTCGCGGCGCGGCTCGGTGTCGAGTACCCATTGCAGCGGCGTGTTCGAGACGAGGCCTCCGTCCCAATAATATTCGCCTTCGATTTCGATTGCCGGGAAGCCGGGCGGCAACGCTCCGCTAGCCATGACGTGCTCGGGGCGGATGGTGTGCGTGGTGTTGTCGAAATAGACAAAATTACCGGTCCTGACATTCACCGCGCCGACGCTGAAGCGGGTTGCGCCGGCATTGATCCGGTCGAAGTCCACCAGCCGCTCCAAGGTCGCTTTGAGCTCATTGGTATTGTAAAAGCTGGTCGCCTCGATGGTCCCGTCCGGGTGCAGCCACGGATTTATCGGGCGAGCGGCAAAGAATCCCGCGGCGCCGCCTGCGAGCGCCTGGGTCGCGCTGAATTTATTGAGAAAGTTCCGCGCCTGATCGCTCTTGGTAAACCCGAAGCTCGCGCCATCAAGCCACGACCATGGTGTCTCAGCGGTAACCCGCTTCCAGAACTCTTGCAGCCGGTCGACCCGCGTATTTTCAGAATTGCCGGCGATAATCGCGGCGTTGATCGCGCCAATGGATACTCCCGCGATCCAGTTGGGATGGAGGCTTTGCTCGCTCAACGCTTCGTAGACGCCGGCCTGAAAGGCGCCGAGCGCGCCGCCGCCCTGTAGCACCAGGGCGACGACTTCAAAGGAGTGAGCGCGGGATTTTGGCCTGCGTGGCATGCGATTTTACATGAGCATCCATGACAGCAACTCCACTTGGCATCGAATGGGACTCGCTGGCGGCTTCGCCGTTGCGCCATTGCCACGTTTTCCGGCCCGGCTGCGCATCTTTGGATGTTATCGCCAGGTAATCAGATCGTTGAGGGCGTAAACATACGGCGCAACGCAGACGGCGATCCAGACGACCGTGCTCCAAAAAACGATCTGATAGCTCATCTGATCCTCCTCTTTCTTGAATCAGTGCGCAAGTGCGGCCTGTCCGCCGAGCTTGACTTTGCGCAGCGTGAGGGCGAGCGGGACGGCGGCGAGCGAGATCAGCGCCAGCGTCCAGAACACGTCGACATAAGCGAGGTAACTCGCTTGCGTCTGCACCTGCTGGCCGATCCAGGCGAAAGCCTGCTGCTGGGCTTGGGCGAGCGAACTGCCGTGGGCGGCGAAATAATCCATCAGCTGCTTCAGCGTGTTCTGATATTGGCTGGTTGATGGATTTGCGAGTTCGACGAGCCTGCTCTGATGAAACTGCTCGCGATGCGCGAGCACATTGTTGGCGAGCGAGATGCCGATCGAGCCGCCGGTGTTGCGCGCCACGTTGATCAGGGCCGAGGCCATGTCGGTTCTGCCGGGCGCTACCCCGTCGTAGGAGGCGGCGATGATCGGCAGGAAGACCAGCGGCAGCCCGATGCCGACATAGATGCGCGAGGTAGCAAAGAACCAGAACCCCAGATCGCCGTTGATCTTGGTCATGTCGTACATCGCAAACGCGCAGATCGCGGCGCCGGCCGCGATCAGGTAGCGGGGCTGTACCTTGCCGGTAAGCTGGCCGACCAGCGGCATCATGAACACGGTTACGACGCCGCCGGGCGTGAGCACGAGGCCGGCCCAGGTGGCGGTGTAGCCGAAATTCTGCTGCACGAGTTGCGGCAGGTATTGCGTGGTCGCGAGCAGGATGGCGCCAGCGCCCAGCATGACCAGGAAAGACGCGCCGAACTGGCGTGTCGCCACCATGCGCACGTCGATCATTGGATTGCGGCGGCTGAGTTCCCACGGGATCATCAGCACGAATGCCAGCACGCAAATCGCCATCGCGACGATAATGAAGGTCGAGGCAAACCAGTCGTCTTCGAGGCCGCGATCAAGCGCGATCTCGAGTGCGCCAAGAAAGGTTGCGACCAGTACGAAGCCAACCAGATCAAAGGCGCGGCCTTGCTGCAGCAAGCGCGCGCGCTCGGCGAGCGCGGCACTTGATTCGCGCAACAGCGTGCCAATGAGCCCGAGCGCGACCACGCCCACCGGGCCGTTAATCAGGAAGCACCACTGCCAGGAGAAATTATCGGCGATCCAGCCGCCGAGTGTAGGTCCGACGACTGGCGCCACGACCACGGCGATGCCGAACAGCGCAAAACCCTGGCCGCGCTTTTCGGGTGGAAATGCGCCGGCGAGGATCGACTGCGACACCGGAACCATGCCGCCGCCGCCCAGTCCTTGCATGATGCGGAACAGCAGCAACGATTGCAGGTTGGGCGCGAAACCGCACAGCACCGAGCTTACGGTGAACAGCGCCAGGCAAATGAGGAAGAAAGGCTTGCGGCCAAGGCGCTGCGCGAAATAGCTCGAACCCGTCAGGCTGACGGCATTGGCGACGAGATAGGTCGTCACCACCCAGGAGGCTTCGTCCTCGCTGACGCCGAGCCCGCCGGCGATGTAGGGCAACGCCACATTGGCGATGGTGGTGTCGAGCACTTCCATGAACGCGGCGAATGCAACCAGGACCGCGATCAGCCACGGATTGCTGCTCGCATTGGCGACGGAAGCACCCGTTCGGCTGCCGGCAGCGCTCACAGCCATGCCCTCAACCGCTCATAGAGCGACGGTGTGGGATCGATGCGCACGGTCGGGACCACCGACATGCCGGGACCGAGCGCGACGTCGGCCGGCGGAGCGTCAATAACGATCTTGACCGGCACCCGCTGCACGATCTTGACGTAGTTGCCGGTGGCATTTTGCGCCGGTAAGAGCGAAAAGGCCGTGCCCGATCCCGGCTGGACGCTGGCGAGGTGGCCGCGGATGCCGCGGTCCGGATAGGCGTCGATCGCCAGCGTCACCGGCTGTCCCGGCCGCATCGCGTCGAGCTGCGTCTCCTTGAAATTCGCGGTGATCCAGATTTCGTCGGGGACGAACATGGTCAAAGCGGTGCCGGCCTGCGCGAATTGGCCGACCGCAGCGGTGAGGCTGACGACGCGCCCCGGCTCGGCCGCGGTGATCGTGGTGTGGGAAAGATCAAGCTGCGCCGCGTCCACTTTCGCCTGATCGAGCGCCAGCGTGCTCTCGTTCTGCGCGACGAGGTAGCCCTGATCGTCGGCCTGTTGCTGGGCGATCGCGTTGCGCTGGACGAGGTATTGATAGCGGCCGAGATTGGTCTTTGCCTGTTCGAGCAGCGCCTGGTCATGCGCCAGCTGGGCCTTGGCCTGATCGAGCGCGACGCGGTAATCGCGATCGTCGATGCGCGCGATCACGCCGCCGGCGGCGACGTGCTGGTTGTCGGTGACCGGCACTGCCGTGATGTAGCCGGAGACCTTCGGCGCGATCGAAAAGGCGCGCGCCGCGATGAAGGCGTCGTCGGTTGACTGGAAGTGGCTCGCGTAATCCCAGTAGAGATAGCCGCCGCCCGCCGCCGCTAAAACCAATGGCAGTGCCAGCGCCGATGCGCGCCAATGCCGCTTCAGGAATCCGGCCCGGCGGTTTGCTCCGGGTTCGTCCTGATCCGCATCGCTATCGTCGTGCACAGACGGAGAATCGATAATGCGGCGTTCGGGGGAGGACTCGCGTTGGGGCTCCTGTTGCGGCGCCGGCATTCGCGCGCGGACAAATTTAGTGCCGGCGTCCGCCGACAGTGCTTCGTTGTCGGCGGAGAACCGCGACCAGGCTCGCGCGGATCGCGGCTCGGAATATTCGAGGACCGATTGCTCGGCGCGATCGAGTTCCGCCTGCAGGGTCATTGCTCAGCTCCTGGCAGGACATTGCGGTTCGACGTTAGGCGTGGTCCCGAGCGGCGCGATCGATAAGCTCGAATAGTCTGCAGGGGTTATTCGGGCTCTCCGAACATTGCCGCGGCCGCGGTTCGCGGCCCGGGGGAAGTCGCGCGCGCATAGCGTCGCGCCAAAAAGCGAGGCGAGGCAGGCGAGGGCTTTCCCTGGGGCTCCGGCCGGGTTGTGCTGCCCGATCGCTTCCGCGACCGACCGTAACAGCGCCCTCAACTGGTCCGGGACGACGCCGTCAGCGGCCATCAGCGCGCCGACAATGGGATCAGCCAGCATTTCGTCGATTGACAATTCTCTCCATCCGTCCATTGCAGGTTCCTCAAACGGTCATTAGGTAACAGAACGACACGGTATCGTTTTAATCATGCTTTGAGACGGCGTCAAGGAATTTATACGGTACCGTTTCGTTTCTTTACTTGCGGCGCGTCCTGTGTTAAATTGTTGAGGCGCTGGCAAGCCTTAGCGGCTACCCCGGGAAGCTTTGGCGGAAAAGGGCCCGGCCGCCGGCGCGATACACGGGCGATGCAAAGCGCGATGAGGTCAAATCAATGGGCACGGCGGGCACGGTTTCAGTCAAGGAAAAGCGAACCCGGCAGCGGCCCGCGGTGCGCAGCGGCCGTCCGCGCCGGGAACTTGTCGGCGAGGTAGACGAGCGCATCCTGGATGCGGCGCGCCGCGCGTTTCTTGAACGCGGCCTTGCCGGCGCCAGCATCGACGAGATCGCCGCCATGGCCCGCGCCGGCAAGCCGACCATCTATGCGCGCTTCCCCAACAAGGTGGCGCTCTTTACCGCCGTCGTGATGCGCAACGTTGCGACTGTGACCGGCAGATTCGCCGGCCACGTACCGGTAGGCACGACCGTCGAACAGCGCCTGACCAATTTGGGTGCGACCCTGTTGGAGTGGGCTTTGGCTGGCGACACCGTCGATTTGATGCGCGTCGGGATTTCCGAGGCGCATCGGTTTCCGGATCTGGCCAACAGCGTTCATGGCATGGCGCGCCGGTGCGGCGAGGACACCGTCGGGCGGCTGTTGAGCGATGTGGCGCAATCTGACGGGCTCGGCGGGCTGCCTGCCTTCGCTCCGGAACGGCTTGCGGCGACCACGCAATTTTTCATGGATTTGGTTTTCAAGCCAATGATCATGCGGGCGCTGTTCGGCGAAAAGCTCAAAGCGCTGCGGGCCGAGATCGGGCCCCATGTGGCGCGCAGCATCGCTTTCTTTCTTGCCGCCTGTCGGCACGGCGGCGTCGGTTAAGCTTCGCGCACTAACGGCTCTCGCCAGCGCGATCGGCCGTCCGCTGGCAATAAGCTTCGATTGCCTCACGCAAGCCCTGCGGTATCGCCACCGCCCTCTTCGTGTCCAGCGACATCATCGCCGTGACCATGCGCGCACGCAGCCGCTCGATATTGTCGCGGTGACAGACAATGGCGATCGCAAGCGAGGAGCGGCCGATATCCTCGATCAGTAACGTCAGATCGATCACTTCGCCGATGCGGCTCGGAATCTTGAAGTCGCATTCGAGGTGAACAAATGGAAATCCGTACCTTTGGCCGGTGATCAGCTCGGCATAATCGTAGCCGAGCTCCTGTCCGTACCAGTCTTCGATCAGACCGTTGAACATGTCGAAGTAGTGCGGGAAGTAGACGATGCCGGCCGGATCGCAATGCGAAAAGCGAATCGGAACGCTGCGCGTAAACGCTCCCCCTGGCGGTACAAATCGATCCTGCAGCATGAGATTGGCTCTTTCTTGGATTTTTTGCGGCGTCGAAAGCGGCTGATGTGTCGACCAGCAAGCTTAGGTCGACCAAGCTTAGGTCGACTATGGCACTGAAGAAACGCTTGTCCGCCGCCAATCTGTGAAACGCAGTTTGACCCGAATCAAAGTCGTGGCGGCCGAACAGCTCCTAGTTTTGAGCCGAGGGTGTGATGGAGTAAACGGTCATGAAAAAGCTCAGCGCACTCGGCTTCGTTGTTGCCACCGGACTGTTATGCTCGGCCCCCGTCACGGTCGATTGGTCGCCCACGAAGACACCATCGTTGGCGGTCGATACCGCGGACGCGAGACTTGGTCGGCCGCTCACCCCGATGAGCGTCGCTGGCGTCAATCGCCGCGTACATCGGCGAGCCTATTACGGTGCGGCGGCGGCCGGCGCCGCCGGTTACGGTTACTACAACTACTATGGTCGTCGGTGTGGGTATAACCCATACCCGGCGTGCTAGCCTTCGTTGACGCTGAAGAGCGCCGCCCCTCGGGGGGCGCTTCTTTTTTGCCCTGTCGTCGCGCACTTAATCCCGGTTACATAAATACCGAAAGCGGGCGCGGAACGGATTTGGCTTTCCGATGATTATCGCTAAACGGGCGGGTTCGCCCGGCGAAGTACTGCTCATTTTCCTCAAACTCGGACTAAGCTGTTTCGGCGGGCCGATCGCTCATATCGGCTATTTCCGTGACGAGTTTGTCGTGCGCCGGCACTGGCTCGGCGAACAGGCCTACGCCGATCTCGTGGCGCTTTGTCAGTTTTTGCCCGGGCCGGCATCGAGCCAGGTCGGCTTCTCCATCGGCCTCATGCGCGCCGGTTATCTCGGCGCCGCGGCGGCATGGACCGGCTTTACTTTGCCGTCGGCGATCCTGCTCCTTCTGTTTGCCTACGGCGCCGGAAATCTTCATGGCGCGATCGGCACGGGCTTGCTTCACGGGCTCAAGCTCGTTGCCGTGGCCATCGTGGCGCAAGCCGTCTGGGGCATGGCGCGGACGCTCTGCCCTGACCGCGCGCGAGCGTCGATCGCGGCGATCGCGTCACTGATCATCTTATTTAGCGGCACGTCGATTGCTCAGATCGGCGCGATCGTATTTGGCGCCGCCGCTGGCTTGTGGCTGTGCCGCAATTGGCAGCCGAGCGAACCTGGCCATCAAGCTGGCCATGACCCTGGCCATGACCCTGGCCATGTTGTTGTGCCGGTCTCGCGCAAGGTGGGAATAGCGGCGTTGATCGTTTTTTTCGCGTTGCTGAGCGGCCTTCCGTTCCTGCGCCATCTGGGAGCTGGCTCCGGCGCGGCATTGTTCGACGCATTTTACCGCTCCGGCGCGCTGGTCTTCGGCGGCGGCCACGTAGTGCTGCCGCTTCTGCGGGAAGCATTCGTGACGCCCGGTTGGGTGAGCGACGATGCGTTCCTTGCCGGCTATGGCGCCGCGCAAGCGGTTCCGGGGCCGCTTTTTACCTTCGCCGCTTATCTTGGCGCTGTCGCCAACCCGTCGCCGCATGGAGTGGCAGGCGCGGTCTTGGGCCTGATCGGCATTTTTCTTCCCGGAATTCTGGTGCTGTTAGGCGCGCTTCCGTTCTGGGACGCGCTTCGCCAGAAAACCGGCGCGCAAGCGATGATGCGTGGCGTCAACGCCGCCGTCGTCGGTCTGCTCGGCGCGGCGCTCTACAATCCGGTATGGACCAGTTCGGTCCAGGCCCCCGGCGACTTTGCCGTCGCGCTCGTCGGCTTTGTGCTGCTCACGGCATGGCGCGCGCCGCCGCTCGTGGTCGTGGTTGTCAGCGCCATCGGCGGGGTTCTGCTCGCGTTCCAAAATGGTTGAAAGGCGCAATTTGCGCGGCGCGGTCGCGCGCAAGCGAAACCTTGCGTAAACAAATCCGCTCGCCAATCAGTCGCACGACGAATGACTCAAATCGCACAGCATTTGTAGGCTCACCGCATGGCAAGCTTGGTATTCGCCGCCGTCCTGTTCGCCGCCGCCTGTCACGCGGGGTGGAACGCGCTGATCAAGGTCGGCCTCGATCCCTTATCCACCACCATATTGATTGCCATCGGTGCCGCCGCGGTCAGCGTCGTCGGTTTGCCATTTGCCGGCGTGCCGGCATCCGCGGCATGGCCGTGGCTTATTGGCTCGGCCGTTATTCATCTTCTCTATTTCGCGGCCTTGATCGAGAGCTACCGCTTCGGCGATCTCGGCCAGGTCTATCCACTCGCCCGTGGCTCCGCGCCCCTGATGACCGCAATCGCCAGCGCCGTTTTAATCGGCGAGCAGTTGAGCCTGCGCGGGTGGATCGGCATCGTCACGCTCGGCGTCGGCGTGTTGCTCCTATCGGCGCGCGGCGGTCGCGACATCATGCAGCTCGACCGCCGCGCCGTCGGTTATGCGCTTTTGACCGCGCTTGCGATCTGCGCCTATTCGGTCACGGACGGAATCGGGGCCCGTGTATCGCAAAATCCCCAGTCCTATGTGCTCTGGTTGCTGGTGGCCAACGCGGCGGTGCTGGTGCCCTATGGGCTGCGGCGCGATTGGAAGGGCGTGAACGCAACAGTGCGCCGGTTCTGGCTGCGCGGGCTTGTCGGCGGCGCCCTGCAGGCGCTGTCCTATGGCATCGTACTCTGGGCCATGACTCTCGCGCCGATCGCAATTGTTGCCAGCTTGCGCGAGACGAGCGTTCTGTTCGGCGCCATCATCGCCATTCTCGTGCTCAAGGAGCCGCTGCGCGCCGCGCGCATCGTGGCGGCCGCGTTGATTGCCTGTGGGCTGGCGTTGATCCGATTGCAATGATTGAACGCGTGCCTCACGGCTCCGCTAATGCGAAATGGCTTTACGCTTTAATGCTTGCGCGCGATGCAGAAGTCGACGGTCTCGGCCAGCGCCGCCTTCATTTTTGAATCGGGAAACAGCGCCAGCGCGTCGCGCGCGATTGCCCCGTAGTGGTGAGCACGCCCGATCGTGTCCTCGATGGCGCGATGCTTGACCATCAATCCGATGGCGTGATCGAGATCGGCATCGGTCGCTTCGCCGCGCTCGAGCGTGCGCCGCCAAAATTCACGTTCGGCATCGCTGCCGCGGCGGAACGCGAGCACCACCGGCAAGGTAATCTTGCCTTCGCGAAAATCGTCGCCGATGTTCTTGCCAAGCCGCGACGACACGCCGCCATAGTCGAGCGCATCGTCGACGAGCTGAAACGTGATGCCCAGATTCATTCCGTAGGAGCGGCTTGCCGCCTGCTCGGCCTTCTGCCGTCCGGATATGGCTGGGCCGACCTCGCAGGCGGCGGCGAACAGTTCCGCGGTCTTGGCGCGGATCACCGCGATATATTCATCCTCGGTGGTCGCGGTGTTTTTCGCTGCGGCGAGCTGCATGACCTCGCCTTCGGCGATCACCGCGGCGGCAGCGGAAAGAATCTCCAATGCTTTGAGGCTGCCGACTTCGACCATCATTTTGAAAGCCTGACCGAGCAGAAAATCGCCAACCAGGACGCTCGCCTCGTTGCCCCACAGCATCCGCGCCGCCATCCGCCCGCGCCGCAGCTCGCTTTCGTCGACCACGTCGTCGTGGAGCAGCGTTGCCGTGTGCATGAATTCGACCGCAGCCGCGAGCTTGATATGGCCATCGCCGCCATAACCGGCGAGCCGCGATAAAGCCAGCGTCAGCATCGGGCGCAGCCGTTTGCCGCCGGAATTGATCAGATGATTGGCGACTTCGGGAATCATCGTCACTTCCGAGCCGGTGCGCGCGATGATGGTGGTGTTGACGCGTTCCATGTCAGCGGCAACCAGATCGACCAACGGATCGATCGATGGCTCACGCGCGCTTTCGAATGGTACGATGACCGCCATTTCAGTCATTTCTCCGATAGGTCCGGACCGGCAGAAAGGCTATGGTCGTATCATAGTGGGAAGGTAACACGCGCGTATATAGATTGACGCGCGCTCGAGTGCCAGCGCCGCTTCGGCGCTCGGGAGGGGAGCACGTTGCGTCATGATTGCTGCCATGTCGCCGTCAGGTCGCTCAAACAGCTCGCTCAAACATGTCGCTCATAGTTGCCTCGTCTAAGCGCCCCCCTCTACCGCCGGTGCCGGCGACGCAGCAGGGCTGATCATGCGCGAACTCGTTCGTACCACTGACGCCGTGCTGATTTCGGCCATTGAAGCGCTGCTTAATAGCGCGCGCATCAAGCATTTCGTGGTGGATCAGAATATGAGCGTGCTGGAAGGCTCGATTGGCATCTTTCCACGCCGCATCCTGGTCGGCGAGGACGAACTCAATATGGCGCGCCGTCTGCTCGAGGACGCCGGCTTCGGCCACGAGCTGCGTCCCGATAGCCGCTGATGACCGCCGCGGCGGACTCGACCAGCGAAGACGCGCTTCTCGGCGGCAAGCTCACGTTGCGGCAGCCGCTTCGCGGTCATCGCTTCGGCCATGACGCGGTGCTGCTCGCGGCGGCAACGCCG
>JBAQBC010000456.1:0-7508 GCA_049286035.1 Xanthobacteraceae bacterium
GGGAAGCGGCGTGATCAAAATGCCGCCGGTCTCGGTCTGCCACCAGGTGTCGACGATCGGGCAGTGGCCGTCGCCGACAACGCGGTGATACCATTCCCAGGCTTCCGGATTGATCGGCTCCCCGACGGTGCCGAGAAGCCGCAACGACGCGCGTGAGGTCTTCTTCACCGGCGCATCGCCGGCTTGCATCAGCGCGCGGATAGCGGTCGGCGCCGTGTAGAAGGTGTTGACCTTGTGCTTGTCGATGACTTCCCAGAAGCGTGACGTTGACGGATAGTTCGGCACGCCTTCGAACATCAGCGTGATGGCGCCGTTCGCGAGCGGACCATAGACGATGTAGCTGTGACCGGTGACCCAACCGACGTCCGCGGTGCACCAATAGATGTCGCCCTCGTGATAATCGAAAACGTATTGGTGCGTGATCGCGGTATAGATGAGATAGCCCGCGGTGGTGTGCAGCACGCCTTTCGGCCGTCCGGTCGATCCCGACGTGTAGAGGATGAACAGCGGGTCTTCGGCGTTCATGTGCTCGCAAGGGCACTCCGCCGTCACCACCTCCTTGGCCTCGTGGTACCAGACGTCGCGCACCGGATCCATGTCGACCGGCGCGCCGGTGTGCTTGACGACGATCACGTAATCGACCCCGCCGACCTTGGCGATTGCCGCGTCGGTATTGGCTTTCAGCGGAATTTTGCGGCCGCCGCGGACGCCCTCATCCGCGGTGATGACGACTGTGGATTTGCAATCCTCGATGCGCCCGGCGAGCGAATCCGGTGAGAAGCCGCCGAACACCACCGAATGGATGGCGCCGATGCGCGCGCAGGCGAGCATCGCGTAAGCAGCTTCTGGAATCATCGGCAAATAGATCGTGACGCGGTCGCCCTTTTTGACGTTGCGGGTGCGCAGAATATTGGCGAAACGGCAAACCTCGTCGTGAAGCTCTTTGTAGGTAATGTGCTTTGATTGTTTCGGATCGTCGCCTTCCCAAATGATGGCGGTCTGGTTCCCGTGGCTGTGCAGATGACGATCGATGCAGTTGTAGGCGGCATTGGTGACGCCATCCTCGAACCACTTGATGAAAATGTTGGGCTTGTTGAAAGAGGTGTTTTTGACCTTGCTGAACGGCTTCATCCAATGGATGCGCTTGGCCTCTTCGGCCCAAAACCCGTTCGGATCGGCGAGCGAGCGCTCGTACATTTTCCGGTATTGGGATTCGTTGATGAAAGCGCGTTTCGTCCATTCGGCGGGCACATTGTAAATCTTCTCGGACATCTCGCTCTCCTCCGCTCACGCGCGGGTATTATTGATAGGCGTTTTCCCGCCGCATTATGCGACGGCGGATTGAGAACGGACAAGGCTCAATGGCCGCCCACGCCGCCGCGTGAATCAGGCGCTCCTGCAGGCAGCGCCCCCTACAATCCGCCCATCTTGCAGATGAGCTTCCATTGGCTGTCGGTCACCGGCTGGACCGAAAGCCGGGCATATTTGGCGAGGGCCATGTCCTTGAGCTTCGGCTCGGCCTTGACCGCGGCGAGCGTCACCGGCTTGGGCAGAGCTTCGATCGCGCCGGTGGTCACGGCGACCCAGGGCTCGCCTTTCTTCGCGGTGGGGTCGGGATAGGCCTCGCGAATGATTTCGCCGATGCCGACGATCTGCTTCTCGTCGCCGGTGTGATAGAAGAAAAACTTCTCGCCCTTTTTCATTTCCTTGAGATTGCGGCGCGCGATGAAGTTGCGCACGCCGCTCCACGGCTCGCCTTTGCCGCCGCGCTTGACCTGATCGTTCCAGGAAAATTCTTCCGGCTCGGTTTTCATCAGCCAATAGGCCATGTTCGTGGCTCCCAACGTTTGTCTTGCTCCGGCGCCAGCTATGCCTCGGCCTTGAATGGCCGGGTCAAAAGCGATTCGATCGCCGCGTCGACCGTCATTTTGCCAGCAAGCAAGGCAGCGACCGCGGCCGAGATCGGCATGTCGACCGCGCGATCGCGCGCCATTTCAAGAAGGACCGGCGCCGTGAACACGCCCTCGGCGAGCCCAGCGTGAATGGAGTCCGGCCGCTCGCCGCGGCCGAGCTTGATGCCGAAGGTGAAATTGCGCGACTGCGGGCTCGAGCATGTCAAAAGGAGGTCGCCCAAGCCGGACAGGCCCATCATGGTCTCCGGCCTTGCGCCATAGGCCTTGCCGAAGCGTATGAGCTCGGCAAAGCCGCGCGTGGTCAGCGCCGCGAGCGCACTCGCGCCGAGCTCGCGGCCGGTGACCACGCCGGCTGCGATCGCGAGCACGTTTTTCGCCGCGCCGCCGATCTCGACCCCGCGGACATCGCTCGAATGATAAGGACGGAATGTGGCTGAGCCGACCGCTTGCGCCAGCTCGCCGGCGAGCTTGCCATCCGCCGCCGCAAGCGTGACGGCAGTCGGCATGCCGCGCGCCACATCGGCGGCAAAGCTTGGTCCGGACAAAATCGCCGCGCTCGCCTTGGGCGCGCCTTCGGCGATGACTTCGGTCATGAATTTCTTGCTGCCCCGTTCGATACCCTTGGCGCAGACGATCACAGGCGTGCGCTGCGCAAGGTGCGGCGCCAGTGCCTGCATTACGCCGCGGACCGCCTGCGCTGGCACCACCAGGAGGATTGCTTCGGCGCGGGCGGCTTCGGCGAGATCGCCGGCAACGACGATGCGCTGGTCGAGCGCGATGCCGGGCAGAAACACGCTCTCGCGCTTTTTCTTGAGCCGTTCGGCATTGGCGGCGTCGTGCTCCCACAGCGTGACGCTTCGTCCGGCGCGCGCGCAGGTCAATGCCAAAGCCGTGCCCCAGGCGCCGCCACCAAGGACCGCAATATGGTTCAACGCCATGTTTTTCCGGAAGCGATTGCCGCCCGGCTGCGTGCCGGGCACCGCGCGTCAGATAAGGCAAAGAGTAAAGCCATTAATGGCCGGAACAAGCCCAGCCGCGGCAAGCGCAAATTGCGGCGCATTGCAATTAAGAAGCAATTTAGAGCGTTTCGCCGCGCAGCAATTTCGGGACTTCGCCGACCAGCCCTGCCGCCTCGCGAATGAACAGCCGCTTGAGCGCGGGAAGGCGATCGACCAGGCCAAGGCCGACATCGCGGACAAGCCGCAACACGTCCGAACGGTTGGAGAACAGCCGGTTGAGGCCGTCAGTGGCAACGCCCATCGCCATCGTGTCGAAGCGCCGCCAGCGCTGATAGCGTTCGAGCACATCGAGCGCACCCGGATCGAGCCCAAGGCGCGCCGCATCGACGATGACCTCGGCGAGCGCGGCGACGTCCTTTAGTCCCATATTGAGACCTTGGCCGGCGATCGGGTGGATCAGATGCGCGGCGTCGCCAATGAGCGCAATGCGCTCGGCAATAAAGGAGCGGGCGACAAAGAAACCAAGCGGGTGCGCGCGCCGCTTGCCGATCACTTTGATCTCGCCGAGATGCAGCTTGAACCGTTGTTCGAGTTCGGTATCAAATTCCGCTTCCGGCAAGGCCATGATGCGCTCGGCCTCCGCCGTGGTTTCGGTCCAGACGATCGAGGCGCGGTTTCCCTTGAGCGGTAAAATCGCGAACGGGCCGGCGGGCAGAAAATGCTCCTCGGCGCGTCCCCGATGATCGCGCGCATGCGCCACGTTTACGACGATGGCCGACTGGCCGTAGCTCCAACCATGCGTAGCGATTCCCGCTTTGCCGCGGATGGTCGACCGCGCGCCGTCGGCGGCGACGAGAAGACGCGCGCTCAGCGCCTTGGCGTCGCTCAATCGCGCCTCAATGCAGCGGCGATCCGCCGACGCGTTATCGTCGCCTGGGGCGACAACGGTGAAATCCGTCACCGCAGCGCGTCGCAGATCGATGCCAAGCTCGCGCGCCTCGGTCGTGAGCGCATCAACAAGAACCCTGTTCTCGATCATGTGGGCGAAGGGTTCGCCCGGCTCGACCTCGCCGGCGAAAGTGAGAAAAGTCGGCCGCACCGCGTCGCGGAGCCGGCTGTCGGTGACCACCATGTCGAGAATCGGCTGCGCGTCGGCGGCGACGCGCTGCCAAACGCCAAGTGTCTCGAACAACCGGCGCACCGAGGCAACGATCGCGGAGGCGCGTTCGTCAGTGGCGGCCGCGGCGCGACCAAGGCCTGGATCGGCGACGGCAACGGCGAAGCGATCGCCGAGCGCCTGGCGCAAAGCTATGGCGAGGGTGAGCCCGGCGAAGCCGCCGCCGGCAATCAGAACATCGACATCAGGACGCGCCATGACACAGAACCGATATACAAAAACCGATTGCCAAATCCGCGGGCCAACCGCTCGCCCTGCACTATCAATTCCAGTCTAACAGATTTGCTCCGTGGCGATCGTTAATGACGGGCTTGATAAATGACGGGCTTGACCCGGCGACCGATCCCGTATGCAACCAGGGCTCACGATCGCACGCCTCGCTGCTGCCCAAAACAGCAATACCAGCCGCCGGAGACACCATGGCTTCCGCCGTTCAGGATTTGATCGGGATCCTCGACCTCGAGCCGCTCGAAGTGAATCTGTTTCGCGGGCGCTCCCCGCAATCGAGTTGGCAGCGCGTGTTCGGGGGCCAGGTGCTCGGGCAGGCGCTGGTGGCGGCGTGCCGTACCGTCGACGACGTCACGGCGCGGCCGCCGCATTCGCTGCACGCCTATTTCCTGATCGGCGGCGATCCGAAAGTGCCGATCATCTATGAAGTGGACCGTATTCGCGACGGCCGCAGCTTCACTACGCGGGGCGTGGTCGCAATCCAGCACGGTCATGCGATTTTCTCGATGTCGGTGTCGTTTCACGTCGAGGAAAGCGATCTGTCGCATCAATTTGCGATGCCGGATGTGCCGAAGCCGGACGAGTTACCGACCGAAGCGGAGTTCAGGAAGCGGATGACCCCGCTGATGCCGGAGGCCGTGCGCCGCTACTACGAGCGCGAGCGGCCGATCGAGCTGCGGCCGGTCGAGTACAATCGCTATGCCGGCGAGAAGCTCGCCGGCGACCGCTTTCACGTCTGGGTGCGCACCACCGGTCGGCTGCCCGACGAGCCGGCGATCCATCAATGCGTGCTGGCCTATGCTTCCGACATGACCTTGCTGGACGCCGCGCTTATCGCCCACGGCCGCACCGTTCTCAGCGACGACATCATGGCCGCGAGCCTCGATCATGCGATGTGGTTCCATCGTCCATTCCGCGCCGATGAATGGCTGCTCTACGCCCAGGACAGTCCGAGCCTGGCCGGTTCCCGCGGCTTTGCGCGGGGCCTGATCTTCGCAAGCGACGGTACGCTGGTGGCGTCGGTCGCCCAGGAAGGGCTGTTGCGACAACGGCGCGGTCATCGGACCACTGGACGCGGCGGGCGCTGAGCAAGACAATGGCTTCATCTGCGGGCAGCAAACCGATGCCAATCGCGCACAACGGAATGCAGCGTCTCGCCGCGAGCCGGGGAATGCCATGAAACTGGTCACCGCCATCATCAAGCCGTTCAAGCTCGAGGAAGTGCGCGATGCTCTGCTCGCGCTCGGCATTGACGGCATGACGGTGACTGAAGTGAAGGGCTACGGACGGCAGAAAGGCCATACTGAAATCTATCGCGGCGCCGAATACGCCGTGAATTTCTTGCCGAAGATTCGCGTCGAGGTGGCGGTGACCGAAGAGAATGCGAGTAAAGTGGTGGAGGCGATCAGCACCGCGGCCAAAACCGGGGAAATCGGCGACGGCAAGATATTCGTCGCGCCGATCGATCATGCGCTGCGCATTCGCACCGGCGAAACCGGCGGAGATGCGCTGTAACAGAGTTTGCGCCGGGGCGGGGTGAACCGATCGACAAAACCTGCTAATTCCTCCGTCCGAGCGGAGGCCTTAAGCCAGGCCCAGGCAGTCGTCTACCGAAGCACAACGAGGATTCTCATGTACGCCAATCTCGAACTTTTCATCGACGGCAAGTGGCTCGGCGGCAACGGCCGCCGCGGCGAGGACGTGATCAATCCAGCAACCGAAAAACCGCTCGCGCATTTGCCGCATGCGAGCCAGGCCGATCTTGATGCCGCGCTCGAAGCCGCCAGGAAAGGCTTCGCAGTGTGGCGGACAACGCCTGCTTATGATCGCGCCAAGATCATGCGCAAAGCCGCCGATCTGATGCGCGAACGTTATGACGCGATCTCGAAGATCCTGGTGCAGGAGCAGGGCAAGGTCTATCCGGAAGCCCGCGCCGAAGTGATCACCTCGGCCGACATCATCGAGTGGTACGCCGAAGAAGGACGCCGCGCTTATGGCCGCATTGTGCCCGGCCGCGGCAAAGGCGTACGCCAGATCGTGACGCAGGAGCCGGTCGGAATCGTTGCCGCGTTCACGCCGTGGAATTTCCCCACGCTGACCCCGGCGCGCAAAATCGGCGGCGCGCTTGCCGCCGGCTGTTCGCTCATTCTCAAAGCGTCGGAGGAGACGCCGGGCGCTTGCATCGAAATGGTGCGCTGCTTTGCCGATGCGGGATTGCCCGCCGGCGTGCTCAATCTGGTATTCGGCGTGCCGTCGGAGATTTCCGAGCACCTCATCGCCAAGGACGACGTGCGCAAGATCTCGTTCACCGGCTCCATTCCGGTTGGCAAGCATCTCGCGGCCCTCGCCGCCAAAGGCATGAAGCGGGCGACCATGGAGCTTGGCGGTCATTCGCCGGTTGTGGTATTTGCCGACGCCGATCCCGAGAAATCCGCCGAGACGATTGCGGCGTTCAAATACCGCAACGCCGGCCAGGTTTGCATTTCACCGACGCGGTTCTACGTGCAGGAGCCGGTCTACCATCGTTTCCTGGCGCGCTTCACCGAATATGCCAAAGCGATCAAGCTCGGCGACGGGCTCGAGAAGGGCAACACGATGGGCCCGATGGCCAATGCGCGGCGCATCGATACCATGGAAGGCTTCGTCAACGACGCCAAGCATCGCGGCGGCAAAATCGTCACCGGCGGCAATCGGCGTGGCAATCAGGGCTACTTTTTCGAGCCGACGGTGATCACCGATGTGCCGGACGATAGCAAAGTCATGACCCAGGAGCCGTTCGGACCGCTGGCACCGGTCGTCACATTCAAGAGCTTTGACGAAGTCGTGGAGCGCGCCAATTCGCTGCCTTTCGGGTTAGCGGCCTACACGTTCACCGGCTCAACGCAAACAGCGACGATGATCGCCGATGCACTGCAGTCCGGCATGGTCGGCGTCAACTCGATTGCAATTTCGACGCCGGAAACACCGTTCGGCGGCGTCAAGGAATCCGGTTACGGCAGCGAAGGCGGCATCGAGGGTCTTGCCGCCTATCTGAACACGAAATTTATTTCGCAGGCCTGACGGCAATTGCCGTTGCCGTCGGCGGTTTTGACACCGCCGGCGGCCCATTACGCCGCCGTTACCATGATGAGCGGCCATCTGTTGCCGGCCCGTATCGCGCCCATATCGCACCCCGTGTCGCGCCCATGCCGCGGCCGAGGAACGAAAGTCGCCTATCCGGCATTGTAGCGC